>CALAST010000088.1 GCA_937889225.1 uncultured Lachnobacterium sp. | reverse complement strand
ATGTGTTAAGCACGCCGCCAGCGTTCATCCTGAGCCAGGATCAAACTCTCATGTTAAAAGTTTAATCGGCCAGTCTAAACTGGCTTTTCCATTCAGACAAATCTGAATCTACTGTTTAAAGGGTTTTAATCTCTCGATTAAAACGTTCGCTAAATCTTTTTCTAGATCTAGTCTTGAATTATTCTCTTTGAATCTTTCAAGGTTTTTCACTGTTTAGTTATCAATGTTCGTTGCTGTTGTTTTCAACAGCTTTGTAAGAATATCACACTTTCAAGCTATTGTCAACAACTTTTTTATTTTATTTTTCGTTGCTGTTTTTTTGTGACAGCTAATTTAAAATAACACACTCACAAATATTTGTCAACAACTTTTTTATTTTTTCGCTTTTGTTTACTGCCACTCGCGACAGCTAAGTTAGATTATCATAAGCAATTAACTTTGTCAACAGCTTTTTACAAAAAATTTGTTTTTTTCTAACCTAACTAGCGGAGAAGGAGGGATTTGAACCCTCGCGCCGCTGTTAACGACCTGCACCCTTTCCAGGGGTGTCCCTTCGGCCAGCTTGGGTACTTCTCCGAATAGATCAAGTAAATACTTGTCAAAAAAATATAAGATTCACAATGTGAATCTTATGCTATGCGGTTGCTATTTTTTCGCCCATTCATTTTAGGCAAAAAAATAACGGAGAGGGTGGGATTCGAACCCACGTGCCCTTGCGGACAAACGGTTTTCAAGACCGCCTCGTTATGACCACTTCGATACCTCTCCGTATTTAGTTGTGTGCCTCAGCACAGGACTTATATTACCATCAAATTCACTTGTTGTCAACAATAATTTTAATTTTTTTTATTTTTTTTATAGGTTAAAATTATGTTATTGATTATTTATGATAGAAATAGCCCCTTTGACAGTCCAAATGAAATCTTTACAAAATCTCCCCTACTAAGTTAACGCTCCACATATTTGAAGTGGTTGATTTTTATTCTGCGTTCAAAAAAAACGATGCTATTAGGATATCTTCCGGTGTTGTAATTTTTATATTTTTATAATCAGCCTCTACCATTTTTACTTCATAATCTGTTGCATAGGATAAAACCATCGCATCATCTGTAACTGCCGGAATCGGTATTCCTTCTTCTTCATCCATTATAACAGATTTATATGCTTCGTATATGATGGAATAAGAAAAACATTGTGGAGTCTGTACCTGCCAGACATATTTTCTTTCCGGTGTACTTTCCACATAATTATTTTCATCTACAATTTTAATGGTATCTTTCACAGGCATTCCTGCAACCGCTGTTTCTTCTGCCACAACTACATCTTGTAATCTTTTAATTATATCAGGCGTAATCATTGGTCTTGCTCCATCATGGATAAAAACATAATCTGCACCTTGAATCGCTTTTAGTCCCTCATACACAGAATGATATCTTTCTTTTCCACCCGGGACTATGGCTTTTACTTTTGTAAGCCCATACTTTTCTACGATTTCTGTTTTGCAATATTTTACATCATTTTTTCCACATACCAAAATAATGGAAGAAAATCCACTATCTTCGAATGCTTTCAAGCTATAATAAATTACCGGTTTTCCATTTAAATCCATATATTGTTTCGGTATATCGCTTTTCATACGGCTCCCACTTCCCGCAGATAATACGATTGCTGTAAAATTATTCATATACCTTCCTCCCATTTGCTATATCGTGCTTAAAAAATTCACGCGGAGTCCGCTTTCACGATTTCCATGTGAACGCAGGTTGTTTCGAAACTTTCCAGTTGTGGATTTTTCAATCTCCAACTGGTACACACTCCAAAAAAACATCACTTAATGCTTCATGTATTTGAAGTGTGGGGATATTTATTCTGCGTTCAATCAATCATCCTTTTGTATCATTTAAAAATCTTACTTATCCCTCTCCTAATTTTAAATTAGGAACTGCATTTAGATCTAATCCGGCTCTTTTTCCTGCAATAAAATCATAATATGCAGCAGCACCAATCATTGCAGCATTATCCGTACATAAGATTGGAGATGGATGATAGAATTTTATACCTTTTTTTGCACAAGCTTCTTCCATCGCTTTGCGAAGTGTTCCATTCGATGCGACACCTCCGGCAATGGCAAACTTATCCATTTTATATTCATCAATTGCAGACATTGCATGTCCTACCAATACATCAGTTACGGATTTTTGGAATGATGCCGCTACATCTGCTTGATTAATAGGAATATCTTTCATTTTACAGCCATTCAAATAATTTAATACAGCAGATTTTAATCCACTAAAACTAAAATCATATACACCATCTGCTATTTTTGCACGTGGAAATGCAATTGCCTCAGGATTTCCTTCATAAGAAACCTTTTCTATTTTAGGTCCTCCGGGATAGCCTAGTCCAATCGCTCTTGCCACTTTATCAAATGCTTCGCCAGCCGCATCATCTCTTGTTTTTCCAAGTATCTCGTATTTTCCATAGTCTGTTACACGCACAAGATGCGTGTGTCCTCCGGATACTACCAAACATAAAAATGGTGGCTCTAATTCTTTATTTTCAATATAATTTGCACTAATATGACCTTCGATATGATGTACACCAATTAACGGAATATTACGAGCATAACTAATGGCTTTTGCCTCTGCTACACCTACCAAAAGTGCACCTACAAGCCCTGGCCCATACGTGACACCAATTGCGTCAATCTCTGACAATGTCATATCTGCCTTATTTAACGCTTCTTCAATTACTTGATTTATTTTTTCTATATGTTTGCGAGACGCAATTTCCGGCACAACTCCACCATATAACGTGTGAAGGTCTATTTGAGACGAAATGACATTGGAACGTACATCTCTGCCATTTACAACTACTGCTGCTGCTGTTTCATCGCAAGAGGTTTCAATTGCCAGAATTTTAACCTCTTTTTCAATCATACTATTCATTCCAAGCTTCTCCTTCTTTCCAATGAAGAATTTTCCACCTGCCATCTTCATCTTCCCTTAATACAAAGTCCTGATAAGTTTTAAAAAAATCATTCTGTCCTTTTTTTATGAAATAAGACACAGCTACCTCTGCAAGTTTATCACCTTTATCTTTATCTGTTATAAATTCCACTTCATTACTCGCACATACATTAGCTTCTACAATATACATTTCATTCGCTTCATAGTATGCCACCTCACTAAGTACAGAATTATAATAATTTTCTTCTGAATTTTCCTCTAATAATAATAATTCTTCATCAAGTAATTTTCTCATCTGTAATGAAAGGTCTTTAAGTTCTTCCTTTTTAAGTTCTGTACCATAATAGCACTCCACAATACGATTATATAATTTTACGACTTCTCTTGGTGTTTTCGGATAATCATTTTCCAAATCTTTTGTTATAAGTTTCTGCACTTCTGTCAATTCAGTTTCACTTGGACCATCCTCTTGCATGGAAAAAAAGAAACCACCACAAATGAGAAGAACACATGCTGCAATAATAACAATAATTTTTGTGTTTTTCATACTATTCCTCCTTTATAAAATATTAAAAATCTCACATCTATTAGTACTTTATACACTTGAAGAAAGAGATTTTTATTTTAGCTAAAATTTAAAAATAAATATTTTTTTAATTCCTTAACAGTTACTCCTGAAATACCAATTCCACGCTCTTGCCATCTTTACCTAAATATGAGTTTGCAAAAATCTTACGCACTTCCGGCATATAATCTTCCCCTCGTACTAAAGATGGTGAAAAATGTGTCAGCCACATTTCTGCAACCTGTGCTTTTTTTGCCATTTCTGCTGCCTCATAAAACGTCATATGTTTATATTGTTTTGCTTTGGACAGCTTTTCTTTCTCGGCATACATGCCTTCACAAATAAACAAATCTGCTTCTTTTGCCGCTTCTACAATTGCATCTGTCGGTCTGCTATCCGTACAATATGTTACTTTTAATCCTTTTCGAGCAGGTCCTAAAACCATGTCCGGAGTATAAAAAACGCCATCCATTTCTATTGTCTCGCCTTTTTGGAGGCGACTCCACAATTTCATTGGAATATTATTTTCATTGGCACGCTCTACCGAAAATTTTCCTGCACGCTTTATTTCTATGGAATATCCGTAACATACTACATTGTGTTTTACACGAAATGCATGGATATGATAACCATTTATCTCAAAATATTCATCCTGCTGACTCATTTCTATGCAACGGATTTCAAATGGCAGTTCCGGTGCTATGGTTCGCATGGCATTTACTACTCTTTCAAGACCTTTCGGTCCGATAATTGTGAGAGGTTCGGTCCTTTCTGCATTACCCATTGTAAGCAAAAGACCCGGAAGCCCGCTGATATGGTCTGCGTGAAAATGTGTCACGCATAAAATATCTATCGGATGAAAACTAAGCCCTTTCTCTTTGATAGCAATCTGTGTTCCTTCCCCACAATCAATCAAAAGACTGCTTCCGTTATATCGCAGCATCAATGATGTGAGCCAACGATGTGGAAGAGGCATCATGCCCGCAGTCCCTAAAAGACATACATCTAACATTTTATTTCCAACTTTCTATTTCATTTTATAATACCAGAGTCTTGATTTCATGTATTTAACCTAAATTACAGAAATAACTTCTAATACCCCAAATCGCTTATTTTCCTATCTTAAAATCCGTAAAATAGTTATGTTCGGGGTATTTTTAGCATAAATTTTTGTTTCATACGTTATTATTTAACTTTTATTACATATTTTTATCGAATTCACATTATTTATATTATAATTCTTCACAAACCATAATATTGGCATCTTCTACCGGTTTTTCATAAAAATTTTTACGAATTCCAATAGAAACAAACGCATTTTTTTTATAAAGGGCGATTGCCGATTGATTAGATACTCTTACTTCCAGTACAATACGCTGCAAATTTTGTTTTCGTGCAGCTTCTTTTATTGCTTTTATTAAAGCATTACCAATTCCTTTTTGCCTTGCAAAAGGTGTGACTGCTACATTTGTAATTTCGCCTTCTTCAAAGGAAATATACATACCAATATACCCTATAATTCTTTTATCGGACAATTCAGAGTTATTCTGTAGTTTTTCTAAATTTTCCTTGTTGTAAGATAAAGTTTCAGACTCTTTCCGTATGGATTTCTTATCAATATCTGCATTATTCAAACTTTCATCTCTTAATACCGGATACTTTTGGTAAGTTGATTTTTGTTCACATACAAGAAATATGGTGTCATCCCTTTTAAGGGAATCCTCAAAACTTTTTTGTGACCATGGAAGTGAAAAACATTGTGCTTCTATTTCGGCTACTTGTTTTACGTCTTCCATTGTCATGGTACGAATTAACATATTTTGAAATCACGTTCCTTTTCTTTTCGCTCACGCTCTGCCTGTGAAAGCCGCAGATAATCCGGTTTATGGGCAGCTGCACTTTCTACGATGCCTGCTTGGTATAATTTTTGTGCCAATACTGCTACACTTGCAGCTCTTTGACGATTACAGCTTGCAGGGGCAAACATATATGGTACTGTAAGATGCTGCGACAGATATTCTTGAAATACCGGTACACCATCTCCTAAAAAGATGGTAGCTTTTTGAGTTTCATTTATTTTTTCAACAATTTCGCTAATATCTACTGCACATTGGGAAATAAGCGTTTCAAATTTACCATCGGAAAATGCATATAATCCCGTATATGCCTGTTGTCTTCTGGCATCCATAAGCGGACATATCTGTTTTTGTACGCCCCATAAATTATATGCAAGTGCGTCTACAGTCGGAACCGGAATAATCGGCTTATTCAAAGCCAACCCTAAACCTTTTGCGGTTGCTGAACCAATACGAAGTCCTGTAAAAGAACCCGGTCCATTTGAAACTGCAATCGCATCTATGGTATTTAAATCCAGTTCTATCATTTTTGCCAATTCATCCAACATGGGAAGAATCGTCTGCGAATGTGTTTTTTTGTAATTTATCGTATATTCACCTAACAGATTTTCTCCTTCTGTTATTGCAATACCAGCCACAAGACCGGAACATTCGATTGCTAATACTTTCATTCTTCCACCTCTTTTATGGTAATTTTTCGATAATCAAATCCTTTTTCCAAGTCTTTTTCTATCATAATTTCTTTTCGTTTGGATGGAAGGATTTCCGGAATCAGATTTGCCCATTCAATCATGCAAAGTCCTTCTCCATAAAAATAATCTTCGTATCCAATCTCGTCCATTTCTTCAATATCACCGATGCGATAAACATCAAAATGGTAAAAAGGCATACGACCTTCCTCATATACCTGCACTATCGTAAATGTTGGGCTGCAAATAGCTTCCGTTATTTCCAACCCTTCTGCAATACCCTGTGTAAACACGGTTTTACCTACGCCTAAATCACCTATCAGCGTATATACATCTCCCGGCAAGGCATTTCGTCCCATCTGTCGACCTAATTCTAATGTATCTTCTGCTGAAAAACTTTCTATAATTGTTAATTGTTCCATTATAACTCCTAATAATTGATTTCTTAATTTCCCCAAACAGTTGTATTACTTAAATCTTATAACACTCATGCCTATCCAAACATTATTTATTTCAAACGAACACGACTTTTATCTAACTTCTTATTTGCTAACTTTGTCAATTCTATGTAATTCATTCCAATTTGAAGTCTCGGAATTACATAAGCATTAACACGATTGGTATAGATTAAAACTAAGTCTTTTGTGGATACCATTTTATAAATATTTTCCCACTTAAACTGTGCTTTATCCGGTCCTTGTGTTACACAGATATCAGTTTCTGTAAATTCAAAATGGAGTGTGCTTGCCAATACACTATTTTTTTGTAAGGTTTTCTTCGCACCTAACCACAAACTGCCAGGAACATAAACAAAAAATAATATGCCCACACCCACATGCATAAGAATCTGGTTCATTCCCATGTTCTGATAATTTAAATACAATTGTCCAAATATAAGTGCAGTAATCAAAATAGAAAGTGTCCCCTGTGCACTTCTATAAGTTTGATACATATTAAATTTAAAAATATGTGTCCGTTCTAAGTTTACATCAAATTCTACTTTCATTTATTCTCTCCAACTCTTTTATATTTTTAAAGACAAAGGACATGCCTTTGTCTTTTGCCATTGTAACACGTTCTTATAGAGTGTGTCAAAAATTTATTTTCTGCCTTTTATAATTGGAGAGAGGTGCTTATATACCAACAGTGTAATCATAACGGAAATCAGACCTTTTACGGTAGTAAATGGGAAGTTAAAACAAATCAAACTCTGCAATATACTTTTCATAGATGGGATAATTGCTTGATATGCTGCAAGTATGGTTTCTTTTGGCATAAAGTTATAATAAAACGGATAAGTTACAAAGTAGTTAATAGGAATAGACACTACACCCATTAAAATAGCTCCTGCTACTGCTGCAATTGCGGCTGTTTGTTTTGTTTTTTTACGCTCATAAAAAAAACCTGCTGTTCCTACAAATACGGCTCCCATTAAAAAGTTAGCAAGTTCACCTACAAATGCGGTATTAGATACTGTCAGATGCAAGACATTTTTTATGAGACAAATTAATATGCCGCATATTGGTCCAAATGCAAAAGAACCAATAAGTGCGGGAAGTTCGGATAAATCCATTTTGATAAAGCCCGGCATAAATGGAACGCTAATTTCAAAATACATTAAAACAAATCCGATAGCTGATAGCATGCCAGTCATAGTAATGTAACGTACGTTATTTTTTTTGCTCATAATAAGAAACTCCTTTTGGGTTATGTAAATTTTTAGAAAATAAAATAAGAGTTCATAGCTATTGATTTTATGCAGATAATAACCTCGTTTTGGTTTATATATACATAAGCAATTCCTTAATAAAGTAAATATCCCCGAATATAAAATTCGGGGATATTGCATCTGTTGCCATAATATTAAGAATAGAAAGTATTTTGCTTATAAAATTTATATATTTTTATTTTTTGATAATGACCTAAGACATTATCAAATAATCATCCTATCCTTCTTCTCTCATCCAGACTATACTGTCGGTTTCGGAATTGCACCGAATCGGCTGCTGTTAGCAGTTCACGGACTTTTGGCGTTTACCAATCACCGTCGGTCGGGAATTTCGCTTTTGCGAGCACCCAGCCCCGAAGAAACTCTTATTTGATTTTTATTGATTATAACCTATTATAGGATATTATACAAGAGGGAGTTTTGTGCTTTTTATATGAAAAAAGAACGTTCTATCTGTGATTATTTCTTAGTATATATCACAAACATAGGAATAGCAAAAATTTTTCCTACAAAAATTTTACACTATCGTATTATGCACTATAAATCTTTGTATACGATTGTGCGATATTCAGCACGTGGTCACCAATACGTTCAAAATCTGTTAAAATCTGTGAATATAACATACATGCTTCTTCGTTGCAAAGTCCGTTTCTCATACGTTCAAGATGACGTTCTCTGTATTTCTTGGTCATATCATCAATTTGCTGCTCCATTGCTGCAATATCAGAAAGCCATTTTGTTACATCATCTTCTTTTACCAAAACTCTGTCTACTGCATTCTTTGTGATGTTCTGCATTTTTACAATTTCTTTTCTTGCATCTTCTGAAAATACAATATTGCTTTTCTTTAAGATTTCTACATACTCACAGATATTTTTCGCATGGTCGCCAATACGTTCTGCATTTCCGGTTATCAGGAAATACTGTTCAAAACTTGTAACGTTCTGACCGCTATTACTAGATACTAATACTTTGGAAACATACTGCGAAATATCGCGGTTTAATGTATTAATCGTTCCTTCTGTCTCACTTGCTTTTTTTACAAGTGTATTATCATTTTCCAATATCGCCTGGAAACTTCTCTGCACGTTTTCACCAGCTAAACGAACCATACGCTCTACTTCCTGACGAAGAACATCCATATGGATGGCATCAGAACCAAGTGTTGTTCTGTTACGTCCAAATTCTGTACTTAAAGAACGCAGAAGTGAAACTTCGCCTTTTTCTTCTTTGATTTCCGGTAAGATTTTTGTTGCAAGTTTTGCTAAGTAGGTTCCAAATGGAACTAAAAGAATAGTTGTTACAATATTAAATGTCGTATGCATATTTGCAATCTGTGCCGTTGGATTGCCCGGTGTAAATCCTGCCACAAAATCTGCAAACGGGAATAAAATACAAATTATTGTAAAGATAATTGTACCAATAATGTTAAACATTAAATGGATAATTGTAGTTCTTTTCGCACTACGGTTTGTACCAATAGATGCCAATACTGCGGTGATACAAGTACCAATATTTTGACCGAATAATACGAATACTGCACTGGAAAATGGAATCAAACCATTCCCTGCTAATGTCTGTAAAATACCTACTGATGCAGAAGAAGATTGAATTACTGCGGTAAAAACAGCACCTGCTAAAATACCAAATACCGGATTTGAGAAAGTTGTCATAAGAGAAACGAACTCTTCCATTTCCTGCAATGGTTTCATGGCAGCTCCCATTGAATCCATGCCGATAAACAACATACCAAATCCCGCAAGAATTTTTCCAAAATGATGCAGTTTTGGTGATTTAAAAAATACAATCATAGCTACACCTAAAAATGCAACCAGTGGTGCGACTGCTCCTACATCAAGCGTTAAAAGCTGACCGGTAATAGTTGTACCGATATTTGCACCCATAATAATCCATACTGCCTGCTGCAATGTCATCATGCCGGAATTTACAAATCCAACTACCATAACGGTTGTTGCAGAAGAAGATTGGATAATCGCAGTAATGACTGCACCAACCGCTACTCCTAAAAATCGATTTGCAGTAAGTTTTGCTAAAATCTGTTCCATGCGGTCTCCTGCCGCATCTTCGAGACCATCGCTCATCATCTGCATACCGTATAAGAATAGTGCAAGACCTCCAAGTAACCCAAAAACATCTGTTATGCTCATTTTTTCCTCCTGTACTATAGGCTATTACATTTTGTTATGTAATAGCCTATTTTAATAAAATATATGAGAGTGGTTATGGCGTTACTGTTCACACATGACCAGCAACATCATGGTCTTTTATAACCAATTTCATCATAACTTTTTCTAATTTTTCCGTCAATAAATCTGCTTTGTTCTTAACCGCTTCTTTGCCTTTATTTTACATAATTTTTACTTTTGAGTTATTAATTTTACAATCTGAATGATAACCGTTGGTAAAAATGCCAAACCTGCAATCTGCAAAAGTGCAGTTTGCGAAAGCACGGAAACATCAAACACACCATGTAAGAACGGCACAAATAATACAAGCATTAAAAATGCGATTCCTGCAAAAAATGCAGCTACACTATATAAATTACTTCCCAAACCAATCTTAAAAATAGAGGACTTGCTTCTGCAATTAAACCCATGAAATAATCTTGCTAATGTAAGCGTTGCAAATGCCATTGTAGATGCCATTTGTGCATCCGTTCCAAGTCCGATATGATATGCAATCATGGAAACGATTGCAATCAAACCTCCCTGCCATAACATCTGTAATAAGAACTCTTTGGTCAAAATTCCCACGGATGGGTCTCTTGGCTTTTCTTTTAACAGGTTTTCATCTGCCGGTTCCATACCAATTGCAATTGCAGGAAGTGAGTCTGTCAACAGGTTAATAAATAATAAATGTACCGGGGCAAAAGGTACCGGAAGACCTAAAAGTGAGGTGTATAATACGGATAAAATACCTGCTGTATTGCCGGAAAGTAAAAATAAAATTGCATTTTTGATATTGCGGTAAACATTTCTTCCGTTTGCTACTGCCTTTATAATGGTTGCAAAATTGTCATCCGACAAAATCATGGAAGCCGCATCTTTTGATACTTCCGTTCCTGTAATTCCCATTGCTACGCCAATATCTGCTTTTTTTAATGCCGGTGCATCGTTTACACCATCACCTGTCATTGCTGCAATATTTCCTCGTTTTTGCCATGCTTCTACAATACGAATTTTATTTTCAGGTGAAACACGAGCATATACTGAGATTTTTGTGATAGCTTCATCTAATTGGCTTTCTGTCATGGCATCTAATTCCCTGCCTGTTACAGCCATATCACCATCTTCAAAAATGCCAATTTCCTTTGCAATGGCAACCGCTGTTACCTTATGGTCTCCGGTTATCATAATCGGGCGGATTCCTGCCATTTTTGCATCAGAAACTGCCTGAATGGATTCCGGTCTTGGCGGGTCTACCATCGCAATTAAGCCTAAGAATGTAAATCCTGTTTCTGTTTCAAGCGACAATCTTTCCTCGCTTTCTTTATATGCAAATGCTAAAACACGGAGTCCATTTTCGCTAAATCTATGATTTTGCTTACTTATTTTCTGTCGTTCTTCTTCTGTCATTGGTAAAATTCCATTCGAATAGCGCACAAAATCACAGCGTTCTAATAAAACATCCGGTGCACCTTTTGTCAAAATAGTTTCTACACCATGAAGACGATATTTCGTGCTCATCAATTTTCTGTCTGAGTCAAATGGAAGTTCCTCTAAACGTGGCATATTGCCTCTGAGAATATTTTCAAAATCATCTTCCTCACTTACACAAGCCGCTTTTAATACTCCTGCTTCCTCATTTTTTGCCTTTTGGAAATGCTCTAAGTTTCGGAACATTTCAATAAGTGCATATTCGGTTGGGTCTCCAATGCCTTTTCCGGCTACTATGGAAGAATCGTTTGTAAGGACGGCATCATATAACAAATAACGTTGTGTTTCATCCGAAAGGTTCATTCCCTTTGGATTTATTTCCTGTCCGTCTACATAAACTTTTTGTACAGTCATCTTGTTTTGAGTTAAAGTCCCTGTTTTATCCGAACAGATAACTGATACACAGCCTAAGCTCTCTACTGCTTTTAAATCTTTGATAATGGCATTTTCCTTTGCCATCTTTTGTGTTCCAAATGCCTGCACAATCGTTACAATGGAACTCAATGCTTCCGGAATCGCTGCAACTGCTAAAGCTACTGCAAACATCATGGAATCAAGCACTTCCATATCACGATATAAGCATAATATAAACACCAATCCACAGATAATCATAATCAGCATTGCCAATTTTCCACTAAATGCATCCAAACTTTCCTGCAAAGGTGTCTTTCTCTCTTTCGCTGCATTCATAAGTCCTGCAATTTTTCCAAGCTCTGTATGCATTCCTGTTGCTGTAATTAATACTTTTGCACGACCATATGTTACAAGACTTCCTGAATAAACCATATTTGTGCGGTCTGCCAATGCAACGTCACCTTGTATTTCTGCTTCTGTCTTTTCTACGTTTGTAGATTCACCTGTAAGCGAACTTTCATTTACTTGAAGGGAATAATTATTCAAAATACGTCCATCTGCGACAATCATATCTCCGGCTTCCAGTATCACAATATCTCCCGGAACAACTTCGCGTGACGGAATTTCTATTTTTTTCCCTTCACGAATTACTTTTGCACTTGGGGAAGAAAGCTGCTTTAAACTATCCAAAGATTTTTGTGCTTTTACATGCTGTACGGTACCTAAAACTGCATTCATCAGAAGTACCAAAAGGATAACAAGGGTACTTTCCGTGTTTCCTGATACAAATGAAATAGATGCAGCAATAATTAATATAATGACCAGTAAATCAGCAAACTGGCTAAAAAATACCTGCATTACGCTTTTTCGCTTTCCTTCGAGCAATGCATTTTCGCCTTTTTCGGCACGAATGCTTTCTACCTGTTCTAAACTAAGACCGCGGTCTGTTACCTGATGTTCCACCATCAATTCATCGATTGTTTTGTTCCATTCTTTCTTCATGTTCGTCCTCACTTTCTGCTTAGATGCATCTTCTATTACTATTTTTTGCAATTTCCTGCAAAACTACAATACAACCTTTTCTGTTATATTGCCCCTTTTGCATATGCAAATGAACTTAAGTGCAAATAATATTTTCAGTCTCTTCTTAAATAAGTCAAGCAGATATTCGCAATCCGTTTCCGCTACTTGCTTATAATAAAAAAAGACCTTCATTGCACTCTCGTACAATAAAAGTCTCGCTCCTATCCGTGTACTGTCCGGTTAAACCCTCATATTCAGAAAACACTATATTCATATAGCATTTCCGGATGCCTGATATACACTATCATATCACAGCATTTTCTATGTGTTTAACGTGATGACGAAAAGTACAACATCAGAAAATCTCTGATGCGAACTACTCCCTAATATCTATTATTATGCTACCACAGACAAATTTTGTTTGTCAAAACTTTTTTCACCACACAGATTCATCTTTACTGTATCTTTGCCAGAAAAATTTGTTATTTTTTCTTATTTTCTGTATAATAAAGATGTTCATTTTCATATATGATGGTATGGTTCTATTACAAAACTCAATACATAAATTCCCTACATTGTAAATTTGAAATATTTATGTTACTGACACAAAGAATCACATCTGCATATCTCCATCACTTATGGATACATGTGCAAATGCGATTCTTTTTAATTACATATTATTAGTTATTTGCAAGCTCACAAAGCTCTGCCAACATCTTTGGAAGTTCTGTTTCCATGTTTTCGTTAGAGAACTGGCAAGTTCCTACTTTTTTGTGACCACCGCCATTGTATTTTAACATAAGGCTGCCTACGTTTACATCAGATGTGCGGTTCATAATACTGTAGCCTACTGCTGCGGAACATCCTTCACCGCCACGACCACTTACAATCCATGCAGAGATATTCTGTTCCGGATACATGCTGTAAATCATGAAACGGTTTCCTGTATAGATTGGGTCTACACCTCTTAAGTCTGTAATGATAACATTGCCATCTACTTTTGTATATTTTGCAACCATTTCTTTAAATTTTTCAGTCTGTTCGTTATATACTTCGATACGTTCCTGTACATCGGATAATGCTAAAATTTCTTCGGTAGACATGGTGCGGCAGGCTTCCATTAATTTTTCCATAAGCTGATAATTGGAAATAGAGAACTGTCTCCATCTTCCAAGCCCTGTTCTTGGGTCCATCAAAAAGCCGATTAAAATCCAGCCTGTCGGATTCATAACTTCATCAATCGTTAAATTACCGGAGTCTACTTTATCTACAGCTTCCATCATGTCATCAAACTGTGGAAAACGTTCTTTTCCACCATAATATTCATAAATAATTCTTGCACAAGATGGAGTGATACGGCTTTCGCCTTTGTATTTGCCTTCTAATTCCAGTCTTTCGTGTTCGCTGGAATGATGGTCAAACCATAATCCACAGCCTTCTACAAACGGCACGTTTGCAAGGCAATCATTTTCATTTACTTCTACAAGACCATCCTGTAAATCCTTTGGATGTGCAAATTTCCAAGAATCAATAATTCCTGCTTCTAATAATAAAGCTCCACAAGCAAGTCCATCAAAATCAGAACGAGTAACTAATCTCACGGTGTTTCCCCCTTTTTTCTCCTACAATCATTGTTTTAAGTGTAGCACATTTTTCCATAATATTCTACTGGATTTTTTAATGATAATATAAATTTCTGTCCTGCATATAAATCTCTTAATTATGCTAAACAAATTTTCTCTGCAAAAGCATGTCTTATATACCTCTCATCGTAAGCTGAATTCGCTGTTTTTTCACATCGACACTCATTACTTTTACATCTACAATATCTCCTACGCTTACGGCTTCAAGCGGATGCTTAATATAACGGTCACAAAGCTGTGAAATATGCACAAGTCCATCTTGATGTACCCCGATATCCACAAATGCACCAAAATCAATGACATTTCGAACGGTTCCTTTTAACACCATGCCCGGTGTAAGGTCTTTCATTTCCAATACATCGCTTCGAAGGATTGGCTTTGGCATATCTTCACGTGGGTCACGAGCCGGTTTTTCGAGTTCTTTTACAATATCTTGTAAGGTTAGTTCACCTATATTCAGTTCTTTGGCTAACTTCTTATAGTCTTTTACTTTTTTGGAAATGCCCGTAACTGTACGGCTTTCTACGTCTTTTAATGTATAGCCTAGCTTTTCTAATAATTCTTTGGTAGCCGCATAGGATTCCGGATGTACGCCTGTTGCATCAAGCGGATTTTTCCCACCGGAAATACGCATAAAGCCTGCACATTGCTCGTAGGCTTTCGGTCCTAATTTCGCTACTTTCAATAATTCCGAGCGGGATTTGAATGCACCGTTTTCTTCACGGTAATTTACAATATTTTTTGCAATTGTTTTGGAAATACCTGAAATGTATTCCAAAAGAGATGCGGATGCTGTATTTAAGTCTACGCCAACTTTGTTTACACAGTCTTCTACAACTCCACCTAAAGCTTCGCTTAATTTTTTTTGGTTCATATCATGCTGATACTGCCCCACACCAATGGATTTCGGGTCAATTTTTACAAGTTCTGCAAGTGGGTCTTGCAGTCTTCGTGCCATGGAGGCTGCACTTCTTTGTCCTACGTCAAAGTTTGGAAATTCTTCAGTAGCTAACTTACTTGCAGAATATACGGAAGCACCTGCTTCATTTACAATAATATACTGCACCTGCATTGGAATCTCTTTTAAAAGAGAAACAATGACTTGTTCGGATTCACGAGAGGCAGTTCCATTTCCAAGGGAAATAAGTGTAATATTATACTTGGAAATCAGTTTCTTTAAAATTGCTTTAGAATCAGCGATACGTTTTTCTTCATCGGCTTTATTTTTAAAAGGTGCTGTTGGATAAATAACCGTTGTATCCAATACTTTTCCTGTTGGGTCTACAACTGCTAATTTACAGCCGGTACGAAATGCCGGGTCCCATCCTAACACAACCTGACCTGCGATTGGTGGCTGCATAAGAAGCTGTTCTAAGTTTTTTCCAAATACTTTGATGGCTCCATCTTCTGCCTTTTCCGTTAAATCGTTACGAATTTCACGTTCAATTGATGGGGCAATTAAGCGGTCATATGCATCGGTAATGGCATCTTTTATAGCATCAGCACATTCCGTCTTTGAACGAACAATCATTTTCTTTTCTAAATAAGCAAGAATCTCTTCTGTTGGTGCTTCTACTTTTACGGTTAATATTTTTTCTTTTTCCCCACGATTGATGGCAAGTGTTCTATGTCCTGCTGTTTTATGTAAACTTTCATCGTATTCATAATACATTTCATATACGGATTCTGCTTCTTTGTCTTTTGCTGCAGAAAGTAAACGACCTTTTTTCATGGTAAGTTCACGGATTTTAGTTCGATAGTCTGCATTATCGGAAATCATTTCCGCAATAATATCTTTTGCTCCAACAATCGCAGCTTCGACTGTTAAAACATCCTTTTCTTCACTCAGATAATTTGCAGCTTCTTCTGCAAGTGGTGTTTTTAGCATTTGAAGCAAAATGGTATTTGCAAGTGGCTCTAATCCTTTCTCTTTTGCAATAATGGCACGCGTACGACGTTTTGGGCGATAAGGACGATATAAATCATCTACAGCTACCTGTGTTTCTGCGGCTAAAATCTGTGCTTTTAATTCTTCCGTTAATTTTCCCTGTTCTTCAATGCCGGATAAAACGGTTGCTTTTTTCTCTTCTAAATTACGTAAATAAGTAAGGCGGTCTGCTAGGTTACGAAGCACTTCGTCATTTAATGCTCCGGTTGCTTCTTTTCGATAACGAGCGATAAAGGGAATCGTATTTCCTTCGTCAATTAATTGAATGGCGGCTTCCGCCTGTGTCTGTTTTATTGCTAGTTCTTCTGCAATTTTTGCAATAATGTCCATATGATTTAGTTCCTTCCTGATTAAAATTGATTTTATTATAACGAAGTGATATAGGATTTGCAAGATTTTGAGTATTCACTTTATGCTATTCTATAAAATATCATAATTCTAAAATTTTATCTTTCTCAATTCTATTGAAAGTGGTATGATGTTATCATAAGATTTTTCAAAGAATATTATTAAAAATATTGTTAAACTTTGAAAATATCCATCTTACTTGATTACAAATTTTTATAAAATAAAGGAATGAAATACATGGACTATAATAATTACAATCCCTATGACAACTCTGGAGACAATCAACCAAATTCTTCATCCAATCCAAACAACTACAATCATAATTATTATGCAACACCACAACCTGCGGTAAATTTATATGAAAAAGTTGCATTTGCCTTGGGAATTACCAGTATCTTAACATGCAGCATTATTTATGTTTCCTTTGTAGCAGGGGCAATGGCAATTCTTTTTGCGATTCTTTCTAAAGGTGGCAATATGAAATTTGGCTCGAAAGCCAGATGGGGCGTGATTTTGGGCGTGATTGGATTGCTTCTTACAATAATTTTTTATACAGTTGCTTTCCAGATTGCATTAGCGGAATATGGAAGTATTGAAGAAATTCTTCGGGAAGCGTGCGAAATGGCAGGATATGATTTTGAAATGTTGTATGGAGAGTTTTTCCAATAAAAAACAATCTATATTTACGGATATATACGATTAAAGGATTTATAAATAAAGGAGCATTTTAAAGATTATGAAAAGAAAATGTAAAGAATTAAAACGAATTGCACGAGAGAATTTAAGTGCATGCGGATATATTCTTCCAATGCGGGCATTTATCCTCACCTCATTGATTGCCTCATTGTTTGAATTGCCATTTTCCATGCTGCAAACAACAGCAGTGCGTTTTTCTACACAAAACATTATTTATTATATCGCACAAGTGATAATTGGTTTGGTTTCCATATTATTGACTTGTGGACAATATCGCATTCATTTTTCGATTGCACAGCACAAAAAAATTGAAATGAAAGATTTGTTTTTCTATGTAAAAAATATGCCGGACCGTTATATTCTTGCAAGATTTGCTCATTTTGGACTTACGCTCTTGTGCATGATACCAATTTTTGTTGGAATACTATTTCTTTATTTTGGAAAGGCTATTGTTCCGGCACTTGGATTAATTATTATTGGAATAATCATTACGTTATTATTTTCTTTGACTTTTGATTTATTATTTTTTGTGCTAATGGAAAATCCTGCTTTTTCTGTTGGAGAAGCTTTTATACAAATGCAAAGGCTTATGAAAGGAAATCTTGGCAAATATTTTTATTTACAGCTTAGTTTTCTTGGGATGATGCTGCTTGTGGCTCTTTCTTTCGGGCTTGCAATTTTGTGGGTACAGCCTTATATGACACAGACGGTTACGCTTTTTTATTATGAATTGACCGGACAGTTGGATAAAATTGAAGTTTATAAACATACAAACACAAATAATACAAACGTATTTGAGCAATATATTTAACATCTAAATTTACTTGGGGTATAGAAATCTAATAAAGGACTTCTATACCCCGATTTTCTTCTTTTTCGGGGTATTTTCCGCATAAATTTCTGTTTCATACCCCAACATAAACAATCACGAAAAAGTAGGGTGGTTATCCTTTATCTTATCTGCCCATTTCCACGAATGATATATTTATAGCAACACAGTTCTTCGAGTCCCATCGGTCCTCTTGCATGAAGTTTTTGTGTGGAGATGCCCATTTCACAGCCAAGTCCAAATTCTCCTCCGTCGGTAAAACGGGTAGATGCATTGACATAAACGGCTGCACTATCTACTGCCATTGTAAATTTCTTTGCTGCTTCATCATTTGCTGTTATAATGGCTTCACTATGTCCGGTAGAATGCATTGCGATATGTGCAATGGCTTCTTCTACGGATTCGACAATTTTTACACCCATGATATAATCTAAAAATTCGGTATCAAAATCATTTTCACCTGCTTTTGTGCCTGCAATGATCTGTGCCGCTATTTCATCTAAACGAAGCTCTACAGGATGTTCTCCTGTTGTTAATACTTCATTTAACTTTGGTAAAAATGTCTCCGCAATTTCTTTATGTACGATACATACTTCTGCTGCATTGCATACGGAAGGTCTGCTTGTTTTGGCATTTTTGATGATATTTAATGCTTTTTCCTGGTCTGCGTCTTTATCTACATAGATATGACAGATGCCTGTACCGGTCTGAATACAAGGTACTTTTGCATTTTCGGTAACGGCACGAATCAACCCTGCACCACCACGAGGAATTAATAAATCAACATATCCAACCGCAGTCATTAATTCTGTTGCAGAAGCTCTTGTCGTATCTTCTACAAGATTTACTGCATCCTCTGAAATACCAACTTGTGCAAGTCCGCGTTTTAAGGATTTTACGATAGCTGCTGCAGAATGGTAGGCTTCTTTTCCACCACGAAGCACACAAACATTGCCGCTTTTTAATGCGAGTGCCGCTGCATCTGAGGTAACGTTTGGACGGCTTTCATAAATAATAGCCACTACGCCCATTGCTACCGCAGTTTTTTCGATAATAAGACCATTTTCCCGTTCTACTCGGTTCCATACTTTTCCTACCGGGTCCGGAAGTTCTGCAACTTCACGGATTCCTTGTGCCATCTGCTGAATTCTTGTTTCGGTTAATAAAAGACGGTCAATCATTACTTCAGAAATAATTCCTCTTGCTGCTTCTACATCCTGTTTGTTTGCTGCAAGAATTTCTTCTGTTCCTTTTATTAATTCTTCTGCCATGGCATATAATGCATTGTTCTTTTGTTCTGTCGATGCCAACATCATGGACTGTTTGGCTTCTTTTGCTTTTGTTAAAATTTCAAAGGTTGTCATACATACACCTGCTTTCTTGAATTATAATCAACTAAAATATATTTTTGTTTTCAAAATAAATGTTCCTAAAAATACATCACTATGAATAATAAATGCTCACAATCTATATCGTTACTTACTTCTACTTTCGGCAAAGAAACTTCGTTCCCACCTGTTCCCCATCTATAATCTGATAAAGAATCCGTGGTTTCTGCCCATTTGCGATAACCATTTCCACATCCGCTTCTGTCGCAATCTTTGCCGCTAAAAGTTTTGTCATCATGCCACCGGTTCCTTGCTTTGTTCCTGCACCACCTGCTAACTGCATAATGTCCCATGTAAGTTCTTCTACTACCGGTATCAGTTTTCCATTTGGGTCTTTATGTGGGTCTGCGGTATATAATCCGTCAATATCCGTTAAAAGAATTAACAAGTCCGCTTTTATGCTTCTTGCCACAATCGCACCCAAACGGTCATTATCTCCAATTTCAATTTCTTCGGTAGAAATACTGTCATTTTCATTGATAATCGGTAATGCCCCAAGTTCCAGCAAACGCATCATGGTATTTTCAAAATTTTTTCTTCTGTTTACATGTTCGATATCATCACCTGTCAACAAAATCTGTGCTACCGTATGATTATATTCCGTAAACAGTTTGTCATATGTATACATCAACTCACATTGTCCTACTGCTGCTGCGGCCTGTTTTGTTTCCATGTCTGTCGGGCGTGCAGGAAGCATGAGTTTTCCTACGCCCATTCCGATTGCACCGGAAGAAACAAGTACCATTTCATGCCCTGCATTTTTTAAATCACTTAATACTTTTACCAATTCTTCTACACGCTGGATATTTAATCTTCCTGTTGGGTGTGCTAATGTAGAAGTTCCCACTTTTACTACAATTCTCATAATTATTTTTTTCCTAATTCTTTTGTTTTTTCATAAGCTGCAATAACGGCTTCCAACACACCACCTCGGAATGCATGTGCTTCTAATGTACGCACTCCCTGAATCGTGCTTCCTGCCGGAGAACATACTGCATCTTTTAATTCTCCCGGATGTTTTTTCGTCTGTAATACCATTTCTGCTGCTCCGCTTAATGTCTGTGCCGCATATTCTATGGCTTTGTCTCTTGGTACGCCACAAGCTACGGCACCATCTGCAAGTGCTTCGATAAATTGATATACGAAAGCCGGTCCACAACCTGATACAGCACTACCTGCATCAATTAAGCTTTCCGGAATTTCATCAAAGTTTCCTGCTTCCTGCATAACTGCAAAGAACTGTTGCTTTTCTTCTTCTGTCACTTCAGAAGATGTCACTAATATCATGCCCTTTCCAACTAAAACAGGTGTATTTGGCATTAAACGAATGATTGGGTATTTTTGACCTGCCATTTCACGAACCGTTTCCATGCTAAGACCTGCTGCCATTGTTACTAAAACAAATCGGTCCAAACGTTTTTGAAGGATAGGCGCAATTGTTTGAAGCATATTTCGCATCATTTGCGGTTTTACACCTAAAAAGATATAATCGCAAGTCTGTGCAATCATTTCATTGTCTGCCACCTGACATTTTCCAATTGTTTCTGCAAGCTGCTTTGCTTTTTCTGTAAATGCATCTGCAAGATAAATATCTACCGGCATACTATTTTTTGAATGGGATGCAGCTATTGCAAGTGCACCTCCCATATTTCCACAACCTATAAATCCAACTCGAATACTCATTTTCTCTCCTCCGCTCTAGTCTAATACTCTTCGAATTCCTGCAATTTCACGGCAGTCCACTCTACGATTTGCAGTAATACCTGCCTTTGATGACTGTGCTTCTACAATCTTTCCATTTCCCATATAAATTGCAACATGTCCAACGCCATCTTTTTTGGTATATACAACAATATCACCTACTTTGATTTCATCCAACGATACCGGCGTTCCTACATTTAAGAAACTCATGGAATAACGTGGCAATGTATAACCAAAGTGTTTGTAAATTAAATGCACAAATCCGGAACAGTCACATCCGTTTGTCAAGCTATTGCCGCCCCATACATAAGGATTGCCTACAAACTTAAGTGCATAGTTTACCAATTCTGTTCCTGATACACTGCCCTTGGATTCGTTATCGTCCTTATTATTGTTGTTTTTATTTTCTTCTTTTTTATTTTCTTCTTCTTGTTTTCGTTTTTCTTCTTCCTCTTTTTTCTTTCGTTCTTCCTCTTTTTTCTTTCGTTCTTCCTCTTCTTTTCGTTTACGTTCTTCTTCGGCTTTTCTTCTTGCTTCTTCCTCTTTTCGGATAATTTCATCCTGTTCTGCAATAATCTGCTGATATTTTTCCGCTTGTTTTTGTGCAGATGCAAGCTGTTCGGCAAATTGTGCCTGCTCACCTTCAAGCTGTGCAACCATTTCTTCGATATCTGCCTGCTGTCCTAAAAAGACTTCCTGTTTTACCAAAAGATTTTCCATTTCTGCTTGCAATTTTGCTTCTTTTTCCTGCACAACTGCAACGGCTGCTTTATACTGTTCTGTCAAATCGCGGTCTGCATTATGCACCATGGTTATGTATTCTACACGATTTAATAAATCGCTGATTCCCTTCGCTCCAATAATCGCTTCCCAAATGGAATCTTCGGTACTGTTTTCATACATATATTGGATACGTACTTTCATGGATTCATACTGTGTATCTGCTTCTTTTTGGGCAATCTCCAAATCCATTTTTGTCTGCTCAATATCTGCCTGTGTCTTGGCAATTTCATCCTCTAACTTTTCTTGTTTAGCAAATAATTCCGCTAATTGTTTTTTTACTTTTGTAATTTCATCTTCTACTTCTTGCTGTTGATTTTCAATGTCTTGAATCTGATTCTCTACATTTTCTAAATTGTCTTCTGCCTCTTCCTTTTTTTGTGTTGCGGATGTGGCTTTTATATTTTCCCTTATGAAAAAAACTCCAATTAAAGTACATAAAATAAGTACAATACTTATAATTCTCTTTTTGTTCATATACTCTCCATTATTTTAATCTATTTATTATTACTGTTTATCTGATACTTAATCGTTATATGGCATAACAAACTATGTCTGCATTGATATGAAAGGATTCACACTCAACTTATACGTTCTCTTACAATACCTTAGTTGTCCACTTAGAACAATCCCAAACTTTTGTTACAATATCATTATAAAACTCCGGCTCATGGCAAATAAGAAGGATACTTCCTTTATATTCCATAAGAGCTCTTTTTAATTCGTCTTTTGCATCCACGTCTAAGTGGTTTGTAGGCTCATCCAATAATAAAATATTGGTGTTATTGTTAATCAGTTTGCAAAGACGCACCTTTGCCTGTTCTCCACCACTAAGCACACGTACCTGACTTTCGATATGCTTTGTTGTCAATCCGCATTTTGCAAGTGCAGAACGTACTTCATACTGGGTATAAGAAGGGAACTCATTCCAGATTTCCTGAATACAAGTGTTTGTATTTTCTTCTTTGATTTCCTGTTCAAAATAGCCGATTTCCAAATTGTCACCAAGTTCCACGCTGCCTTCTAAAGATGGAATCAAACCCAAAATACTTTTCAACAAGGTTGTTTTTCCAATACCATTTGCACCTACAAGTGCAATTTTTTCTCCACGTTCCATGGAAAGCTGCAATGGTTTGGACAATGGTTCGTCATATCCGATTATTAAATCTTTTGTTTCAAAAAGCATTTTTCCGGATGTACGTCCCACTTTAAAATGAAATTCCGGCTTTGGTCTTTCTGCGGCTAATTCAATGACATCCATTTTATCTAATTTTTTCTGGCGGGACATTGCCATGTTTCTTGTTGCTACACGAGCTTTGTTTCGGGCAACGAAGTCCTTTAATTCGCTGATTTCCTGCTGCTGTTTGCGGTAGGCTGCTTCTAACTGGGATTTTTTCACTTCATATACTTCTTGGAATTTATTGTAATCGCCTACATAACGGTCTAATTTTTGATTTTCCATGTGGTAAATTAAATTAATTACTTCATTTAAAAATGGAATATCATGGGAAATTAAAATAAAGGCGTTTTCATATTCCTGTAAGTAGCGTTTTAACCATGCAATATGTCCTTCATCTAAATAGTTTGTCGGCTCGTCCAAAAGCAAAATATCCGGTTTTTCCAAAAGTAATTTAGCAAGAAGTACCTTCATACGCTGTCCACCACTAAGGTCGGTTACATCATGGTCTAATCCTAAATCCAAAAGACCAAGTGCTCGTGCTACTTCTTCTACTTTGGAGTCAATAATATAAAAATCATGGTTGTCTAACATATCCTGTATCGTGCCTAATTCTTCCATCATAGCATCCATTTCATCCGGGTCTGCTTCCCCTAAATTATCACAAATTTGGTTCATGCGTTCTTCCAGTTCAAATAACCATGCGAATGCAGATTTTAATACGCTTTCGATGGTCATTCCTTTGGTAAGGGATGCTGTCTGGTCTAAATATCCGACACGTACATTCTTTGCCCACTCTACTTTTCCTTCATCCGGCATTAGTTTACCAGTTACAATATTCATAAACGTGGATTTGCCTTCCCCGTTTGCTCCGACTAATCCGATGTGTTCCCCTTTTAACAGGCGAAAGGATACATCATCAAAAATCGCACGGTCTCCAAATCCATGTGTCAAATGTTCTACATTTAAAATGCTCATAGCTTCCTCATCTTTCTTCTTTTATATGTTAAGTAAATAGCGGGTCAAGCGGATATTCGCAATCCGCATTCGCTACTTGCTCATAACCGAATAACCGC
>CALAST010000087.1 GCA_937889225.1 uncultured Lachnobacterium sp. | reverse complement strand
GGTTCTTCAGAAATTAAAAGCAGATGCTGAAGGATACTTAGGAGAAAAAGTTACAGAAGCAGTTATTACAGTACCTGCATACTTCAACGATGCACAGCGTCAGGCTACCAAAGATGCTGGTAAAATCGCTGGTCTTGATGTAAAACGTATCATCAACGAACCTACAGCAGCAGCTTTAGCTTATGGTCTTGATAATGAAAAAGAACAGAAAATCATGGTATACGACTTAGGTGGTGGTACATTCGACGTATCTATCATCGAAATCGGTGATGGCGTTATCGAAGTATTATCTACAAACGGTGATACACACCTCGGTGGTGACGACTTCGACGATAAGATTACACAGTGGATGATCGCTGAATTCAAGAAAGCAGAAGGCGTTGACCTTTCTACAGACAAGATGGCACTTCAGAGATTAAAAGAAGCTGCTGAAAAAGCGAAAAAAGAATTATCATCTGCTACAACAACAAACATTAACTTACCATTCATCACAGCTACAGCAGAAGGTCCAAAACACTTTGATGTAAACCTTACAAGAGCAAAATTTGATGAATTAACACATGACTTAGTAGAAAGAACAGCTATCCCAGTTCAGAAAGCTATGCAGGATGCTGGTCTTACAAATGCAGACCTTGGTCAGGTATTATTAGTTGGTGGTTCTACACGTATCCCAGCTGTACAGGACAAAGTAAGACAGTTAACAGGCAAAGAACCTAGCAAATCATTAAACCCAGACGAATGTGTAGCACTTGGTGCTTCTATCCAGGGTGGTAAACTTGCTGGTGATGCTGGTGCAGGTGAAATCTTACTTCTTGACGTTACTCCACTTTCACTTTCTATCGAAACAATGGGTGGTGTTGCTACAAGACTTATCGAAAGAAATACAACAATTCCTACAAAGAAGAGCCAGGTATTCTCTACAGCAGCTGATAACCAGACAGCCGTAGATATCAACGTAGTACAGGGTGAAAGACAGTTTGCAAGAGATAACAAATCTCTCGGTCAGTTCCGTCTTGATGGTATCCCGCCAGCACGTCGTGGTGTTCCACAGATTGAAGTAACTTTCGATATTGACGCAAACGGTATTGTAAACGTATCTGCAAAAGACCTTGGAACAGGAAAAGAACAGCACATCACAATTACAGCAGGTTCTAACATGTCTGATGCTGATATTGAAAAAGCAATCAAAGAAGCAGCTGAATTCGAAGCACAGGACAAGAAACGTAAAGAAGCTATTGATGCAAGAAACGATGCAGATTCTTTCGTATTCCAGACACAGCAGGCTCTTGACCAGGTTGGAGCACAGATTTCTGATGCTGACAAAGCAGAAGTAGAAGCTGATATGAACGCTGTAAAAGCAATTTTAGATGCAAATCCGGAAGCAGACCAGATGAGCGAAGCAACTATAGCTGATTTAAAAGCAGCTCAGGAAAAACTTACACAGAGTGCTCAGAAAGTATTTGCTAAGATGTATGAACAGGCTCAGGCAGCACAGGGTGCAGCTGGTGCAGGTCCTGATATGAGCAATATGGGCAACATGGGTGGAAATGCAACATCTGCTCCGGAAGATGATGTAATTGATGCTGACTTCAAAGAAGTATAATAAGAAGTTTGCCTTATGACCATTAGCTTTAACTGATGAAGTAAATGGCAAAACAGACTCTATGGTCATACTTTTTATAGAAGCATAGAAAGCATAACTTTTTGAACAGAGCATTATATATTGTCAGAGTGCTATGCAAAGGCACTCTGACAATTTGAATTTATTAAATTAGAGGAAAATGAAAATGGCAGACAAGAGAGATTATTATGAAGTCCTCGGTGTATCCAAAAACGCTGATGACGCAGAGATAAAAAAAGCATTCCGTAATCTTGCAAAAAAGTACCATCCGGACGCACATCCGGGCGATAAGGAATGTGAAGAAAAATTCAAAGAAGCACAGGAAGCATATGCAGTATTAAGCGATGCAGATAAGAGAAGACAATACGACCAATTTGGTCATGCAGCATTTGATGGTGCAGGTGGAGCAGGCGGATTTGATTTCTCCGGCATGGATATGAGTGACATCTTTGGAGATATTTTTGGCGACTTATTTGGCGGTGGCAGTTTCGGTGGATTTGGAGGCGGAAGACGCGGTGCAAATAATGGACCAAGACAAGGTGCAAATGTACGTATGGGCATTCGCATTACTTTTGAAGAAGCCGTATTCGGCTGTGAAAAAGAAATTGAATTTTCTTATAAAGAGACTTGTTCTACCTGTAACGGAAGTGGTGCAAGACCGGGTACAAGTCCGGAAACCTGCAGCAAATGTGGTGGAAAAGGAAAAGTGGTATACTCTCAGCAATCCTTGTTTGGCATGATGCAAAACGTAACCACCTGTCCGGATTGTAATGGAACAGGTAAAGTTGTAAAAGAAAGATGCAGTGATTGTTACGGAAGCGGTTATATTATGAAAAAAATCCGCAAGAAAGTAGATATTCCGGCAGGTATCGACAATGGACAATGTGTACGTGTGCGTGAATATGGTGAACCGGGCACAAATGGCGGACCAAGAGGTGACTTACTTGTAGAAGTAACCGTATCCAAGAGTCCGAACTTTGAACGTCAGGATATGAATATTTTCTCAAACGCCAATATTTCTTTTGCAATTGCAGCATTAGGTGGAGATGTACGTATTAAGACAGTAGATGGAGACATCATTTATACAGTTGCAGCCGGTACACAGACAGGAACACGCATCCGCTTAAAAGGAAAAGGTGTACCTTCCGTAAGAAATAAAGATGTTCGTGGTGACCACTATGTAACTTTAGTTGTAGCAACCCCAACAGGTCTTAGTAAGGAAGCCAAAGAAGCCCTTAGGAAGTTTGATGAGCTCACAGGCGGTTCTTTAACTAAAGAAGGCGGTGCAACAACCGAGAAGCCAAAGAAAAAAGGATTTATGAATAAAATAAAAGAAACATTAGACGATTTGTAGTATTTTTGGAAGAATTATAGAGTTGTTTAATGCAAAAAGCCTATGGAAATGTGAAGCATATTGTTGTATGATAATGTTCACACATAGGCTTTTTTGTTTATTGGAAAGGATTGTATATGGACTTTTGTAAAGAACGCAAAGAAATAGAACAGCAAAAGTATCAATTAGAAAAAGAACGGAAAGAATTTTCCAGATATATACAGGCAGAAAACCGTCGTATTGAACAGCAGGAACAACTATTTGAAATGAAATTGAAAATCTTGGAAGAGGAATTGCGGAAACTGGCAGACGAGAAGGCGGAGTTTGAAAAAAAGAAAGCTTATTATGAGCATTTAGAAGCATTTGAACGTCGTCATCAGCAAGTAATCGAAGATGGAAAAATTGTGCGAGGGGAATTATTTTTCCGTGGAGTAGAAAATCGTCTGTCGTTGAAGAAACGTTACAAAGACCTAATCAAAATCTACCACCCCGATAATTTAGCAGGAGATAACGAAACTGTTTTAGAGATAAATAAGCAGTATGATTATCTTTGTAAGGTGTATGGGTAAAATGTATTTTGTAATACATATCATTGCATAATACTTTTATTTGTGTTACAATATATACAAATGAAAGGAGTGATTTTATGGCTCAATCAACAATTTCTGCTAGAATTGACAGTAATGATAAAAAGGAGTTCGATATTTTTTGCAACAATGTCGGACTAAGTGCATCGACTGCGATTAATTTATTTGTAAAGGCAGTATTGCGTGAAAATCGGATTCCATTTGAAATTTCACAAAAATCAGACCCTTTTTATAATGAAGTAAATCAAGCCTATATTTTAAAATCAGTACAGGAACTTCGTAATGGTCATGGTCAGATACATGAACTGATTGAGGAGGATTTTGATGAGTGAAAAAATTTGGTCAGATGATGCATGGTCAGATTATCTCTATTGGCAAACACAGGATAAGAAAACTCTAAAACGTATTAATTTACTAATCAAAGATATTGAGAGAAATGGTTGTTTGCATGGAATTGGAGAACCGGAAGCTCTCAAAGGCAATTTACAAGGCGAATTTAGTCGCCGAATTAATGAAAAAGACCGTTTAGTTTATCATATGGAAAATGGTCGTATTTATATAGCACATTGTCGTGGTCACTATGGTGATAAATAATTTTTGCATAAAAAAACAGGCATATGAAATTTAACCGAATCAAGCTACGATAGTAGATTGATTCGGTTATTTGTTTTATAATAAAGAAAATTAGAAAGCTAAAAATTTATTCCTCTATACACCATAATTTGCTCGCAGTTTCCAATAAATGAATCAAGTGTTGTCGTTTTGGTTGCGGACATTCTAAATAGAGTTCTTTGATACGATTTGGCATAACGTCATCTGATGAATTTATCATGGAGTGGATGTCAGATATTTATACGTATATGCAATGGAAATACAATTTATCATCAAAAAAAATTGTAGAAAAAATCAAGCCCGATGAATTATATAAAAAATTCAACCCATTACACGAAATGTCAATAAAAAATGGTGTAGAGCGATTGATGCAAATTTATCAAATAGAAGAAAACAGCATCCTATAACACACATAGGCATATCATTAGAAATAGTGGTATGCTTTTTTCATTCTTTTGGTAAAGGGATATTATTTTATTTTTTTATAATTTAGAAGTAAATGTGAATCATTGTAGGAATATATTTTTTAATATTTTCATTTCAAAAAAAGGTGTTATAATTGATATAAAATATTTTTTATAAAGTAGGTGATGAATTGATATATCTTTATACAGAGAAACAAAATACAGAAGATTGGATTTTAATGAATGATTGGTATTTTAATTTATACACAGCAAATCAACCTTTTACGAAACAGGAAAAAAAAGTGATTGCTCAAATAGATGGAGCAAAAGTAAGAGAAGATTTGCGAATTGAAACGGAATATGGTATTGGTACAATACGAAACCTTTCCAGCGGATGCAAAACATATTTGAACATTGTGAAAAATCCACAAAAAGTAGTATGTGCAGATGAATGTGGAAAGAATGTATTGGATATTATTTTTCAATTGGATGAAATTAAGATTTATATGGATAAGCCGGAACGATTTCATATAAATAAAAATACAAAAATATGTTTTAATGAAAAAGAGATTGTAATAGGTCGCAAAGGCTATGAAGAATGGTGGTCTGCGGAATATACTAGGAGAAACGAATTATGATATATAATGCTATAGAATTTCAAGCAATTCCTTTTTTTTATTCGTTGAAATTTACAGACAGAATTACATTAGTGAGAGGGGATAGTGCTACGGGAAAAACATATTTGTATCAAATATTAGAAGATTTGCGATTAACAAAAGAATATGCTGCAATTAAGTTGTTTAATTATAAAACAGAAGAATTTCACGAAAATCTTGCTAAGTGTGAGGGAAATTTTATTGTAATTGATAATGCAGATATTTTATTGAATGATGATGATAGAAAATTTATTAATTTTAATAAGAGTAATCAGTTTTTATTATTTTTAAGAAATTGTGATGGTCTAAATCTTTCAGCAGAAAGTTTTAGAATATTGCATAAGCAAGGAAATACGATTACGCTGGATAAGGAGATAAAATGTAAATGAAATATCTTTGGACAGAAGATAGTAAAGCAGGATTTCATTATTGGAGGCTTGTAAATGAGTATTTATTTGAAAGTTCTTTTATAGTGGAGAGCAAAGGGAATAATCAGAAATTATTAGATGCCGTTAGAGAATTAAAACCGCAAAAGGAAGATGTATATTATATTGCATTTGATATCGTTTATGACAATATGGATATTATGAATAAATATATGGAGTTACAATCTTTAGCAGAAAAAAATCCGAGACAAATTATTTTGCTGGATATTACATGTTTTGAAGCAATTATTTTTCAATTTAAACATTTAGTGGAATGGACAGGTAGTGGAAGAAAAGATAAAATTGCAATAAGAGAAGAATTATTAAAAGTATTTAAATGTCATAAAATAGAAATTGATTCCATAGAGAATAGTAAGACATTGAATTACTTAATGGCTTTTAAGAATTATTCTACGGAAAAGGTACTAAAATCCATCACAAATGAATTGACAGATAAAGATGAATGGTCAATAAAAGGTGAAAATATGGGAAAGTGTTGGTATCAGGATTGTTGTATTGTAGCCAACAGCTCTAAGAGATTTTGTGGTATGTCAAATAATATGTTGGGTGTGGATAAAGTTAGAACTTTATTAGTAGATGAAGAAACACAAAGAATTATACAACAGATGATAGTGTAAAATTTATGTAAGAAATATAATTATAACATGTGTATTAGTATCTGGTGGACAAGTAAGTAAATTATTGGGCATATCATTAGAAATAGTGGTATGCTTTTAAATTTATAAACATCCGTCTTGTGTCTTTCAGGATTTTCGTGTATGATGTTATTCGAAGTAAGATTTGTACAAAAATTATGATAAAAAAGTTAATTGATATGAGTTTAAATATATTTCATATATTAAGAATTTTTGATAGCTATCATTGATAGTAGCTATTTGATTAAAGCCATAGCAAATGCGGATTGCGAATATTCGTTTGATGAAGATACTAACGAAACTCATTTCATAATGAATCAAACCAGATATTATTTTAAGAAAGGACACCCCCTATGAAGTGGAAAAAATACACCATTGAAACAACAACAGAAGCCGAAGACTACATGAGTTCCATGCTTATGGAACTTGGCATTGAAGGAATTGAAATCGAGGATAATGTGCCATTATCCAAATCTGACCAAGCCGATATGTTTATTGATTTTTTACCGGAACTTCCACCGGATGAAGGCATTAGCCATGTAAGTTTCTATATCGAAGATGACGGAAACGACCACAACGATTTATTGAAACAGGTAAAAATCAGTTTAGAAGAATTAAGAAACATGGTCGAAGTAGGAAGCGGAATCATTTCTTCTTCCGAAACAGAAGATTTAGACTGGATTAATAACTGGAAAAAATATTTTTCTTCGTTTACTATTGACGATATTTTAATCAAACCAACATGGGAAGAATTAAAAGAAGAAGATAAAGATAAATTTTTAATCGAAATCGACCCGGGCATTTCCTTTGGAACAGGAAAACACGAAACCACACAGCTTTGCATTCGTGAGTTATTAAAATATGTACGCGGCAAACAGCCAAAAGTGCTTGATGTAGGTTGTGGAAGCGGTATTCTTTCGATTGTTGCCTTAAAATTAGGAGCGAGAGAAGTCGTTGGAACAGATATTGATGCTGATTGCATGATTTCCACCAAAGAAAATATGGAAGCAAATCATTTAGATGAAACATTAGGGACTTTTTATGTAGGAAATCTTATTGATGATGTGGAACTTCAGGAAAAAGTGGGAACAGAAGAATATGAAATCGTTGTAGCAAATATTTTAGCGGATGTTATCATCCCAATGGCACCGGTGATTCCTGCACATTTGAAAAAAGGCGGATACTTTATCACTTCCGGCATTATTGATTTTAAAGAGAATGAAGTGAAAGAAGCCATCGAAAAAGCAGGAATGGAAATTGTAGAAATCAACCACCAAGGAGAGTGGGTAAATATTACCGCTAGAAAAAATTAGAAATAATGAGTGAAAATTAAGAAAAATATAGTTTTTTCATTTTATAGACAATCATTTTAGATAATCTTAAAAAGCGAAAAAGAAATTGAGGAAAAAGATGTATCAATTTTTTGTAGAACCACATCAAGTTGGACAGGAATATATTTCCATTTTGGGAGATGACGTAAATCATATTAAAAATGTATTACGCATGAAAATAGGGACATGTATTCGTATTAGTGTAAAGGATAAATTTGAACATACAGAGAATTTTTTGAAACAAAATAGTGGTAAGAATATAGAAAATAACCAAAGGGTTCAATATGAAAAACAAAAAGGGGAATTGGATAATAAAGATTCTGAAAAACTACAAAAAGAAATGAGTTTTTTTGGAACTATAGACCATATTTCCGATAAAGAAGTCATTGTAAAAATCGAATCTCAAGATGAAAACGGCACAGAACTTTCCAATCGTATCTATTTATTCCAAGGTTTGCCAAAAGGCGATAAAATGGAGCTGATTATCCAAAAAGCGGTAGAACTTGGCGTATATCAGATTATCCCGGTTGCGATGAAAAATTGTGTGGTAAAACTGGACGATAAAAAAGCAGCAAGCAAAATAAAGCGTTGGCAGGCAATTTCCGAAAGTGCGGCAAAGCAATCTAAACGCACAATTATTCCAGAGATAAAAATGCCGTTAAGTTGGAAACTTGCTTTAAAAGAAGCAGAAAATTTAGATATCGTGCTTGTTCCTTACGAAAATGAACGTGGTATGCAAGCAACAAGAGAAATTCTGCAAAATATCAAACAGGGACAAAGTATTGGTATTTTTGTAGGACCAGAAGGCGGTTTTTCAGAGGAAGAAATTGAGAGCATTGCTCCTGTACAAGTATTATATAAGGCAGATGCAGTAAATAAAACAGATACGATAGAAACCGAAACTGCGGAAAAAAATACAACATATCACAGAATTTCTCTTGGCAGACGTATTTTACGCACAGAAACGGCAGGACTTGCTACTTTATCCATGTTAGTATTTTGTTTGGATGAGTGAACGTTTTAAAATAATAATATTTTCTAGAGATTTTTCTTGTTAAGAAAGGAGATACTGTTTTGGTGTTTTATTTTCAAGGAAAAGGGAAAAAAATTATATATAAAAAGAACTTCGGGAGAAACAAATGGAAGCATATTTAGACAATTCCGCCACCACAAGCTGTAGTAAAGCTGCTACTGAAAAAATGGTAGAGGTTTTAACGATGGATTATGGAAATCCATCTTCCATGCATATGAAGGGCGTAGTGGCAGAGAATACTATCAATGAAGCGAAGAAAAAAATCGCAAAAACATTAAAAATAGAAGAAAAAGAGCTGATTTTTACCTCTGGTGGAACAGAATCCAATAATATGGCAATTATTGGAAGTGCGGTTGCAAATAAAAGAGCCGGAATGCATGTGATTACGACAAAAATCGAACATGCATCGGTAGCAGCACCATTTGCATGGTTAGAACAGGAAGGCTTTGAAGTGACTTATCTGAATGTAGATGCGTATGGTATCATTTCATTGGATGAATTAAAAAATGCCATTCGACAGGATACAATTTTGGTTTCTATCATGCAAGTAAACAACGAAATCGGAGCATTACAGCCAATCGAGGAAGCCGGAAAAATCATAAAAGCTGTAAATCCGAAAACCCTCTTTCATGTAGATGCTATCCAATCTTATGGAAAAATGCTGATTTATCCAAAGAAAAGCAATATTGACATGCTTTCTGTAAGTGGGCATAAAATACATGGACCAAAAGGCAGCGGATTTTTATTTGTAAAAGATAAAACAAAAATAAAACCGCTTTTACATGGAGGCGGTCAGCAAAAAGGCATGCGTTCCGGTACGGAAAATGTACCGGCAATAGCAGGACTTGTTGTTGCGGCAGAAGAAATGTATGCAAATCTCGAACAAAACAGAACACATCTTTATGAATTAAGAGACTATTTCATAGCAGAAGTGGAAAAAATAGAAGGTGTGACCGTCAATGGACGAAAAGACCATGAAAGTGCACCGCATATTGTAAGTATAAGCATAGAAGGCGTTCGTGCCGAAGTAATTCTTCATACATTGGAAGACAAGAGTATTTATGTATCCGCAGGCAGTGCTTGCTCATCCAATAAACCGGCAGTTAGTGCAACTTTAAAGAGCATTGGACTGAAAAAAGAATTGTTAGATTCGACAGTACGCTTTAGTTTTAGTGTGCATACGACAAAGGAAGAATTAGATTATGCACTTTCGGTTATGCGGGAAGTTATTCCAATGTTACAAAGATATACTAGGAGGTAGTTATGTATAGTGCATTTTTAATAAAATACGCAGAAATTGCAATCAAAGGAAAAAACAGATACTTATTTGAAGACGCATTAGTCAGCAATATCCGTTACCAATTAAAAAACGTAGATGGAGAATTTAAAGTAAGAAAAGAAAATGGTCGTATCTATGTGGAAACAGAAGGAGATTATGACTATGATGAAGCTGTAACTGCATTGCAGCGTGTGTTTGGTATCGTAGGCATTTGCCCTGTTATTTTAACAGAGGATGACGGTTTTGAGGAACTTTGCAAACGTGTTATCGCACATGTAGACGAAGCATATCCAAACAAAAACTTTACGTTTAAAGTAAATTCCCGTCGTGCAAGAAAAAATTATCCATTAACTTCTATGGAAATCAATGCAGCAGTTGGTGAAAAAATCTTAGAAGCATTTCCGGAAACCAGCGTAGATGTGCACAATCCGCAGGTTATGATTAATGTGGAAATTCGTCCAAAGATTAATATTTACTCTACTGAAATCCAGGGACCGGGCGGTATGCCGCTTGGCACAGCAGGAAAAGCCATGCTTTTATTATCAGGAGGAATTGACAGTCCGGTAGCAGGCTATATGATTTCCAAACGTGGAGTAACAATCGAAGCAACCTATTTCCATGCACCGCCATATACAAGTGAACGTGCAAAGCAGAAAGTTATCGATTTGGCAAAAAAAGTAGCCGCTTACACAGGACCAATTAAATTAAATATTGTAAACTTTACGGATATTCAGCTGTATATCTATGAAAAATGTCCGCATGAAGAATTAACGATTATTATGCGTCGTTATATGATGAAAATTGCAGAGCATTTTGCGAAACAGGGGAAATGTTTAGGTCTGATTACAGGAGAAAGTATCGGTCAGGTAGCAAGCCAGACCATGCAGTCACTTGCAGCTACAAACGATGTATGTACAATGCCGGTATATCGTCCATTAATTGCAATGGACAAACAGGATATCGTGACCATCGCAGAAAAAATCGATACCTATGAAACATCTATTTTGCCATACGAAGATTGCTGTACAATTTTTGTAGCAAAACATCCTGTAACAAAGCCAAATGTAGAATATATCAGAAAATCAGAAACAAAATTGACTGAAAAAATTGACGAATTAATGAATGAAGCGATTACGACAACAGAAACAGTTATAGTGGAAGCTGAGTAACATAAAAACAGCCGTTTACAAGAAAATCTTGTAACGGCTGTATGTAATAATCATTGCTCACACAAAAAGCATAAAAGCGATTGCTTTGCGGTGTAAGAATATATTATTCAACTAAATATGACTGTAATACTTCTAAAATTTCGTCAATATCTGTCTCTGTGTGAATTGCAAGGTCGATTGGTTTCGATAAGTCCAGGCTAAAAATACCCATAATGGATTTAGCGTCGATTACATATCTACCTGAAATTAAATCAAAATCGAAGTCGAACTGTGAAATTGCATTAACAAATGATTTTACTTTCCCAATAGAATTTAATGAAATCTGTACTGTTTTCATTAGAAACCTCCTTTATACTATAAAATAGCTACAACTAAATACTAATTGTTTTTTGAGGAAAAGTCAATCGGTAGTTCAACATAAAATTAGAAATATTATATATTTTATCGTCAATATGACTAATTTACAATCAATTTTATATATAAAACATAAAAATAATTTGTTGTTGTATAAATGGTCAGGAGGCTTTTACAGCCACAAAATATAGAAATTTAAGAAGAAAAGGAATGAAATGAATGAAAAAAGCAGCACTTCACAACCTAGGTTGTAAGGTAAATTCATATGAAACAGAAGCCATGCAGCAAATGCTCGAAGATGCAGGCTATGAAATTGTGCCATTTGGAGAATGGGCAGATGTATATGTTATTAATACCTGTTCCGTTACCAATATGGCGGACCGAAAATCACGCCAGATGCTCCATCGTGCCAAAAAGCAGAATCCAAACAGCATTGTAGTAGCAGCAGGGTGTTATGTACAGACAAAAGAAGCTGAGGCTGTTGCAGATGAAGCAATTGATATCATTATTGGAAATAATAAAAAACATGAGTTAGTTTCAAGAATTGAAGAACAGGAAAAAATTTCTCATAGAAAAATAGAGGCAGTCTTAGATATCAATCGGGAAAAACCGGAATTTGAAGAATTGTATTTAGAAAAACCCTCTGAGCATACAAGAGCATTTTTGAAAGTACAGGACGGATGCAATCAGTTTTGCAGTTATTGCATTATTCCATTTGCCAGAGGGAGAGTAAGAAGTCGAAAACCGGAATCTGTTTTGAAAGAAGTAAACAGATTGGCGGCAAATGGATATAAAGAAGTCGTGCTTACAGGCATTCATTTAAGCTCTTATGGAATCGAAAATGGAGAAAGTTTGCTTCATTTAATACAGCAAATCCATGAAGTAAAAGGCATACAGCGAATTCGTCTTGGTTCTTTAGAACCAAAAATTGTAACGGAAGAGTTTGCAGAAGAACTTGCAAAGTTAAAAAAAGTATGTCCGCATTTCCATTTATCATTGCAAAGCGGCTGTGACGAAACCTTAAAACGGATGAATCGTAAATATACGGCTGAAGAATATGCAAAAGGCTGTGAAATACTGCGGAAATATTTTGACCATCCGGCAATTACAACGGATGTCATCGTAGGTTTTCCCGCAGAAACAGAAAGCGAATTTGAAACAACAAAGGTATTTTTGGAAAAGATTCATTTTTATGAAATGCATATATTTAAATATTCCAAACGAGAAGGCACAAAGGCGGCAGTTATGAAAGAACAAATTCCTGAGAACATAAAGCAAAGACGAAGTGCCGAATTGATTTCACTTGGAGAAAAAATGTCGGAGGAATTTCGACAGCATTATATTGGAACCAATCAGGAAGTTTTATTTGAAGAACGTTGTGAAATTAATGGAAAATCATATTTTGTGGGTTACACCAAAGAATATGTAAAAGTTGCAAAAGAATCGGATGTTTCATTAGAAAACGTTTTGGTTTGGGGAAAATTAACAAAAGCAATAAATAACGAAATTTATCTTATGGAATAAGGTTGTAATTTTTTGTCATCTAGTTTACAATGTATGAATAGGGCTTATGGCAATAAAGAACAAAAGCAAGGGCGTGAGGGTATGCAGAATTTAAATAATACACAATATTTTAAAGTAGAAAAGGAACCGGAAATTCAAGTAAAAGAAGTTCTTAAGAAAGTTTTTGCAGCAATGCAGGAAAAAGGCTATAATCCGGTCAGCCAGATTGTAGGATACATTATGTCAGGTGACCCAACTTATATTACCAGTCATAATAATGCAAGAAGTCTGATTATGAAGGTTGAACGTGATGAGCTTGTAGAAGAAGTGTTAAAGGCTTATATTAAGAACCAAAACTGGGATTAGTCCGGCAAGGTGAATTATGCGGATTTTAGGATTGGATTTTGGAACAAAGACAGTAGGGGTTGCGGTAAGTGATGAACTTTTCATAACAGCACAAGGGGTAGAAATTATCCGTAGAGAAAAGCCGGCAAAACTACGTCAGACGTTAGCCAGAATTGAAGAATTGATAGGGCAGTACAATGTAGAAAAAATTGTATTGGGCTATCCGAAAAACATGAACAATACAGAAGGGGAACGCTGCGAACGCACAAAAGAATTCAAGGAAATGTTAGAAAAACGTACGGGTCTTGAAGTGATTTTGTGGGATGAGCGTCTCACTACTGTAGCCGCAGACAATGCCATGATGGAAATGGGCATTCGCAGAGAACATCGTAAGGAATATGTGGATGAAATTGCGGCAATATTTATTTTACAGGGATACTTAGACTTTCTTAGCAAACAATAAGAATGGGGCAAGTGTCTGATTTGTGTACACAATTTTACTTATGTGTAGACAGTTATGATGAATAGACAGGAGGTGATAACGTGGAAAAGGTAAGTTTTATGGACCCGGAAACAAATGAATTAGTTGAATTTGTAGTAGAAGAAGAAACACAGGTAAATGGTGTAAAATATCTTCTTGTATCGGAAGATACGCAAGATGGCACATGGGATGCCTACATTTTAAAAGAAATCATAAACGAAAATGATGAAGTACTTTATGAAGTGGTAGAAGATGAAGTAGAATTTATGGCACTTGCAAAAGTATTTACAGAACTTTCCGATGAAGAAACAGAAATTGAATATTAGAACGGATTAAAACGGAGGCAATATGTCAAATATCGAACAGACAAATGGCAAACTAAAGATAATACCTTTAGGTGGCATGGAGCAAATCGGCATGAATATTACTGCTTTCGAATATGGGGACAGTATTATTGTTGTGGATTGTGGCTTGGCATTCCCGGAAGATGATATGTTAGGAATCGATTTGGTTATCCCGGATGTAACATATCTCAAGGAGAATATAGACAGAGTAAAAGGATTTTTTATTACGCATGGTCATGAAGACCATATTGGAGCAATACCATATGTATTGCGTGACATCAATGTACCAATTTATGCAACAAAACTTACCATCGGTATCATTGATAAGAAATTACAGGAACACGAAATGCTGAAAAATATCAAGCGTAAGGTTGTAAAATACGGACAGCATATTAATTTGGGATGTTTTCGTGTAGAATTTATTAAAACAAATCACAGCATACAAGATGCAGCGGCACTTGCTATTTATTCGCCGGCAGGCATCGTAGTCCATACAGGGGACTTTAAAGTTGACTATACACCGGTATTTGGGGATTCCATAGATTTGGCACGTTTTGGCGAAATTGGGAAAAAAGGTGTTCTTGCATTGCTTTGTGATAGCACTAATGCAGAACGAAAAGGCTTTACTATGTCAGAAAAGAGTGTAGGTGCGACACTTGACAATCTTTTCGAGGAACATAAAAATAAGCGAATTATTATTGCAACGTTTGCATCCAACGTTGACCGTGTGCAGCAGATTATTAACTCCGCACATAAATTTGGACGTAAAGTTGCGATTGAAGGTCGAAGCATGGTAAATATTATTTCCATCGCTTGTGAGCTTGGATATTTATCATTGCCGGAAAATATTTTAATTGAAGGCGAAATGCTCAACAATTATCCGGATGAACAGACGGTAATCATTACGACAGGAAGTCAGGGAGAATCCATGGCGGCACTTTCCCGCATGGCAAATGGAACACATCGCAAGATTTCCATTAAACCAAACGATACGATTATTTTCAGTTCTTCTCCGATTCCGGGCAATGAAAAATCGGTTACAGGTGTAATCAATGAACTGATGCGAAAAGGAGCAGATGTTATTTTTCAAGATGTGCATGTATCCGGTCATGCTTGCCGTGAGGATATCAAATTGATTTACACGCTTGTAAATCCAAAATACAGCATTCCGGTGCATGGAGAATACAAACATTTGGTTGCACAAGGTAAAATTGCAGAAGAACTTGGCTATACCAAAGATGAAATCTTTATTCTTTCATCCGGTGATGTTTTGGAACTTGATGCAAATGAGGCAAAAGTGACAGGAAAAGTGCATGTTGGCAATGTGATGGTAGATGGTCTTGGTGTCGGGGATGTTGGAAATATCGTGATTCGCGACAGACAGCGTCTTGCAGAAGACGGTATTATTATTGTTGTTATGACATTAGAAAGCGGAAGCGGACAGGTGCTTGCAGGTCCGGATATTGTTTCTCGCGGATTTGTATACGTACGCAATTCCGAAAGCCTTATGGATGAGGCACAGGCAGTATTAGATGAAACGATGGATTACTGCATGATGCATCACATTACGGATTGGGGCAGAATTAAAACAGAAGTAAAAGATGCACTAGGTGAATTTGTGTGGAGAGAAACGAAGAGACGACCTATGATTATGCCAATCATAATGGAAGTATAGGAGTATTATGGAAATTAACAAAGTAATCTTTAAATTTTTGAGTTTTGCATTTTCAATTATGCTGACACTTGTGATTATATATGGAACAGTACGTGTTGGTATGACAGCATTTGATTTTGGATATCGTGTATTTACGGAAAGTCCGATGGAACAAACTCCTGGAACAGACGTAATCGTTACGATTGAAGACGGCATGGATGCAAAAGAAATTGGTGAACTGTTAAAGGAAAAGAAACTGATTCGGGATGAAAATCTGTTTTTCTTTCAGCTAAACCTGTCGGCATATGCAGATGAGATTATTCCGGGAACTTATACTTTGAATACGTCCTTGACTGCGAAAGAGATGATAATTATCATGTCTACAGAGCCCGAAACAGAAGAAAGTACAGGTGAATAAGTGTGGTAGTAAATGAGCGTTTGGTAACATATATCAACTCTCTGGATAGTGGAAACACAGCCATTTTAGATACCATAGAAAAAGAAGCTCTGGATTCTTACGTGCCGATTATTCGGAAAGAAATGCAGAGCTTCTTAAAATTGCTTTTGGCAATGCAAAAACCAAAGCGAATTTTGGAAGTCGGAACGGCTGTAGGATTTTCAGCCATTTTAATGGCAGAATACAATCCCTATCCATGCGAAATTGTTACAATAGAAAATTATGAAAAAAGAATACCGATTGCACGAGAGAATTTTATCCGTGCAGAAAAAGAAAATCAGATTACTTTAATCGAAGGGGATGCAACAGAGGTGTTAAAAACCTTAGAAGACCCTTTTGATATGATATTTATGGATGCTGCAAAGGGACAGTATATTAACTTTATGCCGGATATTCTGCGGCTTTTGAAAAAAGACGGGGTGTTGGTGTCGGATAATGTATTGCAGGATGGGGATATTATAGAATCTCATTTTATCGTTACCAGAAGGAATCGCACGATTCATAAGCGTATGCGAGAATATTTGTATGAACTGACACATCGCGATGACTTGGTAACAGCCGTTTTGCCGATTGGAGATGGGATTACGGTTAGTACAAAAGTAAAATTTTAGAAAGAAGATAATAGATGTAGCAATGATGATGGTATTTGTTTTTTTTATCATTGCAATATATGACCAATGGACGGATATGTTTTATGAGTTTGGTCAAAATCTTTATAGATGGCTTCATTCATGGAGTAACTAAAAAGAGAGAACAAAACTTAGAAATGGAGAATTAAATGAGAAAAATAGAATTACTTGTACCGGCAAGCAGCCTTGAAGTATTAAAAATTGCTGTAATTTTCGGTGCAGATGCTGTATATATCGGTGGCGAGGCATTCGGGCTTCGTGCAAAAGCAAAAAACTTTACATTAGCAGAAATGGCAGAAGGCATTGCATTTGCCCATGCTCACAATGTAAAAGTGTATGTAACCGCCAATATTTTAGCTCACAACTACGATTTAGACGGTGTAAGCACCTATTTTGAAGAATTAAACAATATGAAACCCGACAGACCGGACGGATTGATTATCGCAGACCCTGCGATTTTTATGTTGGCAAAAGAAATTTGTCCGGATATTGAACGCCATATCAGTACACAGGCGAACAATACCAACTATGGCACATTTAATTTCTGGTATGAAATGGGAGCAAAACGTGTGGTAACAGCCCGTGAACTTTCTTTGCGAGAAATCAAAGAAATCCGTGATAATATACCGGAAGATATGGATATCGAAACCTTTATTCATGGTGCAATGTGCATTTCTTATTCCGGAAGATGTCTGCTTTCCAATTATTTTACAGGCAGAGATGCAAATAAAGGTGCATGTACACATCCATGCCGTTGGAAATATTCCGTTATGGAAGAAAAACGTCCGGGTGAATATTTCCCTGTTTATGAAAATGAAAGAGGCACTTACATTTTTAATTCCAAAGATTTGTGCATGATAGAGCATATTCCGGATTTAATTGAAACAGGAATTGACAGTTACAAAATCGAAGGTCGTATGAAAACAGCCCTTTATGTAGCAACAGTTGCACGTACCTATCGTAAGGCAATTGATGATTACCTCGAATCACCGGAAAAATATCAGCAAAATATGCCGTGGTATTTAGACCAGATTAGTAACTGCACTTATCGTCAGTTCACAACCGGATTTTTCTATGGAAAACCATCCGAAGAAACACAGATTTACGACAATAACACCTATGAAAAAGGTTATACGTACCTTGGTATCGTAGGACCACGCAATGAAGAAGGTCTGTATCGCATTGAACAGAGGAATAAATTCTCCGTAGGAGAAATCATTGAAATTATGAAACCAAATGGAGACAATATTGAAGTAACTGTAAAACGTCTTGTGGATGAAGATGGAAAAGAAATGGAATCCTGCCCACACCCACAGCAGGTATTTTATGTGGATTTAGGCATGGAATTAGAAGAATATGATATTCTTCGCAGACAGGAAGAAGAAAAGATTGCGTTGGAGTAATGAAGTTAGAAAAGTTCTCTACTTCAAATGCGTAAAGCATAAGTGTGGTAGAGAACTTTTTTAATAATGGATAAATTTTATTTGTAATCGCTTGACAGCAAAAAAATACAAAAAAGAAAAGCTTTCTTTATGAATTTTAGAAGATTAGAAAAGTCCAAAAATAGAGAGAATTCCCTCCACCGAAAAAATTATGAATCTTCATTGTTATCGGTATTTGCATCTTCGTAAGTATGTGCAATCTTTCTGGTCAGACCATCTATCACATCAATCACAAATTCATCTCCGAATTTTTTACGATTTGCTTCAAAGGCATAATAACCACCCATAATTTGATAAGTAAGATGTATATTAGCTGTGGCATTATGCTCCGCTTCCGGACGAATAGTAAAATAAATTTTTTTAATTGCTTTTTCAATGCTCATTGGAAGTATAGCCATTTGAGAATCGGAAAAAAGAATTTCAATCAATGGCTGATATTTGATAAAAGCATGAAATAACTCAAATGTAAATTGTGGAGGAGATTTGTAGATTAATTCTAAATCAGAAATAGAAGAAAGTACATCCTCAATCACTTTTTTCTGAAGCTGGTCGGATAAGTCATAGATATCTTTATAATGCAAATAAAAAGTCGCCTTACTGATTTCAGCTAGTTCTGTCAATTCTTTAATCGTAATGCGTTCTAACGGTCTTTTTGCCCGAAGCTCCATAAACGCATTGTAAATGCTTCGTTTTGTTTTCTTTTCGCGTAAATCCATGTATTTTTCCTTTACTATTTTGTGAAAATGTCTAATAAATGACGATTTAAAAAATGTGTAAGTTGCAATTTTTGGTATTTGTCTATAAGATTATAGTACGATAATTGACAAGAGTCAATTAAAATCGTACATACTGTCCATATGTTTTTAGAAAAAATATGTTGTATTGAGAATCCCCTTTATACAGCTGTTTTAGAAGATGTAATGCGTGTGAAACAGTGCATATGGACAGTAACTATAAAAGAAATAATAAGATCAATGACAAAATAATAAATAAAATATGGAAGGAAGAAAGATATGATGGATATGCAAGGCTTTTATCAAGGACAGATATTAAATGCATATGAATTTCTTGGAGCACATATGCAGGAAGATGGCGTTGTGTTCCGTACATTTGCACCAAGTGCAATTGGTGTAAGCGTCCTAATTAATGATGAAGAAATTAAAATGAATAGAATTTATGATGGCAATTTTTATGAAGTGCTTGTAGATTCCGCAAAAGAAGGAAATTGCTATGAATTTCGTATTTATAAGCAGGATAATACCTATACAGACCATTGTGACCCATATGGATTTGGAATGCAGTTTCGTCCGGACCATAAATCCGTCATCCGAAATATGAAACGCTATCAGTTTTCTGACGAAGCATGGATGAAAGAACGTTCCAATCATATCAATAAACCACTTAACATTTATGAGATGCATTTAGGCTCCTGGCGTAGAAAAAAAGATGGCACATGGTACACCTATCGGGAAATTGCACAACAGCTTGCAGATTATCTGAAAGAAAACGGATATAATTATGTGGAATTTTTACCGCTCAGTGAGCATCCGTGTGATGAAAGCTGGGGCTATCAGAACACCGGATTTTTTGCTCCAACCAGTCGATATGGAACAGCCGAAGATGTGAAATATATGATAGATATTTTACATCAGAATGGAATTGGTACAATTCTCGATTTCGTTCCTGTACATTTTGCAATTGATGAGTATGGACTTGCCCGTTATGATGGAACGTATCTATATGAATATCCGTCCGATGATGTCGGAGTAAGCGAATGGGGAAGCTGTAATTTTATGCATTCCCGTCCGGAAGTACGAAGCTTTTTACAATCAGCCGCTAACTATTGGTTAAAAGAATATCATTTTGATGGTCTGCGTATGGATGCAATCAGCCGCATTATTTATTGGCAGGGCGATGAACGTAGAGGGGTAAATGGAAATGCAGTAGACTTTATCAAAGTCATGAATAAAGGCCTAAAACGTGAAAATCCGGGATGTATGCTGATTGCAGAAGATTCTACCAATTATCCAAAGGTAACGTTAGATGTAGACCAAGGTGGGCTTGGCTTTGATTATAAATGGGATATGGGATGGATGCATGATACATTAGAATATTTTCAGTCAGGACCGGAATATCGAAGTCAACTGTACCACAAATTGACATTTTCCATGATGTATTATTGGAATGAAAAATACTTGCTCGCACTTTCCCATGATGAAGTCGTGCATGGAAAAGCAACAATTATACAAAAAATGAATGGTGATTACGAAAGAAAATTCCCACAGGTGAAAGCCATGTATCTATATATGATGACACATCCGGGCAAAAAGTTGAATTTTATGGGAAATGAAATCGGACAGTTCCGTGAATGGGATGAAAAACGTGAGCAGGATTGGAATTTGCTGGAGTATCCAAAACATGAAGCATTTCAACGTTTTATGAAAGATTTAAATAAAATCTATCTTTCCCTGCCCGCATTATATGAGCAGGATTATGAGCAAAGTGGATTTGAATGGATAGATTGTCATCAGGAACAAAAATGCATATATGTAATCCGCAGAAAAGCAAAGGATTTCAATATTATCACAATATTGAACTTTAGTGATAAAGTACAGGAATATGATTTAAAAGTTCCATCAAAAGACAGTAAAAATAAATCAATCCAAGAAGATAAAAAAGATACGAATATAAAAGATACATTTGAAACGGTAGAAAAAACAGATACAGGAAACACAGAACTTATAGAAAATGTAACTTTGGATATTACAGAAAGTAAAAATTCATATGAGGGATTTGACGTAATCTTCCATACAGACTGGGAGCATTTTGACGGAAAAACAAGACAGACACAGGAAAACTGTATTTTGCATAAAGATGGCTTAAAATGTACGATACCTGCATTTTCAGGATTGATTATCAAAACAAAATAAAAACGACAATATCGGCAGCTTGTTAGCTGCCGATACTTTTTGCAATATTTGCATAAAATATACAAAATCAATGGAAAATTTTTGATGAATTTATAACATAATGTGAAAAACAATTTTAGAACTTGATGATATATATAAATTAAGGTATAATTTTACATGTAAAAATTTGCTTAATCATAAAGTAGATGCTTTATAGCTTTTAAAAAGGGAAAGAGATACATTATTTTAATGGGGTTAAAATGGATAAAATCAAATCAGAAAAAGAGCTGTTAACCGGTCTGGGAAAGTTCGGACTAGATGAGAAAACAATTGAAAAAGTTTTAGAGCAGGCAGTAAGAAAAAAAGAAAAGAAAGAAGAAGTTGAGAAGAAAAATGTACCGGACCCGGTAGAAGAAGATTTTTTATTTTTAAAATCAGTAACTTGTCCTGTTTGTGATAATGTTTTTAGTACTCTTATGGTAAAAAGCGGCAGAGCCAGACGTTTGGAGCCGGATTTTGATTTAAGACCAAGATTTAAGTTTATTGACACGCTTAAGTATGATATTACATCTTGCAATAAATGCGGATATACTGCATTGAATAAGGACTTTCCACATTTGTCACCGGGACAGTTAAAATTGATTCGTGAAAATGTGCAGAAAAATTATAAAGTTTTAGAAGAAAAAATTATGGATTCTGCAATGGACTATAATACTGCAATTGAACGTTATAAACTGGCATTATATAATTCCATTGTAAAGAGAGCCAGAATAAGTGAGCGTTCTTATGAGTGTCTGAAAATTTCATGGCTGTATCGAAGTAAAATAGAGGAATTACTGGAAGTTGAATTTAATTCCAACGATGTTGCAAAAAAGAAAGCTATTATCAACGAGATTTTAAAATGTAAAAAAGAAGAAAAGCGATTTTATCAGAATGCATATGATGGGCTTGTAGCTGCGATGTCTCAGGAAAGTTATCCAATATGTGGAATGGAACAGAACACATATGAGCTTCTTTTAGCTGTAATAGGATTTTCCTTGGAACATTATGAAGATGCAGCCCGATTAGTATCAGGGCTTATTGTGTCACGTACAGCATCTGCAAATATTAAAAATCGTGCCTATGATTTAAAAGAAAAGATTATGGAAGAAATGAAAAAACAAAAAAATAAACAATAAGATGAAAAAATGAGACTGTTATAAAAGATAAGTGTATCATCTTTATACAGTCTCATTTTTTTACTACTTGCTGATATCTGAATAAAATTCTGTAATTTTATCCAAACGACTGCTCATATTTAAAAGCAATGCATCTAATATCGTGAGTGCTGCCATAGATTCTACAACTACAACGGCTCTTGGCACAATAATTGGGTCATGTCGACCTTTGATTTCAATATCGATTTCCTCACCAGATTTATTTACTGTTTTTTGTGTCGCTGCAATAGAAGGAGTTGGCTTAATCGCAACACGCATAGTAAGCGGTGCACCATCTGTCATACCGCCCAAAGTTCCACCGGAATGATTGGTTGCTTTTTGGATGATTCCGGTTTCATGATTTAAATGGAATGCATCGTTATTCGTAAGTCCTGTAGCTGTTGCAACACCAAAACCATCTCCAATTTCAAATCCTTTTACTGCACCAATCGAAAACATGGCTTTTGCCAAATTTGCATCAATTTTTTCAAAGACAGGTTCTCCAAGTCCTACTGGAAGACCGGTTACTTCACAATAAATAACACCACCGGAAGAATTTTTTTCTTCCATGCATGTTTCCAGATATTTTTCTGCTTCCAAAGCAGCGACAGCATCCGGCATATAGAGTTTGTTTTGCTCTATTTCAGATTTATCAAATCGGGTCTTATCAATTGAAATCGGACCAATAGATTCAGAGTAAGCAAAAACTTCAATACCCATTTCTTTTAAAAGTTTGGAAGCGATGGCACCTGCTGCCACGCGGCCAATGGTTTCTCTTCCAGAAGAACGTCCCCCTCCCCGATAGTCACGAAAACCATATTTTGCATCAAATGGATAATCAGCATGACCCGGACGATAGTAGGAAGCAATTTCGCTATAATCCCTTGACTTTTGATTTTCATTCCAAACTATCATAGAAATGGGTGTGCCGGTTGTTTTCCCTTCGAAAATACCGGAAAGAATTTCTACTTTGTCACTTTCTTTACGCGGTGTAGTAAATTTTGATTGTCCCGGTTTTCTTCTGTTTAAAAAGATTTGAATATCATCTTCAGAAAGCATAAGACCGGCAGGACATCCGTCTACAACAACACCGATGCCCTTTCCATGAGATTCTCCCCATGTGGTTATTTTAAATATATTTCCAAAACTGGAACCTGCCATAATTGTATCCTCACTTATTTTTTATTGTATTTAAATACTTGGAATTGTGGACGAAAATGAAATGTATTTTCGAACTATGTTCTTTTCATTATAAAAAAGGGGGATATTATTCGTCAAGAAAAACTTGGAAGTGTCATAACTTTATTACTACTTGTCTATAATCGACACTCCATATTTGGTTAAATAATTTCGAAATTCTAATATAATTCAGTAGAATTATTAATAATGAAATGCTATAATACATATCGAATATTTTAAAAAGAAAGAGGCAATTATGGCAAAATATGAATTATTAAAAGAAGAAGGTCGTGCAAAACGTGGTGTTTACCATACCGTACACGGGGATATACAAACTCCTGTATTTATGAATGTGGGAACAGTTGCAGCAATTAAGGGTGCTGTATCCACACAAGATTTGAAAGAGGTAAAATGTCAGGTGGAATTATCTAATACGTATCACCTTCATGTAAGAACAGGGGACAAGCTCATAAAAGAAGTAGGCGGTCTTCATAAATTTATGGTATGGGACAGACCGATTCTGACTGACTCCGGTGGTTTTCAGGTGTTTTCTCTGGCGGGACTTCGAAAAATAAAAGAAGAAGGCGTATATTTTAATTCTCATATCGATGGAAGAAAAATCTTCATGGGACCGGAAGAAAGCATGCAGATTCAATCCAACCTTGGTTCTACGATTGCGATGGCATTCGATGAATGTCCGTCAAGCGTGGCAGAACGTAAATATGTGGAAAATTCCGTAAACAGAACAACTCGTTGGTTGGAACGCTGCAAAACAGAAATGGCACGCTTAAACAGTTTAGAAGATACTGTAAACAAAGAGCAACTTCTGTTTGGCATTAACCAAGGTGCAATTTTTGATGATATCCGCATTGACCATGCAAAACGCATTTCAGAAATGGAGTTGGATGGTTATGCAGTAGGTGGTCTTGCAGTAGGCGAATCCCATGAAGAAATGTATCATATATTAGATGTAACTGTTCCGCATTTGCCAAAAAATAAACCAACTTACCTTATGGGCGTTGGAACACCGGCAAATATTTTAGAAGGCGTAGAACGAGGTATTGATTTCTTTGATTGTGTATATCCAACCAGAAATGGTCGTCATGGACATTTATATACCAACCAAGGCAAAATTAATTTATTTAATCAAAAATTTGAAAAAGATATGCGTCCAATTGAAGAAGGATGCCAATGTCCGGCTTGTAAGCATTATAGCAGAGCGTATATCCGCCATTTATTAAAAGCAAAGGAAATGTTAGGTATGCGTCTTTGCGTACTTCACAACTTGTATTTCTATAACACAATGATGGAAGAAATCAGAGATGCCTTAGATGCAGGCAGATTCCATTCCTATAAAGAAGAAAAAATATATGGCATGTCACAAGGAGCTTCTAAGGGAAAATAGCTGAATGCAGAATAAAAGAAAGCGTAAAATGCGATTCCAAGTATCTGTTTGGCTTAAAATAAGGTGAAATTAAGATAGAAAAAGGGTTGCCCTGCTTGGAATTTTTTAGTATACTAATAAAGATAGTTTTATTTAAATTAGGAGGAAATCGTTGATGTATTCAATTTTAGCAACAGATGGTGCAGCAGCTGGTGGCATGGCAGGAATGATTATTTGGATGGTCGCTTTATTTGCAATTATGTATTTTATGATGATTCGTCCACAGCAGAAAGAACAGAAGAAAAAAGACATTATGTTAAGCGAATTAGCAGTAGGTGATACTGTTCTTACAACAAGTGGTTTTTATGGAACAATTATTGATATCACAGATGATACCGTTATTGTTGAATTTGGTAATAACAGAAACTGTCGTATTCCAATGCAGAAAGCAGCCGTAGCAATGGTAGAAAAACCGGAAGCAGCACAATAAAAATAACAGATAAAGAAAAAAGACTGTCAAAGATGTGTTTTTTTACATTTTTGACAGTCTTTTATTACGCATGACATAATTTTTAGCAAGGAAAAAAGAAGAAATGAAACAATATGAAAAATGTATGCTGTGCCCAAGAGGATGCAGCGTAAATAGAAACTTACAAAAAACAGGCATTTGCAAAGTGACCTCCGATTTAAAAGTCGCAAGGGCAGCTCTGCATTTTTGGGAAGAACCTTGTATTAGTGGAAAAAATGGTTCAGGAACGGTCTTTTTTTCCGGATGCAGTCTGCATTGTGTATTTTGTCAAAATGAAAAAATTGCACAGGGATTGTCCGGAAAAATCATTTCTAAAGAACGTCTGGCAGAAATTTTCTTGGAATTACAAGAAAAAAATGCCAATAATATTAATCTTGTAACCCCCGGGCATTTTGTGCCGCATATTATATGGGCGGTAGAAGAAGCAAGAAGACAGGGACTTTGTATTCCGATTGTTTATAATACAAGCAGCTACGAAACGGTAGATACTATCAAAGCATTAGAAGGCATTGTGGATATCTATCTACCCGATTTTAAGTATTTTTCATCAGAACTTGCTGCAAAATATTCTCATGCACCCGATTATCCTGATACAGCAAAAGCAGTAATTTCTGAAATGGTTCGTCAGCAGCCGAAAGTACTTTTTTCAAAAGAAAACAAATATGAAGTGTCTGCTGCAATATATAAAGAAGAAATGACAGAAGAATATAATATTATGCGAAAAGGTGTTATCGTTCGACAACTTTTACTACCGGGAATCTTGGAAGATGCAAAACAGATTGTGAAATATTTATATGAAACATATGGCAATCAAATTTATATAAGCCTTATGAGCCAGTTTACACCGCTTTCCCATGTGAAAAAATATCCGGAATTAAATCGTAAAGTAACAAGGAAAGAATATGATGCATATGTAGATTATGCGATTGAATTGGGTGTGGAAAATGGTTTTATTCAAGGAGAAGATGTAGCACAAGAGAGTTTTATACCGAATTTTGATGGGTTTGGTGTATAAAAACACTTGGTTTTTTTGATTAAGTATAGTAACATGATAGATAAATATGTTGTAAATATGAGATTACACAAAAGTGAAGGGCGGTAAATGTGATGGAAGGATTAAAAACAGGGAGAGTTATGATTGAATGTTCCAATACAATTTTTCATTTGTATATTCGAACAGAAGAAGAGTTGACAAAATTAGAGATTTTTACACGAAATTTACGTTCGGCAAATCAAGTATCCATTATTGATGTTTACCAATGGTGCAATCGTCATAAAATTTCATATAATACAAATTTTAACTTTCATAGAAATATGGGACTTGTGAACACAATTCGTTCGTATATACACTATACAGCACAAAAATTGAAATACCAGTTTGGGATTCAGTTCGCATAAAAAAAGTAGCGAAAGTGGACTTCGAGTGTCCGCTTTACAACTGTCAAAAAAATAATTAAGAAAATAACAAAATTGAGGAGAAGAATATGCGATATCCAAAATTTTTAGAGAAAAATGGCACAATAGGACTTGTAGCACCATCCTTTGGATGCACGATTGAACCTTACAAAAGTGCCTTTGAAAATGCATTGAAAAAGTGGAAGAAAATGGGGTACAAAACAGATTTAGGACCGAATTGCTATGAATCAAAAGGAATCGGTATCAGCAATACCCCAAAACTTTGTGCGGAAGAATTAAATGAATGGTATTGTTCGGATAAAAATGATGTCTTGATTGCATGTGGTGGTGGAGAGCTTATGTGCGAAATTGTTCCATTTTTGGATTTTGAACGAATGAAGCACGTAAAGCCAAAATGGTATATGGGATTATCAGATAACACAAACTTCACATTTTTATCGAATATTCTTATGGATACTGCTGCCATATACGGACCGAATGCTCCGGCATTTGGCATGGAACCATGGCATGAATCAATAACAGATGCATTTGATTTGCTCTGTGGCAAAACAAAACAGGCACATGGTTACGATATGTGGGAATTAGAAGGTCTAAAAGACGAAGAACATCCTCTGTTGCCTTACAATCTGACAGAACCGGTAGTCCTTAAAAAATATCCGGATAAAGATGTGGAATTAGAGGGACGTTTGCTTGGTGGTTGCTTGGATATTTTGGAATTATATCCGGGAACACGCTATGATAAAGTAAAGGAATTTAGTGAAAAGTACAAAGAAGACGGTATTATTTGGTTTTTGGAATCCTGTGATTTGAACATTATGGGAATCCGTCGTGCATTGTGGAGATTAAAAGAATCCGGATGGTTTTCTCATGTAAAGGGATTTTTAATTGGTCGTCCACTTTGCTTTGGAACAGAATTATTTGGATGCAATCAGTATGATGCTGTAACAGACTTATTAAAGGAATTTGATGTGCCAATCATTATGGATTTGGATTTTGGACATTTATCGCCAAAAATGCCTCTTATTAGTGGTGGTACTGCTAAAATTAAGGTGATGGGAAATCAGATAGATATTCTATATACGTTTAAATAAGCAAATTCTTGTCTTTTTTTGCATAATATGGTCGTCAATCAGTAGAAAAACCAGATTTTCGTTGACGCAAAAAGACATGTTATATATAATTACGTTGGATATTTTTCTTTTAGGAAACCTTTTTGTAGAAACTTGTAATAGTAGAAAGAGGATGGAATGGAATTTTTTAGACAAAAAAATGGAAAACAAATCGTTGCCATAATCATGGTTATGGTTATGTTGGCAAGTATGTGTGTGATACCGGAATGGAATGTACTGGCATCCACGCAAAAGACAGGAACAATTACTTCGGATGGAATTGTAGAGACAAAGGACGAGCCATCGCCATCCGCACAAAAGGTAAATGGTCTGGAAGATGGAAAGCCGATAACGGTGCTGGATGAGAAAAAAGGTTCGGATGGGGAACTTTGGTATCAGATAGCCTATGTGTTAAAAGCAAATAGTACGATAAAAAAAGCGTATGTTCCGGCAGAAAACGTATTAATTGAGGAAATTATTACATATGGAACAGGGAAAATTAATGCGGATGATGTATATGTAAGAAACGATGCAGGGACGGATAATACCTATAAATTGGTATCGTTATACAAAGGGCATAGCGTAGAAATTATAGAGGAAAAAACAGTAAATGGTTCTGTTTGGTATCGCATTCGTTGCATCAGCGATGGAATTACGCATGTAGGTTGGGTGTATGGTACTTATATTACGATTCAATCTTATGATATTGAAACAGACCCAAACTTTGAAGAAGATTTACGTCAAAAAGGATTTCCGGAAAGCTACATAGAAAAACTTTCTATTTTGCATGCGAAATATCCAAAATGGGTGTTTATTCCTGTTATGACAGGATTGGAGTGGAGTGATGTGATTGCAGCAGAATCAAAAGCCGGCATAAATTTGGTGCAGAAGTCTGCAAATGATGCAAAAAAATCAGTCGCTTCTACGGAATACGATTGGAGCACAAATACTTGGACCATTCGAGATGGTGCAGGTTGGGTTACGGCACATCCGGATTATGTGGCATATCGCATGGACCCGAGAAATTATCTGACAGAGACGGATATTTTTCAGTTTGAGAGTTTGACTTATAATAGTGCACATAATTTAGCTGGGGTACAGGCAATTATTAATGATACATTTATGGAGGGAACGAATGGTGTGGTAAAACATGCAGACGGCACTTCCATTAATTATGCAGATACTTTTATGAAAGTAGCAGCAGAAACAAATATCAGCCCATATCATTTGGCTTCCAGAGTAAGACAGGAGCAGGGAAAAGGCACAAGTCCATTGATTTCCGGTACATATTCGGGTTATGAGAAGCTTTATAATTATTTTAATATCAAAGCTACAGGAAGCACAAAAGAACAGATTTATAAAAATGGTTTAGCATATGCAAAACAGCAAGGATGGACAAGCAGATATGCTGCCTTAAAGGGTGGTGCACAATTCCTTGCAAAAAGTTACATAAGTGTGGGACAGGACACGTTATATTTCCAAAAGTTTGATGTAATTTCACAAGGAGGATTATATTGGCATCAGTATATGACAAATGTAGATGGCTCATATTCTGAGGGAAGAAAAGTAGCATCCGGATATACAAGTAAAAATCAAGCATTTGTATTCCGTATCCCTGTTTATAATAATATGCCAAAAAAAGCAACCACATTCCAAGCAAGCGGAAATAGAAACAACTATTTAAAGAGTCTTTCTGTATCAGGATTATCTCTTACACCAACCTTTAAAGGCGATGTTACGGAATATTCCATTGTAGTAGAAAATGCTGTAAGTTCCATTACAGTATCTGCTGCACCGGTTGTAGAGAAATCTACCGTATCAGGAACAGGTACATATAAATTGGCAGTAGGAACAAACGAAATAAAAGTAAAATGTAAATCGCAAAGCGGTGATACAAAAACATATACACTTACAGTTGTAAGAGAAGAAGCACCAAAACCGGAAGTGCCGGAGATTTCCAATAAGTGGACCTTGACTTCCAATACTTATGTGATTGGAGAAAGTATGATTACAGGAATTGCACCGCAGACAGAAGTTTCCACATTTTTAAATGGATTTAAAATGGATAATTGTACAATAAAAATATTCAGTTCTTCCGGAGCAGAAAAAACAGGAACCATATCTACAGGCGATAAACTGGAGGTATATTGCAATGGCACATTAGTAATGACACGTCAGATTGTCATTTATGGTGATGCAAACGGTGATGGTGCAGTAGATGTACTGGATATTATTCGAATCAATCGTCATACATTAGGATTAAGCACATTAAAAGGTGTTTATTTGGAAGCTGCTGATACAAACCGCAAAGGGGATGGGGTAGACGTATTGGATATTATTGTTACAAATCGTCATACATTAGGTTTGACAACCATTAAACAGAAATAGAGGTAAATTTATACCTGAACAAAGTGAAAGGAATGCGTGATTAATATGAAAAAAATAGTAAGCTATATACTGGCTTGCATGATGATGCTTACGGTTATGGCAGTTCCGTCTTATGATACTTATGCTGCAAATATATCTTTGAGTGTAAGTGCATCATCTGTTAATATTGGAGACACAGTTACAGCTACCGTATCTGTTCCAAGTGGTATAACAGCTACGGTGGATGTATATTTTTCGACAGACTTATTTTCTTTTGTAAGTGCTTCAGGAACTACAAATGTAAATGGTGGAACCGTTGCGACAACATTGGGAGACCCATTTTCGTCTTCTGTTACGATTAAATTAAAGGCAAAAACAACGGGTACAGCATCCATTAGTGCATCCGCTATCAAAGCAGGGGATAATAATACCGGAGATGCGGTTACATTAGGTGGAGCTTCCAAATCTGTAACAATTGCAAACAAAACAGTAGAGGACCCAAATACAGGAAATGCAGGCAATGGAAATACCGGAAACAGCGAACAACCGGAAACTCCAAAATCAGGAGACAATTCGCTGTCTTCCTTAAAGATTTCCACAGGAAGTTTGTCACCGGCATTTAAATACAACGTGACAAAATATACAGCTACCGTAGATTATGATGTAACAAAGCTGGTAGTAAGTGCCAAAACCTCTAACGAAAAGGCTACAATTGAATCTGTAACAGGAAATGGCAATGTATCCCTTCAAGTTGGGGAAAATACCATAAAAGTTGTTGTAAAGGCGGAAAATGGCGTACAGGCAACGTATACGATTGTAGTTACCCGAAAAGAAAAAGAGGAACAAACTCCACCAAGTGAAAATCCATCTAGTGAGAAGCCGGACAATTCACAGAATAGTGAAACACCGGATGAACCACAGGATAGTGAAAATAGTGAACAACCGCAAGATACACAAACAGAGGAACAAACATTTGAATATAACGGACAAAAGCTGAATATAATAGAAGAAATTCCAACAGAAGCAATTCCGGCTGATTTTGTGAAAGAGACCATTCTTATTGAAGGGAAAGAAACACCGGGACTTAAGTTTTCAAAAGGTGAACTTCAAGCATTATATTTAGCAAATGAATCGGGATATGGTTCTCTTTATGTATATGATAAATCAGAAGAAAATATTTATCCTCTGATTAAACTTATTTCTGAAAAGAAATATGTTATTATATTACGCCCGGATGATGGAACTGTCCCAAAAGGCTTTGAACCATGTACGCTTTCCATTGAAGGAAAGGGCACGGTTTTTGCGTACCGATATGAACAAGAATCAGAAGATACAACAGAAAGTACGCAAACAACAGGCATGTTGGGTGCAGAAACATACTTTGCAGCAGAACCAAAGCAATCGGATTTTTACTTGATTTACTGTGTAAATAGTGATGGAGAATATGGTTGGTATCAGTTCGACTCCATAGAAGGAACATTCCAAAGATATCTTGCAACTATGGATTTGTCCAATGATACAGTAGATGCAGATGCAGAACCGGAAAATAACTATCAAACAGAAATAACCGCATTGAAAAATAAACAGAAAATAATGCTTGGCATTTTTGCAGCTGTAGTTTTAGTACTTTTATCAGTCATTATGTCTCTTGTTATTTCCAAACGCAAGTTGACACAAACATATGAAAAATCATATGTTTACGAAGAAGATAATCAGCCATCAGAAGAATTACAGGAAGCACCAGAAGAACATGAGGTAATTTTTCCGGAAACGCAAGTCGTAAGTTCTCTTGAGGAAAGAATTGAAATGTGTGAAACATCAGAAAATGAAGAAACAGATGATGGGAATGATGCTTTTGATATGTCTGAAGAAATTTTAAAAGAAGATTTGAATGAAGATGAAGTCGAAGTTGAATTCTTTGATATGGCAAAAGAAAATGCAGAAGAATCAATGGATGAATTAGAAGATGAAGCGAAAGTTGAATTTTTAGATATGTCCGAAGAAATTATGGAAGAAGTAGCAGCCGACTTAAAAGATGAAGTGGCATTTTTAGATGTATCCAAAACGAATGTGCAGGAAATAGGAAGTGCAGAATCCGAAGACGAAATGGAAATTGAGTTTTTTGATATGTCTGAAGAATCTATAGAAGAAGCTGAAACAGAAAAAGTAGAAATTGAATTGTTGGAGATATCGGAAGAATCTATAACAGAAGATGTGGTGCAAGAAGTCGAAGTTGAATTTTTTGATATGTCTGAAGAATCTGTGGTAGAAGACGGGCAAAGTGAGTTTATAAATATGTCAAAAGAAAATGCAGATGAAACAGTAGCACAGTTAGAGGAGGAACTTCAAATGAAAGTTCTTGAAAAGTCAGCAGAATCCGAAAAAGATACGGATGCTGAGAAGGATTTCAAACTTAATTTAGAAAAACAATTGGCAGCTACAGATAAGAAACAAACAAATCAGAGTGATTCGGATGATGACGATGATTTAGAATTTATCGACTTATAAAATATGATCACCCCTATCTTCCGATAGGGGTGCAACTTTTAGGGAGGGGAAATTTTGAAATACACAGAAAGTGCAAAAAAAGCAATTAATATGGCAAAACGCCTTTCCAAAAATATGCATTATAACTACGTGGGAACAGAGCATATTTTAGCAGGTCTTTTAAAAGAAGGAACAGGTGTTGCGGCAGAGGTACTTAGTGCGGCAGATGTAGAACTGTCAAAACTTCTTCATATGATAGAAGAACTGATTTCCACAGGAGAAGATACCATGGTGGAAGAAAAAGATGGCTATACACCAAAAGCACAGCATATTTTAGAAAAAGCAGAAGAAGAAGCTTATCGTTTAGGATATGAAGAAATAGGAACAGAACATATTCTTCTTGCAATCATAAAAGAAGGTGATAGTGCAGCGGCAAGACTTTTGAATACATTAGGTGTCAATATGCAAAAATTGCTGACAGAAGTATTAGGAGCAATTGGAGAAGACCCACAAAAATACAAAGAGGAGTTTAATAAAAGCCGAAATGCCTCACGAGATAGCGGGACACCAACATTAGACCAATATTCCAAAGATTTAACGCTTATGGCAAAAGAGGGAGCATTAGACCCCGTAATTGGCAGACAGAAAGAAACACAGCGTGTTATTCAGATATTAAGCAGACGTGGAAAAAATAATCCATGTCTGATTGGTGAGCCTGGTGTCGGAAAAACGGCAATCGTAGAAGGAATTGCCGAAAGTATTGTAAATGGAACCATTCCTGCCGTACTTTCCGGGAAACGACTGGTATCTTTGGATATGTCCGGTATGGTAGCTAATACAAAATATCGTGGTGAGTTTGAAGAACGTATCAAAAGAGTGATTAACGAAGCCGTTATGGATGGTAACGTTATTTTATTTATTGATGAACTTCATACAATTATTGGTGCAGGTGGTGCAGAAGGTTCATTAGATGCCTCCAACATTTTAAAACCAGCATTAGCAAGAGGCGAGTTGCAGGTAATTGGTGCAACAACGGTAGAAGAATATCGTAAACATGTGGAAAAAGATGCAGCATTGGAACGCAGATTCCAGCCTGTCATGGTAGAAGAACCAACCATAGAAGAAACGATACAGATTTTAAAAGGAATTCGTTACCTATACGAACAGCATCATCAGATAGAAATTTCCGACGAAGGTGTAGAAGCAGCGGTAACGTTATCGGCAAGATACGTAAACGACCGTTTCTTACCAGATAAAGCCATTGATTTGATGGACGAATCAGCAGCAAAAGTGCGTCTGGGGCTTCTTGGAACGACAGATAAAGCAGGAGAAGTTCGAAAACAGATTCAAAAGTCACAGCTTGCATTAGAAGATGCTCTTTCCGAAGGCGATATCGAAGCTGCAAGAACACATAAAGCCGAAAGAGAAGCGTTGCAAAAAGAACTCGAAAAGGTTGAAAAGAAGAATAGGAAAGCCGCTGCCGGTAAAAAGACTGTAATTGGCGAAAATGAAATTGCAGACGTAGTGGCAGGTTGGACCAAAATTCCGGTAAACAAACTGACAGAAAACGAGGCATCCCGTTTACAAAAATTAGAAGGAGTATTAAAAAAGCGTGTGATTGGACAGGAAGAAGCCGTTCATGCGGTAGCAAAAGCAGTACGTAGAGGACGAGTGGGCTTAAAAGACCCAAAACGTCCAATTGGCTCATTTCTTTTCTTAGGACCAACCGGTGTTGGTAAGACAGAAATCTCAAAAGCACTTGCCGAAGCCATTTTTGGAAACGAAGAATCTATGATTCGCGTAGATATGTCTGAATATATGGATAAACACAACGTTTCCAAATTGATTGGCTCACCGCCAGGATATGTAGGCTATGAAGAAGGCGGACAATTGAGTGAAAAAGTACGCAGAAACCCATATTCCGTTATTTTATTTGATGAAATTGAAAAAGCTCATCCTGATGTATTTAATATCTTGCTTCAAGTATTGGATGAAGGACATATTACAGATTCACAAGGAAGACGCGTCGATTTTAAAAATACGATTATTATCATGACTTCAAATGCAGGTGCACAGTCTATCATTGAACCGAAGCGTCTTGGTTTTGGAAATAAAGAAGACGAAAAACAAGACCACATGTTTATGAAAAATAGCGTAATGGAAGAAGTTCGTCGTATTTTCAAACCGGAATTTTTAAATCGTATTGATGAAACCATCGTATTCCGTGCATTAAATAAAGAAGATATGAAGAATATTGTGTCCATTCTTGTCAAAGAATTGCAGAAACGCTGCAAAGAACAGTTGGAAATGGAACTTTTCATTCGCGATAACGCAAAAGAATGGATTGTAGAAAAAGCATACGACAGAAAATATGGTGCACGACCATTAAAACGTAAAATTCAAGATGAAATCGAAGATACTCTTGCAGAAGATATTATTGCAGGAAAAATAAAGCGTGGCGACAAAGTTGCCATAACTGTAAAAAATGATGCGATTTTCGTGACAGCGACGGAAGAGACTTATAATGTGGATTCTGAGATAAATTAAAAATGAAAAATCAACATTTTAATAAAATGACTGGCAATTAGAAGCAATATTCGTTATAATAATATCAGGGACAAAATGTGTTTTGACTCTGATATCATTATAGTATAACGAGGGTTTTTTACAGGAGGAGAAAAATGGCAGGCATCAGTGAATTAATTCGCGTAGAAGAAAATGGAGGTATTAGTTTTGGAGACTATACCTTAAGCGAAAAATCAAAACTGAATAATTTCAAACACAATGGAGGCTCTTATAAGGTAAAAACTTATAAAGAAATTACGAAATTAGAGTGTAATGGCATGTTTGTATATGAGTCTGTTCCGGGAACAGCGGTAGTAGGATTTGTAAGTACCGCTGAAAAAGTGGCATTTTCCGTAGAGGGGGTGGAAGATGCTCAGATTACACTAGAACTGGATGCAGAAACCGAATATGAAATTACAATTAATGGCGAATCTGCCGGAGTAATGCGAACCAATCTTGGCGGAAAATTGAGCCTTGGCGTGGAATTGCAGGAAAATACATCAGTATCTGTAATTGTAGAAAAAAAGTAGTGTTATAACATGGTCTAATTCGTAGATAATTGTAATACATGAACAGGAATAAAAGACTAACAAATAAAGGAGCTGCCGCAAAATAGATAAGCGGTAGCTCTTTTCATAATTGTTAGGCTATGGAAACAAATAAAAATGTGGTAGTAATGATTTATAAAATAGAATGGAGAATTTGAATATGGCAAAAGGTAAGGCAAATGTGTTTTTTTGTCAAAATTGCGGATTTGAATCAGCAAAATGGATGGGACAATGTCCGGGGTGCAAAGAATGGAATACCTTTGTAGAAGAAATGATAGATAGAAGTAGCGGAAGTGTGTCTGCAAAAGTAAAAAAAGCAGTACAGGAGGTAAAACCATTGCCGTTATCTGCAATTACTTCAGCAAGTGAAGAACGCACTTCTACATCCATAAAAGAACTGGACCGTGTATTGGGAGGTGGAATTGTAAAAGGTTCGTTGGTGTTGGTGGGCGGAGACCCGGGAATTGGCAAATCAACGCTGTTATTACAGGTATGCCGAAATCTGTCAAATAAAAAGCTGTCTGTATTATACGTTTCAGGAGAAGAATCCTTGCAGCAGATAAAAATACGTGCGGAAAGAATTGGTTCTTTTGGGGATTCCTTGGAGCTTTTATGTGAAACAAATTTAGACATTATAAAAGAAGTGATTGCACGCAGAAGACCACAGATAGTTATTATAGACTCTATACAAACCATGTTTAATGAAAATGTAGGTTCCGCCCCAGGAAGTGTTTCGCAAGTAAGAGAAGCTACTGCTGTATTTATGCAGATTGCAAAAGGTATGGGAATTTCCGTATTTATAGTAGGGCATGTAACAAAAGAAGGCGTTGTGGCAGGACCGAGAGTATTAGAGCATATGGTAGATACTGTGCTATATTTTGAAGGTGACAGACATGAAAGCTATCGTATTTTGCGTGGAGTAAAAAACCGATTTGGTTCTACAAATGAAATCGGAGTATTTGAAATGCGAAATAACGGTTTAATAGAAGTGGAAAATCCCTCTGAATTTATGTTAAGTGGAAAGCCAATTGGAGCATCCGGTTCCATCGTTGCATGTTCCATGGAAGGAACCAGACCCATTCTTTTAGAAATACAGGCTTTGATTTGTCACACGAATTTTGGAAATCCAAGAAGAACAGCAACAGGAACCGATTATAATAGGGTAAATTTATTGATGGCAGTATTAGAAAAAAGGTTAGGCATGCGATTGAGTGAATGTGATGCTTATGTGAATATTGCAGGTGGAATCCGCATGAACGAACCAGCCATTGACCTTGGTATTGTCCTTGCTATTATATCTTCAAAATTGGACAAACCAATTGATGACAAAACAATATGTTTTGGAGAAGTAGGATTAAGTGGAGAAGTACGTGGTGTAAGCATGGCAGAACAAAGAGTGCAGGAAGCCAAGAAATTAGGATTTGAACGGTGCATTCTTCCACAGGTATGTAAAAATGGTTTTCTTCATAATATAGAAGGCATTGAATTGATTGGTGTAAATAACGTGAAAGAAGCTATGAATGCAGTTACTTATCAAACCGAATAAAAAAGTCCCTATTTTAAGTAGGTAGAACACTAAGTGATGATAGCTATAAGGTGGGATTTATTTATCATAGTTGCATTTGAGAATAGAAGCGAAGATGAACAATGAAAAATTGAATGAATTTTCAGAAAATAATATAAAATATACACAAATTGAACAACTTTCAAAAATCGACAAAAAATGTGTTGACTTTAGGATACTCTCATGCTATTATAACAAAGCTGATTCGCAAGCCACATTGAATTGGAGAGCATGTGGGTCATGTTTTGTGAAAGGACAGGCTGTAGAAAGCAATATCGCCGGACACAGAGACTGTAGGGTACACATC
>CALAST010000086.1 GCA_937889225.1 uncultured Lachnobacterium sp. | reverse complement strand
TCTGCCATAGGCGAACCAGTTACATAAGTACGTTCCTTTGGCAGACCATTATCTGCAAGATATCTTCTTGCATGTTCGGAATAGCAAAGATTTACATCGGAAATGATATCCACAATACGTCGATTTGTTTCTTCCGGTAAACACTCATCTTTGCAACGATTTCCTGCTTCCATATGGAAAATCGGAATATGAAGACGCTTCGCACCAATTACGGATAAACAAGAATTGGTATCACCAAGCACAAGTACTGCATCCGGCTGAATATCAACCATCAATTCATAGGATTTCGCAATAATATTTCCCATGGTCTCCCCAAGGTCTTTTCCTACTGCGTTTAGATATACTTCCGGGTCATCTAATTCCAAATCTTTGAAGAATACACCATTTAAGTTATAATCATAATTTTGTCCTGTATGTGCAAGTATCGTATCAAAATACTTACGGCACTTTTTAATTACTGCAGCAAGACGAATGATTTCCGGTCTTGTACCCACAATAATTAATAATTTTAGTTTCCCATTATTTTTAAATGTTACTTTATTATCAGTCATTTTCTCATTCCTTTCCTTACCAAACCTATGAACATTTTTTCATTTCTGCTTATATACAAAATCCCACCACTTCATGCATGATACTCTTGAAGTGGTGGTTTTTCTTGATTTGGGTCAAGCGGATATTCGCAATCCGCTATCGCTACTTGCTCATAACCGAATAACCGCTTTGCGGTTTGTCAGATGGAGCTTGAAATCTCCACCTGACACAAGAAACTCCCCCTACCCACCACTTAGTGCTCTACGCACTTGAAGTGGGGGATTTTCTTGATTCGGTTAAACTCTTATTCCATGACTACTTTTTCAAAATAGGTATCCGGACGCACCGGGTCTAAATGTTCATTTGCCCACATAACTGTTACAAGATTCTCTGTTTCCGAAAGATTAATGATATTATGCGTATATCCCGGAAGCATGTGTACAGCTTCTATTTTTTCACCCGAAACCTCAAACTCAATCACTTCTTCCGAACCAATCTTTCTCTGCTGAATGAGTCCATGACCAGATACCACGATAAAAAACTCCCACTTCGTATTGTGCCAGTGTTCCCCTTTCGTAATGCCAGGCTTAGAAATATTGATAGAAAACTGTCCACAATCTGCTGTCTTTAACAGTTCCGTAAAACTACCTCTTGCATCCACATTCATCTTCAATGGAAAACTTACTTTTTCTTTCGGAAGATAAGAAAGGTATGTCGAATACAGTTTTTTTGCAAAAGAATCTTTCGGTATTTCAGGAATTACAAGTGTCTGTGGCTGTTCTTTGAAAGCATACAACAAATCCACAATTTCTCCTAATGTTACCTTATGCGTCATTGGAACATAACAGTATCTACCATTTTCATCTGCGACTGCATCTAAACCATCATAACGACAATGATGTTCTTTTCCTTCTAAAGCATCAAACATTTCTTCCACAAGGTCATCAATATACAAAAGTTCCAATTCTGTTGCTCTATCATTTACTTGAATTGGTAAATCGTTAGCAATATTATTACAAAATGTTGCAACTGCCGAATTATAATTCGGTCTGCACCATTTACCAAACAGATTTGGAAAACGATAAACTAATACTTTTGCACCAGTTTCTTCCTTATATAAATGGAATAACTCCTCACCTGCCAACTTAGACTTTCCGTAATCAGATTCACCATATCTTCCAATCAATGTTGCCTGAATTGAACTTGATAACATTACAGGACAAGTATTGTTGTATTTTTTCAATGTATCAACCAATATAGACGTGAAACCAAAATTTCCTTCCATAAACTCTGACTGTTCTTTTGGACGATTCACCCCTGCAAGGTGAAATACAAAATCAGCCTCTTTGCAGTAGGAATCCAAAAGTGTCTTGTCTGTGTCTACATCATATTCATATATTTCTTCAATAGAAATATCCCTTGCACGATATTTCCCATCTTTGATATTATAAAGGTTCGCTACAAGATTTTTTCCCACGAATCCATTTGCACCGGTTACTAATATCTTCATGACCTATTTCTCCATCTTTGCAAGTTCTTCACGGATATAAGAAAGACTAAGTAATTTTTCCTTTACCTGTTCCACATTCAGAAGTTCTGTATTGTTGCTATTAAATTCTGTTAATGGATTACGTTCTACATCGCCATCTTTGAAATACTTATCATAATTTAAATCACGCTTATCACATGGCACACGATAGAAATTACCAAGGTCAATTGCATTGGCACATTCTTCATTTGTAAGAAGTGTTTCATACATCTTTTCCCCATGACGAATACCAATTACTTTAATTTCGTGTCCCGGATTGAATAACTCTGTAACTGCTTTCGCAAGCGTTTCAATTGTACATGCAGGTGCTTTCTGTACTAAAATATCACCGCTTGTACCATTTTCAAATGCAAAAATGACAAGGTCAACTGCTTCTTCTAATGACATGATAAAACGAGTCATAGATGGTTCTGTAATTGTAATTGGATTTCCCTGCTTAATCTGTTCAATCCAAAGCGGAATAACAGAACCACGAGAGCACATTACGTTACCATAACGTGTACAACAAATCTTTGTTTTTTCCGGAGATACGGTACGGCTCTTTGCTACGATTACTTTTTCCATCATTGCTTTGGAAGTACCCATAGCATTTACCGGGTAAGCTGCCTTATCTGTGGAAAGGCATATTACGGATTTAACTCCTTCGTCAATTGCCGCTGTCAGTACATTTTCTGTACCTTCTACGTTTGTTTTTACCGCTTCAATTGGGAAAAATTCGCAAGATGGCACCTGCTTTAATGCTGCTGCATGAAATATGTAATCAACTCCGTGCATTGCATTCTTAATAGACTGAATATCACGCACATCGCCAATAAAGAACTTTATCTTGTCCGCAACCTCCGGCATTTTGGACTGGAACTCATGACGCATATCATCCTGCTTCTTCTCATCGCGAGAGAAGATGCGGATTTCTTTAATATCTGTGTTTAAAAAGCCGTTAAGTACGGCATTGCCGAAGGAACCTGTACCTCCGGTGATTAAAAGGGTTTTGTTTGTAAATTGTGACATTTTTGATTTCCTCCATATCTACAAATATCATTTGATAAACTACTATTTATAAGGTAAACATTTAAAATTTATAAATTTTAAATGTATGTATATTTTCATTGAATAACAGAAATTTTCCATGCAACTTATGGAACTGTGAAAGGAATATTTTTTATAAATGAGTATAATTCTAATTTTTTGCTTGAAAAAGGGAGTCTGTAATGATATATTATAGATATAAGAAAGAGTAACCACCCACAAAGTGGTTAGCCTCAGAAAAAATGTTTATAAGCACACCTTTGACGGGCTAAGTACAAAGGGTGTGCTTATTTATTTTCGCTTATTATTCCTATCTATGTAGGTAAGCAGTGAAATAAGAAATGAACCGCCTAAAAATAATAGACTTAATACTTCATATATTTCCATTTGCACCACCTCCCTTCTGTATTCAGTACAGGAGGCTTCTACTTTGTACATGATTACTCTTAGAAAGGATTTTAACATAATCTTTTTCTAAGTACAACCTTTTTATATTTATTTTTTAACTGAATCAAGAAAATTCCTATATCTTTATCATACTTTGGTAAAAATACTCGTAAGTGCTCCAAAAGATGACGTAGTGTAAATCGTCCTCTCCTCTGCTATACTTT
>CALAST010000085.1 GCA_937889225.1 uncultured Lachnobacterium sp. | reverse complement strand
TGATTTCATCTAATTTAAGTTCATCAAGAACGATAAATTTGTTTTCAGCTACTCTGGATGTTAAAGCAGATTTTAATGCTGCTCTCTTTTCTTTTTTATTTAATTTGAATGAGTAGTCTCTTGGTACTGGAGCGAATACTACGCCACCACCTGTATAGTGCGGAGCTCTTGTTGAACCCTGTCTCGCATGACCAGTTCCTTTCTGTCTGTAAGGTTTCTTTCCGCCACCACGAACTTCAGAACGTGTTTTTGCTTTCTGAGTTCCCTGACGATTATTTGCAAGCTGCTGAAGTACTGCCATGTGAACTAAATGTTCGTTTACTTCTACGCCGAAAACAGCGTCATTTAATTCGATAGTACCTACTTCATTACCAGCCATATTTAAAACAGCTACATTAGCCATCGTAAAGTTCCTCCTTTCAAATATTAAGCACTATTTACCTGCTTTTACAGTTTCTTTTACAGTAATAAGAGCTTTCTTTGCTCCCGGAACAGCACCCTTAACAAGGAGTAAGTTGTTCTCTGCATCTACTCTTACAACTTCAAGGTTCTGTGTTGTAACTTTTACAGCACCCATGTGGCCAGGCATTCCTTTTCCTTTGAATACACGGCTTGGTGAAGAACATGCACCATTGGAACCCTGATGACGATGGAATTTAGAACCGTGAGCCATAGGTCCTCTGTGCTGACCTAATCTCTTAATAGCGCCCTGGAAGCCTTTACCTTTTGAAATTGCAGTAACGTCTACTTTGTCGCCTTCTGCAAAGATATCAGCTTTAATTACATCTGCCAAATTGTATTCTTCAGCGTTTTCAAATTTAAATTCACGAACAAATCTCTTTCCTGATACACCAGCTTTTGCAAAGTGTCCCATTTCAGCTTTGTTTACGCCATGTCTGTTTTTGATTTCTTTCTTTCCTGTTGCATCTTTGCTAACAATTCTTTCTTTTTTGTCAACAAAACCAACCTGAACTGCACTGTATCCGTCGTTTTCTACTGTTTTAACCTGAGTAACAACACATGGACCAGCCTGTAATACAGTAACCGGAACTAAAATTCCGTCTGCATTGAAGATTTGAGTCATTCCGACTTTTGTTGCTAAAATTGCTTTCTTCATTTTTACCTCCTGTTTTCTACAGCGGAACGCTTCATGCTCGAATCGAGTGAGTAGCGGAACCGTTCATCCTAGAGCAGCTTATCTATATAAACCATTCAGGGATATTTCTTATTTCTTGTTTTTCATTTTGATATCGATATAAACACCAGCTGGCATTTCTAAACGAGATAATGCATCAACAGTTTTCTGGGTTGGTGTGATGATATCGATAAGTCTCTTATGAGTTCTCTGTTCGAACTGTTCACGGGAATCTTTATATTTGTGAGTAGCTCTTAAGATTGTGATAACTTCCTTCTTTGTTGGAAGTGGTACCGGTCCGCTCACCTGTGATCCGTTTTTCTTTACAGTTTCGATAATTTTTTTAGCTGATGAATCTACTAATTCATGATCATAAGCTTTAAGAGTAATTCTCATTACTTGACTTGCCATAAAAAAAGTCGCCTCCTTTTCGCACTTTAAACTTCAGTACGACAAGCGGTGACTGTACACTTCTCCGTGTGTGTCCTAATAATACTCACACGTTACTTCTACTATTTAATCTCTTGTAGACTTTTGTGGGTACAGTGACTTGTCGCCAGTTTCCTAACTTGACATTCGCTCCACGGAAAACCTGCTTATTTTTAAGCAGCAACCTCTCGCTTCATTGCTATCATGTCACAACATTGATGATTATACACGATAAATTCAGCAAATGCAACAACTTTTTTTATTTTTTTTTGTGCAAATTTAATTTCGGCATTTTTCTATAATTTTTTTAATAATATTTAGATTTTATAGGGCATTTCTTATAAAGACAGAATGTAATAAGTTCTTTTTAGAAATACCCCCCATTCTTTTTAAAAGATAATTAGAAAAAACAAATAGCACCGTTTACTTTCCTATCATAACTTTTATTGTCTTTATTATATAAAGTATTAGACATTTTTCTAAAAACCATATATTATATTTTAGAATAAAGCACTTTTATCCTATCCAGAATATGAAATAAAGAAATTTAAAAATTACAAAAATAATTAATCATATATTATAACCGTGCTTTTTCTTAATTTACATTAATATATAGAAAGGATTCGTTATGTGGATTGCAAATGGTTGGAAAGATTATGAAGTCATTGATTGCTCCGATGGAGAAAAATTAGAGCGTTGGGGAAAATTTGTTTTGCTTCGTCCTGACCCACAGGTCATTTGGGACACTCCAAAGAATAATAAAAATTGGAAAAAATTAAATGGACATTACCACAGAAGTAAAAAAGGTGGTGGAGAATGGGAATTTTTTGATTTGCCGGAACAATGGCAAATTCATTATAAGAGCTTAACCTTTAACTTAAAGCCGTTTAGCTTTAAGCATACGGGGCTCTTTCCGGAACAGGCGACAAATTGGGATTGGTTTTCGGAAAAAATTAAAAAAGCAAATCGACCTGTGAAAGTTTTAAATTTATTTGCGTATACGGGTGGTGCGACCTTAGCGGCTGCCGCAGCAGGTGCAAGTGTAACACATGTAGATGCTTCGAAAGGCATGGTGACATGGGCAAAAGAAAATGCAGTTTCCTCCGGACTTGGAGATGCACCGATTCGTTGGATTGTGGATGATTGCGTGAAATTTGTGGAACGTGAAATTCGTCGCGGAAATCGTTATGATGCGATTATTATGGACCCGCCTTCTTATGGGAGAGGTCCAAAAGGAGAAATTTGGAAAATTGAAGAAGCCGTGTATCCTTTAATTAAACTTTGTGCACAACTTCTTACGGACAAACCTTTATTTTTCCTTGTCAATTCGTATACAACGGGATTACAGCCTGCTGTACTCCATTATATGATTTCCACTGCACTTTCTAAATATGAAGGAACGGTTCTGGCAGATGAAATTGGACTTCCTGTTTCAGAGACGGGACTTGTACTTCCTTGCGGAGCAAGTGGACGATTTGAAGGGCGATAATTGAACGCAAAATAACGCAGATATTCGCAATCCGCATTCGCTATGGCTCTAACCGCTTTGCGGTTTTAGCTCTGCCAAGAAACTAAAAAATTTACCTTCCATATGATATAACGAAGATATCAAATATGGAAGGTATTTTTTATGATGGAAAAATGGGATAAATCGTTAGTTAAAGTTTAAAGTTTTATTTATCTGATTTACATTAATTTAATGTAAATTTCTGAACTAAATCATTTAAAACAACCGATTGTGCGGCAAGTTCTTCGCTTGTTGCAGATGTTTCTTCTGCCATTGCGGAGTTGTCTTGGATTCCTTGTGAAATTTCTTCCACGCCATCTTTAATTTGGTTTACACTTTGCATTTGAGCAACCGCATTTTTAGCACTATGCTGAATTGTTACATTGACATTTTCCATTTCATGGACTGCTTTACTTAATGATTCCAATACATCCGTTGCTAGTGCGTTTCCTTTTTCGATTTCATTTAATGATACTGTAATGAGTTCTCGTGTGGTATTTACTGCACGAGCACTTTCATTTGCTAAATTGCCGATTTCTCCGGCAACAACTGCAAAACCTCTGCCAACTTCCCCGGCACGAGCCGCTTCTATGGATGCATTCAAAGATAATAAGTTGGTCTGTGACGCAATATCTTCGATTGCTTTGATAATACCTACTACCTGCTGAGATGTTTCATAAATCTTATCCATTGCACTTCTCATTTGTTTCATTAAAATCTGACTGTCTTCCATCATTTGTGTAACGGATTTTACATTTTCAGCAGATTGTTCGGATTCATTTTTGTTTTCTTCTACTTGTTTTGCCACGCTAATTGTCGTTTCCACCAATCGTTCTACCGCCATGGATTGATGTTCTGCTTCTTCTGCTAATCCTTGTGCAGCTCTTGCAAGGTCATCGGAACCTGAAGATACCTGCTCGGAACTATCCGTAATATTTTGCATAATCACTATCATTTCTTCTGAAATATGATATAACGCATCTTTTACTTTTTCAAATTCTCCAACATATGCATATTGTAAATCAATTTTCAATTTTCCATTTGCAATCTGTGATAAAACTTGAGCAATTTCATCAATATAATTGATATATTCTTTCAGTCGCTCTACCGTCTTACCTAATGCTTCTGATACATCTCCTATTTCGTCATTCGTATGCGTACTTATTTCTACACTCAAATCTCCTTGTGCAATTTTATCTGCAACCTCTGCCAATATATGAAGCGGTTCTGTCAGTGTTTTTGCAAATGTAATAGAGGATATAATGACTACCCCAATCATAATAACTGTTAGTATACATATTGCTCCCACTAATTTATAGGTACTTGCATAAACGGAAGATTTTAATTCTACCGTAATCACACCCCATGAATCCGAATCCCCCGGAATTTCTACCGGCATATAGCTGTAAATTGCATTTTTTCCCTGCATATTTTTTAATTCTGCTGTACCGGAAGAACCGTTTAACAAATCATTCGCTAATTCCTGTAATCCATCCGGTAATGAAATCGGAACTTCTGTTGTGGTATCATTTTGCATTACGGATTTTGTGGAATTTTTATAATTGTAAATTTCCTGTACTTGCGTGGTATCGGTATGTGCAATCACATTTCCTTCTCCATCAATTACAATCGTATACATTTCCTCCGTATTATAATGTTCAATAATTTCCTGAAGTTTTGACAGACTAAAGTCTGCCGCTAAAATACCGGTTAATTGTTCCTGTTCCCCAAAAACCGGAAATACAATAGAAGTTACGGCTTCATTTGTGCTGAGTGTATAATATGATTTGGAAACAAACGGTTTTTTGGTTTGCATTTCCTGAATAAACCACCAACGGTCTGCACGGTTTCCTAATTCTCCTGACGTACGAGCTGTTTGGTTACCATTTGTATCCTGTTGATATAACAAAATAAAGGCCGGATTATTTTCAATCGTTTCCATTAATATATTCTTTTGCAAAGTCGGGTCTAAAGAACGAATATCGGTTCCACATGCTAAACTTTCCATTACCGAATATCCTTGTTGCACATATGCACGCACTTGTTGCATTACGCTATCCGTACGACTTTCTAATTGCTCATATGCCGTTTCTTTTCCGTTTGTAAAAGAAAAAAAGGCACTAATCATACAAGTTATTATCAACGGAATCATCGCAATTGAGATTGCCATTTTGATGACTTTAGAACGTATCGTTTGACGAGAAGTAACCGCATTATCTTTTATTTTCATAAAAATCCCCCCTTTAATTTAATGACGGTTTAAAAATTTTCGGTTTTTTATATAAAATTACCAAAAATTCTCACTCAAATTTCGTACTAATTATACTATATTACAACAATATCTGCAATTAAAAGTAAAAAATTGATAATATAAAATCACTATAAAGACCTATACCAACCACAAAAATGAGTAAATCAAATATAAAACACACATGAACGATTTCTAATCCATGTGTGATAAATCTTCTATATTTATTTCAGCAATCGTGTTAATTTCTTAATATGCCTTTCATCTGGATAAAAACATTCATATGTCCCATCATTGATAATTTCCCCTTCTATTTTATGGAAATTGATAGTTTCGAAAGGACAGTTTATGGCTGTCTTTACAATATCCACAACTTGGGTTACTTCTAAATTAGTTACCATATTCTCTTTTAAAGCACTATATAAATCAGAAATGACAGTTGGATTTTCCTTTACGACTGTTTTGGCTTTTTTTACAAATTCATTTAGATATTGTTTTTGGCGGTCAATTCTTGTATAGGCAGTATGTGCAACCGTAATATCTCTTTTTTGCACAAAGTCTAGTGCGTCGGTTCCTTTTAATAAAAGTGTTGCTCCTTTTACAAATTTGGGATTATGTACCGTGTAATCTTCTTTCATGGTAATTTCTACGCCACCGATAGCATCGTTGATTTGCATAATTCCGCTAAAGTTAATCGCAGCATAGGCATCAATCGTAACACCTTCAAAAATTTCATTGACTCTTTTTTGTGTTAATTCACAACTGTTTGTTGTTCCATCTGCATAGGCATATTGGAGGCAAAGTTGCAAATCTTCTATGCCAATATATTCCATTCGGGAATTATATTTTTCAACCGTTACAATGGTATCTCTTGGAATGGCAATGATATCCATTTCTTCTTTTTTCGTGTCAATGGAAACTAAAAAAACGACATCTGCTTGTCCGATACTGTTGGTATCAGGATGACGTTCTGTCATGGTTACAAATTTATCAATGCCCATGCATAGGATATTGATTCTGTTATCTGCTTTTGTATTAGAAAGATACGTGCCGACAGCTATCCCTATAACCAAAATTATCGCAATTCCTGCTGCAAGATATTTATATAACAGTTTCTTTTTCGCATTCTCTTTTTTTATATCTTTTTTCTCCATATTAAATTTCCTCTTTTTCGTTCAATTTCAGTATTTGCTCAATTATAATAAAAAAAATTGTTTTTCATCAAAATTTGCATTTATTTTATAGTAACATAGTTATAAGCCAAATGCAAAAAAACACCCCAAATCACTAAGATAAAATTTAAGATTTACACTATCTGTATAAGAATCACATTTACTTACTATAAAAAACACACATGGACTATGACTAATCCATGTGTGTTTCTGCTTTATAGAAAACGAATCTTCACACTCTGCATTTGTTACGTTTTCTTTCCATATTTCATACTTTATTGTATAGGTTCTTCCTTATTTCTGTACACGTTTTTTTGATACTGCAAAAATTCCAAGTCCGGAAACTACTACTGCAAAATAAAGTGCTAACATTCCTGTCTGTCCTGTAACTGGAGAATTGTTTCCTGTTCCAGTTCCGGTTCCATTTTCGTTTCCGCTTTGGTTGTTATTTCCGGTTTCTTCACTTGCACTATATGCAATTGCATAAGTAGAAAAACGGTCTGTTTTGAATGTGATAGTTCCATCTGCATTTTTTACAGCATCAAGAACAGCTATATCCGTTGTTCCATCTGCATTTTCATGGTAACGAATCACTTTATAATCGTAATTTCCTTTTAAATTTTCCGGAAGTTTTATGGTAATACCAATCGGTTCTACTAATTTATTTACATTTCCTATGTTAAATCCATCTGCTAATAAATTTAAGGAAATATCAAGATATGCTACTTTTACATCTTCACCAAGAGCTTCTTTTGCTTTCGCTTGTACACCTTCTTTTACTTTACTGTCAATGGATTTTTCAGGTATGGTTGCTAAAGAAATGTCTGCGGTAATTTCTTTTCCCTCTTTTTTCGCCTGTTCTATATGAGGAATCATATATTCATCTAATGCACCTTCTAATTTGATAAGTTCGTCTAACTTCGCTACTACATCTTTTAATGCGGTATCATTTTTTACTACACCGGCATTTTCTACTTTTACTTCTTTATAGAAAGATTCAATATCTTCAGCTTTATAATAATTAGCCCAATTATTATTTAAATCCCAACATTCAACCTGAGAAATAGTATATTCCATGTTTTCATAATCATCTTTAATTTCAATTTGACCTTCTAAGTCATATTCAGATGGTTTTACATTAATTACTTCGTGCAAATACTTGTTGCCTTCTGAAGTTCCGGTCAAAGTAACATAGCCACCTGCTACCTGATTCTCATCTGTTACATCTAGATAAGCTTTAACAATATCACCTTTTTTTACAGTAAATGTCGTTCCTGTTTGTAATTTATCATTTACATACACTTGCATTGCATTTACAACAGGGGCTGTCTTATCCGTTCTGTTATCTTTCAATGTAAATAAGGTCTTATCGCCATTATAGGCAAGTTCTTTTCCGTCTATTTTTAAAGATTTAATTTCATAAGTACCTGTTTTATAAGGGTCATACTCATTATCATCTAAATTCCTGTAACTTATATCAATACTAATAACAAATGTATTTGTAGATATTCCGTTATAAATTTCTTCTGTTATTGTGAAATCAGAAGTACCATAAGTAACTTCTAGCGGTTTCTTTTTTTCTAATTTACCCTCTAATGAAATTGTAATAGTAATACATGCACCATCTGTATTATTACTATTTGTAAGTGTATTATCACTTATCACAACTTCTTTGTTAGAAACCTGAATATCTTTGACTTTGATTTCGGATGTTTCGGTTTTGTCTTGTGTATTATTTTCAGTGTTTTGGTCTTTATTATCCTCTGTATTTTCTTCTTGGTCTGTTCCTATTTCTTTATAATATTCAGTAAGTGATTTTGTTGAACCATATATCGTATAATTTAAATAAAACAACATACTATTGTTTCCCAAATCTTCTTCACATACTGCTGTTCCTTCAAAATAACCATGTTCGCCCTTAGTTAAATCTATTATTAATTCCTCAGCCCCTACACTAAGAAAAGCAGATTTTACATTATCTTCATTTTCTATCTCAGCACGTACCGTAACCGTATCGCCCTTTTTTACATCTATCCTACCACTTGTAATTGTTGTCCCATTTAAAAGAATCTGAAGCCCTTTTAATTTTGCAGATGTTGTTTCCTCTACGGAATTGTCTATAGATGGACTTTTTGTTCCCTCTTGCTGTGTCGTTTCTGTTTCTGTCAACTCCTGTCCGGTTGCTACGTTTGGACAAGCGGATACACATAATGTTGCGTTCAACATTAATGCAGAAATTCGCTTGACCATTTGTTGTTTCATTTTGTTTTTCTTTATCATGTTGTTCCTCCTCTCAATTTAGATATATTTTCTTCTTTCAAGCGAATATTCGCAATCCGCTATTACTAGTTACTCTTAACCAGCTGACTACAAACCTCACTTGATTGTGTTAAAATAATATCCATCATTCAGATTATACCCCCCCCCCCGCATTTTTTGGTCAATGTACATATTGTCTAAAAATCATTCTTTTTTTTATTGCATCTGTACAAAAAAACAAAAACACACATGAAGTATTTCTAATCCATGTGTGCCTTGTTAAGAACTATTATAAAAATTATTGATTATTATCAGATAAAACCTTTGAACATGGTACAGACAAAATTGGTATTGCATTTAATTCCAATTCCATTATTTTTTCTTTCCCTAGTTTGTTTTTAAACCTTGAATTACATTGCATACATCTGTAGCATTTATTTTTTATCTTTACATCATTACAAGATATTACCCAACATTTTCCCAATTTTCCGTCATATACTTTAAAATCTCCCATGATACTTCCCGATACGTGAGTTAATACAGCTTTTGTAAATTTTTCTTTGGTTTTTTGTGCCTTTTTTATATTTTCTTTTACATAATCTACTAATTCATTTTGGCTAACATAATATTCCTCATTTTTATGTATACATTCACAAATATACTGTAATATTCTTAACCAAACTTCTTTATCTTCCGCATTATAACTACTTTTATCAAACATTTCTTCTAAATATCTATAAGATAAAAATAATTCTTCAAAACAATAATAAATCGTATAATATAATGATACATTCTTTTGCTTACAAAAATATTTAGCGGAATTGATAATATTTCTTGGATTAAAATGTTCTGTAACTTCGACACTATCAAAAGCCAATATTAACGTATCCTTGGACTCTAATTTTTCTATTAAATTTTCTAAACATTCTTCATAACCAGAATTGCCATTTGTGGTGATAACTTCACATTCATATTTAGATGAGCATAAACTTTGTACCATATATCTAAAAAAGCTATATCCCGAACCTGAATCTTCACATAAAATATATTTCATAAATTACCACCATTTTTCATTAAAATCATAGACAATATGAATGACATCTTCCTTTTTTTGAAACTCCCCAAAATGATTTGGTGATACTCCAAGATTATAAGAGCCTCTCGCAAAAATTAAAAAACGTGCCTTTGAACAATCACATATTCTATCACACATTTCATTATCCAAAAACATATCAGCTCTATCTAAAATATATAATACCTCCTCATCTGTGATACTATCTTCATTAGACGTTATTAAACTAATATTATCTGCATCTATTCCTGTTAATCGTTTATCATTTTTCTTTAAATAATAAATCTCATTTGCCAAAAGGGTTTTACCTGTACCGCTATTTCCATCTATGATTGTAATTTTACCACGTAGCTCAAGATAGTATTTCTTACCGTCTTTTCTGGTAAATTCCAGAATATTCGTAGCATAATCATACATTTTTTTTATATTCATTTCCTATCACCATCTAAAATAATTTCTTTTTTCTTTTTCCATCCACTATATAATCATGACTTTTACATTTAAACAAATTATTTTTATGCCTTAATAAAAAAGTAATATCCATATCGTTATATTGCTCTGCAAAATTAAATAGTATATCTAAAGCATTTGCTCCACATTCTGTTACATCTAAAATAATTTTTCCATTATAGTCCTCTTTATTTCGAATGATATATAAAAAAGTCAAAACTGCTTTACAACCTGACGATAAATTATCTAAATAAGTAACACCAAAATCTGTTTGAATTGTTCCGGAAGTTTCATCCAATAAAATAGCATTATCAATCTGTTTCATTGCCATTATATCATCTTCTGTAAAAAATTTTGAATGTATTTTAGCTTTAAAAAATGCTTCACAATCACTAAAATAATAGTCACACGATTTATGATTCCTATTTGTAATTATATTTATCATAAAATTTCCTTTCTTAATACATCTAATGCATTTATGCCATTATAACTCTAAGTTCATTTTCTTGCAAATATCTTCTATATGAAACAAAACACACATGGACTATCTCTAATCCATGTGTGATAAATTTTCTATCTTTATTTCTTAATAATAATGTATTCCATCCGCTAAACAACCAATGCATACATTTTTCCCTTCAAATGCAAATCCATATTTATAAATTTGCTGTAGTAAAATGCCTCGTTCTAAAAGAGTCGCTTCATATTGTTTTTCTTCAATTTGCTTTAACGCAACTTCGACCGTTTCTTCCAATGTAGCTTCTTTTCTTGGGTTTCTTACTTTAAATTCTAAAATCACTGCTGTTTTTGTGATGTCTTTTGGTTCTATCATGACATCATATCTTCCAAATCCGCTTTCACGATTGGAAGTTACGATATATTCTTTGGATAAATCCGCCAAAAGTCCTAGTACAAATCCATGATAAAAACGTTCCGGTTCTGCATCAGAGGGTGTTTTTCCGGTGTCAAAATAACTGAAGATGTTTTTTGTGATACGATTCATATAAAAATTCATTTCTTCTACATTACCAGTAAACATAGCTTTGATAAAATCATTGTATTCTACCTTTACAGGCGAAAACCAGCCTCGTACCATGCTGTAAAACATTCGTTTTACTTCATAATTGGTCAATGCCAGTTCGTATTGTGCTTCTACATCTCCCACTTCTTCTTCCTTTTCATAGCTGATGACTTTTAAATAACCGCTTGCAACAAGTAAACTCCAAATCGCTTCTTCATTGTTACCCAATTGATTATAGACTATCTGTTCGTCAATCGCACAGCAAATCGTTTCGCCTTTTAACAACTTCTCAAAGGTCTCCTTAATTGCTTTATTTCCTTCTCGTATTAATTTTCCTACCAAACTGTTACTACTGGTGTTTACCCAATAAGGTGTTAATTTTTTCTTATCTAAAAAATGTAAAATAGACCATGGATTATAAATATCTTTCTGATTTCCAAAAATAAAACCGTTATACCAAAATTTTACGTGTTCTTTTTCCTCTCCTAAACCACATCTGTCTAATTCCTGAAATACTTCTTCTTCGGTAAAGCCAAATGCAGTAGCATATTTCTCTGCTGTAGTCGTAACTACCTCCAAATGATTCAAATCCGAAAAAATAGATTCCTTACTCACTCTTGTAATTCCTGTCATTACGGCTCGTTCCAAATATGGATTGGTTTTAAAGGTAATATTAAATAAACTTCTTGTAAAACCTACCAATTCGTCCCAAAAACCATTTACATACGCTTCCTGCATAGGTGTATCATATTCATCTAACAGAATAATTGCTTTTTTTCCATAATAATGATACAAATACTTAGAGAGCTGATGTAACGCTGATGTAGCATTAATTCTATCCATGTCCCCTGTTAAAATACGTTCAAACTCTTTTTTCTCTGCTTCAAGCAGTACGTCACTTTCTTTTAAAAAAGCAAACTGCATATATATATTTTGTAAAATTTCATAAATACGTTGTTCTGTAGTGCTATACGTATTTTCTTTTACCCCTGCAAACGATACGCTGATAACCGGATACGTGCCTTGTAGGTTTCGATAGGTTTCTTCTTTCCAAATGGAAAGTCCCTCGAACAATTCTCCTCGATTTGCATACTTGATGGAAAAAAATACTTCCAGCATACTCATATTTAAAGTTTTGCCAAAACGACGGGGACGGGTAATGAGTGTAACATCATCTCCGCTTTCCCACCATTCTTTTATAAAATGCGTTTTATCAATATAAAAATAGTTATTTTCTATCAGTTTATCAAAATTTTGTATGCCGATTGCTACCGTTCGCATAAATTCTCCTTTATTAAAATGATATATCGTTTTATTTTATTTCTTAATGATAATAAGAGTTTATCATAAATCGTATGCAAATACAAAAATTTTATTTTCTATGATACTGGGTAAAATAAAAGGATAACTTTTCCCGCTATTGTGAAAATAACTTATTATTGCTTGTAGATTAGAATGATAAAAAACACACATGGACTATCGCTAATCCATGTGTGCAAAAATGTGTTTGCTATATTTTTTTATTTTTCAATGGTAATATATTCCAATTCCTGAGTAAGTGTATCTCCACTATATGTTTTTTCTTTTGTTTTATTTCCATCTGCGTCATATTCATATTCTGTGTGACTAACTTCTGCACCATTGGCCATAGCTTTAGAGCTTACTACTAATCCGTCTTTTTCTTCATATTCATTAGTTATTACAGTAGTTGTACCATTTGAAGTAGTTTCCCGTTTGGATACATGACCATTAGAACCATAGGTATACTTTGTTTCTGAAGCAACTTCTCCTGTACTTATATTATAAGAAATACTGCTGATGGTTTGTCCGTCTTCATTCGCTACACTTTCATTTGAAAGCTTACCTATACTGTATGATTTTGTTGTAACAGTTCCATCTGCATTATATTCTTTTTCCTGTACGGATGTTTCATTGCCTTCTGCATCTACTGTAATCTGTTTTACAACGTTGCCGTCTGCATCATATTCTCTTTTAATTTCATAAACTTTTTCCGTACCATCCGGTAAAACAGCTATGGATTTAATCTGATTTCCTTCTGCATCATATTCAAATTTCTGTGTTGCCACAACACTTCCATCTTGTGAATTATACATAATCAATTTAGATACTACGCTTAAACCCTTTGCTTCTTCCTTAGTTCCTGCCTCTTGCTTGGTTCCTGCATTGCTTTGTGTATCATTGTTACTTCCACCACCACATGCGGTTAATGCCAATGCTGCTAATACTCCTACTGCTAAATAACGGCTTTTTTTCAAAAAATTATGTTTCATTGTTCTACCTCTTTCTTAACTCCTATCTATTTGCGTTACTATTCTACTTTATCATATAATTTTTGTAACAACTCCCCTACTTCCTATTTATTTGGAAGTAGGGAAATTATTTTTATATTTTTTGTAACAGCCAAATCAAACTTACATATCTAAACTGTTACTATTTTTTATCTACGCTCTGCGTTTTTTTTCAAAAGTCGCACATGCAACTACAGCTGCTGCTAATGTAAGATAAAGAATTGCTACATTCATGTCGCCTGTACCCGGTGCTTTTGTTCCGGTTGTACCATTTGTGCCTTTTGCTTCATTTGTGCTGTATGCAATTGCGTATGTAGAGAAACGGTCTGTCTTGAATGTGATAGTTCCATCTGCATTTTTTACTGCGTCAAGGACTTCTGTTTCTGTTGTTCCCTCTGCTTTTTTATGGCTACGGATGACTTTGTAATTATAGTCACCTTTTAATTCTTCCGGAAGTGTTACGGTAATGGAAATTGGCTCTTTTAATTGATTTAATCCATATGAACTGCCATCAACTAATAAATTCAAGGAAATATCCAAGTATGCTACTTTTGTATTTGCTCCAAAAACTTCATCTGCTTTTGCCTGTACGTTTGCTCTTACATCGCTTTCGATAGAAGTTGCCGGAACACTGCTTACGGAAATTTCCGGAGTAACTTCCTTACCTGCTTCAAGAGCTGCTTTAATTGCTGTTTTTGCAGTTTCGTCTACCGCACCTTCCATTTCAATCAATTCTGCAAGGTTTGCTTTGATATTGTCTAATCCTTTTACGGTATCCTGATTTTTCAATAAAACTGCGTTCTGTGGATTTGGTTTTACTTCTTTAAAAAGGTTAACCAATTCGTCCTCATAACAAATTTTCTGGTTGCCATACCAATCACTTGCACCTACATAATAGAGACTAAATGTTCCTTCCGGAACGGTTGTACCATTACATGTCAACTTACCTTCTAAGTCGTATGCACTCGGATTCATTTGACCAGAGAAATATGTATAATCTTTACCCATAAGTAAAAAAATACCACTTACTTTATTTTTATCATCTACGTCTGCACGTACGGTAATCACATCACCTTTTTTCAAAGTGATAGTTCCTGTTTTCTGTAAGGTATCATTTACAAAAACTTGAACTGCATTGATAACAGGTGCTTCTTGGTCTGTTGTTTTTTTCGTAACACGGAATGCGGTTTTATCTCCTGTATAGGAATTGATAAGATTCGTTAAATAACCATCTGCATCGGAAATATAAACAGTTGTTACTACATAATCAGTAGATAATAAATGACCTGAAACTAGAAGTGTACCTTCAATCTGCTTTTTCTGTGCATTATAAATGGTGTTAAGACTGTATACACTGTCAGTATCTTTTGCATCTTTTTTCTGTATATAAATATAGAAACGACCATTCTCCGGAATAGATGCTACATCTTCGCCTTCCAAAGAAACCGTAATCGTAACGTTTTCATAGCGGTTATCATCAGTTAATACAACGTCTTTGTTGGAAACTTTGATATCTTTGATTTTAACATCGAATGCATCATCATTGTTTTCGGTATCACCCTCTGTTTCCGGTTCTTGTGTATCACCATCAATCTCTGGTGCTTTTGGGAGTTCTACGGAAATTTCTTTGTAATCACTCCAATTTATGGAATAATCTTCTGTTTTTACACCTACATTCAAATACATTTTATTTCGTAGGTCTTTCATTGTTATTTCATAGGTAAGTGTTTTACTTTCTCCATATGCAAGAGATTCCATATAAATGCCGTTTTCTGTTGTTTTATCAACATCTGTTGTTGGGAAATAAGGTTTTCCATTTTCTCTTACTTCTACATACAGATTTTCCACAGGCATTCCTACATTTTTAATAATTATGGTTGCTTTAACGGTATCTCCATATTGGATTTCCGTTGCATCTACGGAAAGTGTACATTCCACTTCCTGTTTTTGTTCTTCTGCAATTTTTGTAATTTGTTCATCTGTAATTTGAACCGGTAATTTTGCTCTTAATTCTTCTGCTGTTAAAAGATTTCCATCCAATACTAAAGAACCTGCTTTCAATTCTTTAAAATCTGTCATGTCCGGAAGTTCTTTGACACCACAATTCCGTAGATTAAGATAATACATATCTTTCATAGAAGAAACTGCATCCGGTATTTTTTCAACTGAAGTATCATCTAAATTTAAATAATACAATTGTGAATAATTTTCTTCATTTAAAAAATCCAAACTCGGAATAGAACAATCTTCGAATTCTAATACTTCCAACGTATTTACTTCTGAAAGAACACTTGTATCTTCCAAACTCATATCACAAATACGCAACATTCCAAGTGCTGACAAAGCTGCAATTTCTTCCAAATCATTCTTTTTTAATGTTATTGCGTCTGCCTCTTTAATTTCTTCTGAACGCCAATCAGCATACGTTAATTGTCTAATATTTGGAGCATATTTTGATAAGTTCTTAAAACTTTCAACTTTATCTTGTTCACCTTCAAGATAAATCTGAAGCCAAGCAATCTTTTCGCCTTCTTCAATGGAAAGTTTTCCGTCTTTGTTTCCATCTACTGTTCCATCACCGTTTTCTAAAAGGTAGTCATATAATACCTTGTCCGGAATACCGTTCTCATCATTTTTAATGATGTTATTGTCCACCGACGGACTTTCCTCTGCCATGACAGATGTTGGACAAGCCGATATGCATAATGTTGCAGCTAACATAAATGCCGATATCCGCTTGAACATCTGTTTTTTCATTTTGTTTTTCTTTCTCATATTTTGCCTCCCTTATATGATTTTGATTTTATTATATTATCATCTTTTAGCATATTTTTCAATGCTTTAAGCATTTTTTAAAAAGAAAAAATTATTTTTGTCAATATTCATATTTCCAAAAAACTTGCTTATTTTTTAACTACTATATACAAACAGCAAGAGGAAACATGATTCTTCCGTCATATTTCTTTTAAAGTGCAACTTATCATAAAGCAAACGAAATTTCCCGATGTGTTAACTCAAAATCCAAAAGTTTTTTCCAGTCTTTTGGTTCCATACTTTTATGGAAGCCATGTTAACATACATATGACAAAAAATATGGTCTAAAAAACAGATAACAACACAAAAAAAAGAATTACTACACATATCCATTTGTGTAACAATTCTTTTTCATTTATTATAATACTTTTTTCTTCTTTAAATATATCATAAGGATAATACATACAACCAATATAAATACCGAAATCAATAAAAATGCAATGGGTGAATCTGCAAGTGGCATGCTTTCTACATTTACATTCATACCGTATAATCCCGATATAACAGTTGGAATCGCCATAATTAATGTAATGACCGTTAAACTTTTCATTACATTATTTAATCGGTTGTCAATCACCGATGACATCAATTCTCTTGTACCGTTTATAATATCACGATAAATTCCGGTCATTTCGATAGCCTGCTTGTTTTCGACAATCACATCGTCTAATAATTCTTTATCTTCCGGGTACTGCTCAAGCCTTTTGTATCTTGTCAGACGGTCTAATACCACAGAGTTTGCTCTAAGTGATGTGGCAAAGTATACAAGCGTGGATTCAAGCTCATGCAGAGCAATCAAATCGTCTTCTCTTGTATCATTGCCAACTCGTTCTTCAATCTCCGTACGTTTTTTGTCAATGGTCCGAAGTGCATTTTGGTATAAAACAGAAACACGATACAAAATCTGGTATACAAAACGCAGTTTCTTTTTTGTACTAAATTCTTTTACACGACTGTTGACGAAAACATCCAAAACTGGAAGATGTTCCGTGCAAACCGTTACAATTTCATCCTGTGTAAGGATAATTCCAAGCGGAATTGTGGTATAGCTGGCTTTTTCGTGTCGTACCTCTAAAGATGGAACGTCTACAAGGATAAGTGTATAGCCATCTTCCAATTCAATACGGGCACTTTCTTCTTTATCGGCTGCGGCAAAGATATCTCCTAAATCCACATCCAATATTTCTGCAATGCTCTGCGCTTCTTCTGTTGTAGGACTTACCATATATGCCCATACGCCACTATCTAATCTATCCACTTCACGGATCATTCGGTCGTCTGTTCTGTAATACTTAACCATAATGTTCCTCGCTTCCTATGTTCTCTCTTATACTTTATTTTTAATATTGCTGTCCATCGGAATATTCTTATATCTTTCAATTATTCTGCTTTGCTATATTTTTCACTCTGCATACGAATGAGCTCCGCATCATCAAAGTAATTAATCTGCATTGCACGTTTTACTTCTTCCATGGTCGCAGCAGCTTTTTCTCTTGCGGCTTCGCTGCCTTTCTTTAAAATATCATACACCATTGGAATATCTTTTTCAAATTCTGCCCTTCTTGCACGAATCGGAGCAAGTTCTTCCTGCAATACGCTATTTAAGAACTTTTTAATTTTTACATCACCAAGACCACCTCTTGTGTAATGTGCTTTTAATTCGTCTAAGTTTGCATATTCCGGAAGATATTCTGCAAAATGACCATCATTGCTAAATGCATCTAAATAAGTAAATACACAGTTTCCTTCTACATGTCCCGGGTCAGAAATTTGAATATGCGTTGGGTCGGTGTACATGCTCATTACCTTTGTTTTTACATCTTTTTCCGTATCGGAAAGGTAAATACAGTTTCCTAATGATTTACTCATTTTCTGTTTTCCATCTATACCCGGTAAGCGACAACATGCCTGATTTTCCGGCAATAATACTTCCGGTTCCACTAAAGTATCTCCATAAATAGAGTTAAACTTACGCACGATTTCTCTGGTTTGCTCAATCATTGGAAGCTGGTCTTCCCCAACCGGTACGAGCGTTGCTTTAAATGCTGTAATATCTGCTGCTTGACTGATTGGATACGTGAAAAATCCAACCGGAATACTGGTTTCAAAATTACGCATTTTAATTTCTGTTTTTACGGTTGGGTTTCTCTGTAAACGAGATACCGTAACTAAGTTGGAATAAAAGAACGTAAGCTCTGTTAATTCCGGAATCTGTGACTGAATAAATAATGTAGATTTTGCAGGGTCAAGTCCACAAGATAAGTAATCAAGTGCTACTTCAATGATGTTTTGACGTACTTTTTCCGGATTTTCGAAATTGTCGGTAAGTGCCTGTGCATCTGCAATCATAATGAATATTTTATCGAATTCTCCTGAATTCTGTAACTGTACACGTCTTCTAAGAGAACCTACATAATGACCTACATGTAAACGTCCGGTTGGTCGGTCTCCTGTTAAAATAATTTTTTCCATTCTCCTGTAACCTCCTAAATATGTTCATATTTATCTGAACATTTTCATTTTATATTATGATAACAAGCTAAATACTTATATCTTGCTATTTTACACACCATTCATACCATAACACTTTAAACTTCCGCTTAATCGAAATAAATATTATCGTACTTTCGGTTAATTTATTTTTTAACTATAATTAAGCAAATACTGAAATTGCACAAAACAAATGAAATACATCTATTTTTCCATTCATTTATACTTTTAAAAATATTATTTTCTATGATTCCTATGATTAACTGACTTACGCTTCACAATTAATTTTCTAATCACATTTACAATAATGCCCACTAATGCAAGTACAACAACTACTACCCCAATAATCATAAAGAAAAACTTGTTTGGATTCTTTAATAATTCGAAGATATTTTTACTGTCTTCTACCACTTTTCTGCCTTCCGGTTTTGCGTAAGTGGTTGGAATGTTTCCGATAGCATCTCCGTCGGTATCTTCAAAAGATTCCATATATCGTGCAATTGCGACCCATGCTTTTAATTCTCTGCCTTGTGTCATAATCACGGCATCGGTATAGTCCGTAATCGGTGTTCCATCTGCATTTTTCGGAATGATAGATAATAATCCGTAGGATAAGTCTGTTACACCGCCTAACATCTGTGAAGAATAAAAATCCGTTACCACACGATATAGTTTATCATCTTCTAATTCTACACGCTCATCTACACCATTATCAATATAAACATCCGTTACTCGATTCAATAACATACGATTTGGATTATAATGCCAATGTAAACCGTTTGTATATAATCTTGCAGTTGTCATAAGGTCGGAAATACTTGCATCAATTTCTGCTACTGTTTTTAATTCTTTCCCTGTGAGATATACACTAATCAGCGGATAGCCTGGAATGCCATCTTCTCCGATTCCAAGTGAAAAAGAGTTGAATATTTTTTCCGGTGTAATCTCGCCAAGTGCATACGTATCACGAACTGTTCCTGCCGGTACGACTGCTACATCTACTTCATGTCCGTCAAAATCAAACAAATGTTCTACTGCATGAACATAGGCATCTGCAATAATGCTTCCTAAATTCAATTCGGTATGTAACTCTCCCACATCACCGGCTGTTGAAAATTCTACTTCGTTTGTACAGATTACTTCATCATAAGTATAACCAAATTGCTGTAAATATGCATCATTGACTTGGGACATAAACGCATCTACTCGTTTTTGTGTGGCTTCATTTTGCGGAATGGATTCGTCTACGGTTATCAGTTCATAAGAATCCATATTCCATCTTCCGTCCGATTTTTGTGTCATGGAGAGATTTCCTAAATATTTTCCGTATTCTGCTGCGGAAACAACATATGTATCGCCATGCACAATCGGTTCATCGAGTTTTGTATGAGTATGCCCACTAATAATCAAATCCAATTCCGGCACTTCTTTTGCTAAAATTTCGTCTTCGGATTTGCTTTCTTTGTCCCATGTTCCGCTGTGAGAAATGCAAACAATCATATCTGCGTTTTCATTCTCTTTAATTTCTGCTACAGTTTCCTGTACGGCTTCCACAGGGTCTTCAAACTCTAATGGACAATTTGGAACACATGCAAGTGCATCAATTCCAAATACACCAATAACTGCAATATTTACACCATTTTTCTCTACCATCATGTAATCTTTTACACCATAGTTATCGAATGCTTCCCAAAGAAGCTGCTGTTCTTCGGTCACGTCTTCTTCCATCATGGTTTCCCAATCCACATTGCAGACTAACATCTGTGGAAGCGTATCACCACTTGCGGAGGCGGTGTTTAGCATATTGGCAAGACCCTCGGCTTTGTAGTCAAATTCGTGGTTGCCAAGTGTTGTGGCATCCATGTCAAGCTCGCCTAACATGCGAAGCTCGGAGGCTTCGGTTTCATAAATAACCTGTATCAACGTCCCCATGGAAAAATCGCCTGCATCTAATAGAAGTGTGTCGGGATTTTTGGATTTTTGCTCATTAATTAGGGTTTTGATTCGTGAAAAGCCTCCCAACACTTGCGATTTGCCATCTTCTACAGTCGCAAATGCATTCAAATGAGAATGCGTGTCGTGTAAAAACATAACATCAACGGTTTTTGCATTTGTTTCTGATTGCGTATCCGCATATGCAGAAACTTGTATTACTGTTATTGAGAGCAGTAACGCAATTGCAAATACGATTGCTTTGATTCGTTTTTTCATATGTTTTGTCCTTTCCTAATCTTTTATGTGTTATTGATTATTAATAAGTAACAAATGCGAATGTCCGCTTGACAGTACAAATGTCGTATTTTTCACTTTAATCATATCTATTCATTTTACACGAGATTTGTTTTGTTGTAAATCAAAAAAATATTTCAGACTTTTTTAATAAATTTATTCCATATCCACTTTATATTCCTTAAAATCCTTGCGGTAAAGGATTTTTTATAAAATATACATGCAAATTTGTATGACGTTCCAAAGAATGCAATTCTTCTTTTATGTACCTCCATGAACCCAAATAAGAATTTGGTGTTCCATTTACTACATCTGTTTGTAAAAAATCAATAAATTTTATTTCTTTTCCAATAAACTTTTCATAAAATGCATCTGCATATCCTTGTTTTTTATCATCCTCTAAATTTTGCTTATTATAAAGTGCATGGTCTAAATTACAGGACATAAAATAGATTTCATATGGTAAAGATTTGATTTTATCCTGTGCAAGTAAAAAATCCATAATTTCTTTCTTCCGCTTATTTCTTTCCTTTACCTTATTAATATCTCTACATGTTATATTTGTTAATGTATATACAAATTTTGATGTATCTCCCCATAAAATTGCATACTCCGGTATATACGCTCCATCTGTATCAAAAATTTGAACAATCTGCCATATATCTGACTTTTTCAATTTACGGTCTTTCATAAACTCATCTACAATACGATAGATTTTATCACAAACATTTTCTACTGTTACATTTTCATCACTGGAAATATCTCCATGAGCAAATCGAAAGTCAATATTTTTATTCTTTTTATATATTGCTTTAAATATCTTCTCCAAAGCCGCTTTATCGGAACTTCCCTCTACAATAAACAATACGGTTTTTCTAGCTGTACCCATCTGTATTTCTCCTATTATTTTATAAGTTTTTTTCCAATTCATTAGAAAAAGGAATTTCTATATCGTTATGAACACGCCCTGCCTTTCGGAAAGCATATCCCATTGAAATAAGATCATCTTCTTCATACAATTCTTCTTTTTGTCCTCCAACTGTAATGGCACGTATATAAAAATCTCTCTTATTATTATTATTTCCTATCCCGGATAATCGAATATAACGATTATTTGGATTTGTTGTAGAACATATAATATTTTTTGTATCAAACTTTTCTAATACACGTAAATTATGGGAAGTAAAAATGAGTTGTCCTTTCATTTCCTCATGCATCATTCCTAATAATTCTCCAAGTAAATATTCAAAAATACCGGAATCCATTTCATCTACGACTAAACATACACTTGCATGATTATACACGGAAATCAAGTAATTCAATATAGAAATAATTCGCTTAATACCCTCTGACTCATATCTGATTAAAAATCGTTTTCCATTTCGATTGGAATATACTTCTACCTGTACATATCTTTTCCCATCTTCTTTTTCGATTATCAGCTTTCTTTCCATATCAATCTGAAGATTTGGAATAATGGAACGAATTGCAATATTAATGGCATTCATCATTGCTAAAGACAAATCAAATAACGATTCCGGCAATTCCCCTTGACCGTTTATAAATAATGGTAAACAGCCTTGCATTATCGAAGTTTCTGTTTCATAATGTACATTTAATGGTATTACTTTATTTTTATTAATATCGCCTAACTGACTTACCTTAATAACATGTAAGTCCATATTTGCAAAATGATACAATGCACTTAACACATGATATAGGTTTTGTGCTTCTTCTCCCTTAGTATTACTTAAACTTTTTAATACTTGCTGATTAAAAAATACGGATATATTTCTTTGTGAACAATAAATAGCTAAATTCTGCATAGAATGTAAAAACTCTATTTCGTTTAATTTATTTATATTTTTGGAAATAACGGTTAAAATACGTTGCTCCATAATATCATCTGTTTCATAATAAGGATTTACAAATTCTATGTCTCGTTCTGCTTTCCATGAAGTACCACGTAGCCAATATGTTATCTTTTCTTTGTATACTTCAATTTTCTCTTTTTCATCATCGGCTCTGATATATGCATCATATTGTACTTTATACTTATCACCATCTTTTTCAATAAAAAATACCGTTGAAATACAAACTGGTAATTCTTTTGACAGAATTCCCTCATAAATGCTATATGGAATTTCCATGCCTGATAAAATATATTTTAAAATATCCATTGCTTCTACTAATGCAGTCTTCCCTGAACCATTTTGTCCGTAAACTCCCACAATATCTGCATGTTCTATCGATGCAGTTTTTTCAATACAACCATAATTTCGATACTTCACTTCTCCAAAATTGACATTTTTGAAATTGCAAATAGTAGTTTTCATGATTCTTACCAAACATTTACTTTCCATATTTTCTCCTAAAATTATATATTTTTAAATTTTAAACTACGTTTTTTAGATTTTATTCTCTTAATTTTATATCAAATAATACATTTTGTCCATTTTTATTTTATTGATACTATTTATGTAAAAACAATTTAAAATATTAGTTGAACATGGAGTTTCTATAAATCATAAAAATAAATATGGAATGACACCATTACTAACATTTATATTGTCTAAGAAACATATTGTTTCCATAGATATTATAGATTTTTACAATTATATGCTTGAATTAGGAGCAGGTGAAACCATTACAGACAAAGAAGGAAATGACCCTAAAAAACTTTTCCAAAAATATGTGGAATCATTTGAAAGCAGAGCACGAACTGAATTTCTTATACAAGAAGATATAGAAAAACGAGAACGAGAAGAATATGAACGTAAATTATATGGTGGAGATACTGCATTCGATACATTAGATAAACTAATAGAAGAATATGGTTATGATGAAGATGCAGTCAAGCGGATATTCGCAATCCGCTTTCGCTACTTGCTCATAAACGAATAGCTACTAACGTAGCTATTCGTTTAAATTATAAGAAAATATATTTGAGTACAAACAATACCGCAAGCACATACATAAGCGGTGTAATTTTCTTTGTTTTTCCACAAACAGTATTAATAATAACATAAGAAATAACACCAAGTGCAATACCTTCAGAGATGCTGTAAAACAAAGGCATTCCGATTAAGCAAAGGTATGCCGGAATCGCTTCTGTCATATCATCAAAGTCAATGTCCACTACGGCTGTAATCATCAAAAATCCTACATAAATAAGCCCCGGAGCTGTTGCAAATCCCGGAATTGCACAGAATACCGGTGAAAGGAAAATAGAAAGTAAAAATAAAATTCCGGTTACTACAGAAGCAAGTCCTGTTCTTGCACCTTCGGATACACCTGCAGAACTTTCTACGAATGTTGTAGTTGTAGATGTTCCAAGCACCGCACCTGCAGAAGTTGCAATGGCATCTGCAAATAATACTTCTCTGATTTTTGGAAGTCTTCCATTTTCATCCAGCATATTTGCTTTATTTGCCACACCGATTACTGTTCCAAGTGTGTCAAACATGTCTACAAATAAGAATGCAAAAATAATTACGCAAAAATCCATGAAATTAAAATTCGCTAATGCTTCCGAGCTAAAACATTGTCCGAATGTGTGACCGATAGCACCAAGATTAAATTCCGACCATGCCGGGAATAGCGAGTAAAATCCGTTTTCTACGTCTACGGTATAGATACCCATTGCTTCACAAATCATACCAAGTACCCATGTCGCAACAATGCCAATTAAAATTGCACCTTTTACATTTTTAATGGAAAGAATTGAAATAATAAACAGACCAATTAATGCAAGCAATGCACCGATACCTATTGTACTAAAGTTTTCTGTAAAGTCTACTACCGTAACTAATGTAGAACCATCTACCACCAATTTGGCATTCTGCAAACCAATAAATGCAATAAATAAGCCGATACCTACAGAAACACCTTTCTTAAGCTGCAATGGAATCGCATTGAAGATAGCTTCACGAACATTTGTAACGGAGAGTGCAATAAACACTAATCCTTCCACAAATACAGCAAGCAATGCAAACTGCCAGCTATACCCCATCGTTCCACAAACGGTATAAGCAAAATATGCATTTAGTCCAAGACCCGGAGCTAATGCAAATGGATAATTTGCCATAAATGCCATAACAAGTGTTCCAATAAATGCAGCAATGGCTGTTGCCATCAAAATGGCTTGCGAATCCATTCCGGATGCGGATAAAATCTGTGGATTTACTGCTAAAATGTAAGCCATTGTCATAAATGTGGTAATCCCGCCAATGACTTCGGTTTTTACGTTAGTGTTATTTTCTTTTAAATGAAATACTCTTTCTAACATAATTTCTCCTCTCTTATTTTTTCTATAGGGCAAGCGGATATTCGCAATCTGCTTCCACTACTTACTTATAACCGAATAGCTGCTATCGCAACGATTCGGTTAAATTATGCAACTTTTGCATTATAACACAACTCCAAAAGAAAAACAGTATCTAATAATTAATTTTCTTCCCTTAATTTCTACATAATATTATAAGTAAGGCTAATATATTATAAAAAATATTGCGTATACCACAACAGCTTATCTGAGATTTCTTTGTCTTTTTCTTATTTTTGAAATAAAATTGGGTATCTGAAGCAACATGCTTTTTTGATACCCAATACACTTATATTTTATTAAGAACTCTGAAGACTTAAAATTTATCCGTGTATCATTTACAATGCTGTCATCAAAAGATAAATTAATACACCACAAAGTCCCAATGAGAATAAAATTAATCCATAAGAAAGGCTTCGACCTATCATACTCACATTTTCCTTAAATCCGGAATAAAGAAGTGCAAATCGATGCTCAAAATCATCTTCATGCGGATGCTCTCTCCAAATGGTGTGATTTAACAAATGCTCTGTTTTATTAAATATAACACCAAATGCATGCGTTACTTCATTGCCTTCTTCCAGTTCGCCTTCCGGCTTACTGTCTTTATATACCGTTTTTCGCAATAATACAACTATCGCATCTGTCGCAATATCCAAGATACCACACAATGTTCCAAAAATACTTGGAAGTAATTTCAGTAAAATCGGACGATACAAAGAATCTTCTAAATCCAGCTTCTGTGGCCAACGATTGACATAAATCACTTTGCCATCTTTTTGTTTTTCCATAAGGAATTTACGAACTACAACTAAATATACTAATGCTCCAATTGCAATCGAAATCAAACTGCCTTTTAAATTGGTCCAAGTAAAATAATGAACAGCATGTGCATTATGTTCCAGCCCCATAAATCCCTGTGCCATATCTGCCAGTTTATCCATTGTAAAGTTTGGAACTGCTCCAAAAATAAGGAATAACACGGATGTTGTACCTACCGCAAATTTGCTTTGCAGGTTCATATAATCTGTTTTTGCATCGTAGGCTTTTTGTATCTTTTCATCATTATTTTTTTCTAAAAAGACAGCGATAAATAACTTGCACATATAGGCAATGGTAAGTCCACCACTAATTAAGAAAATCCACTCAATCACACGCATTGCATCAGCTGTAAAGAGATGAGAAATAAATTCACCATGTTCTAAACCATGGATATATTCCACAATGCTTTCATGAAGCAACGTCTTACTTACATATCCACTCCAAAGCGGAACACCTCCAATTCCAAGTGCTCCCATCAGATAAATTCCTGCCAAAAGTGGTTTCTTTTTGCCAAATCCGCGAATATCATTCAAATCCAATTTATGCACATTCATATAAATCACACCTGCTACCATAAATAACACAAGTTTAAATAAGGAATGATTTACCATGTGTAAAAATGTTCCCCTTACGGCTAACGCATTTTCGTGTGCCAAAAGTCCCTGCATACCAATTCCAACTAAAATAAATCCAATCTGGGAAACAGAGGAACATGCAAGTGTACGTTTAAAGTCAATCGAAAATACGGCTAAAACTGCTCCGGCAAACATCGTTATCACACCTATTATAAGCATAAATGCTCCCCATAAGATGTCATGCAGTAAAATCTGACAACTGATGACTAAAATTCCAAAAATACCGGTTTTTGTTAAAATACCGGAAAGAAGTGCAGATGCCGGTGCCGGTGCAACCGGATGTGCTTTTGGAAGCCAAATATGAAGCGGAAATGCTCCGGCTTTTGCTCCAAAGCCAACCAACAGACAAAGTGCAGCAGGATATACCTGTTTTCCCTGACTTGCTGTATGAAGTTCGCTGATGACCAAAGTTCCTGCCTCTTTATATAGAAGAAACAGCCCCATCAACATTACCAAACCGCCAATAATGGCTACTGCTAAATAGGTCTCTGCTGCACGCATACTCGGTTTCTTTTCATCTTGTGCTACCCATACATAAGAGGAAATAGACATAATTTCAAAGAAAATAAATGTCGTATATAAGTCTGCGGAGAGGAAAATTGCCTCTGTCGCACCTAATGTAAGCAATAAAAAGAAATAATAGCGATTGCGATTTTTGTAGTGAGCAAAATATTCGGTTGAGAATAAACTTGTCATCATCCACATAAATGCTGCAATCCATGCATACAGTACGCGGAAACCATCAATCGTAAATGAAAGTCCCATGCCGCAAACATAAGGAAGTTCCACTACCATGCCTTCATTTGTACCACATTGTAATACAAGCAGGAACGCACAGACAAACTCAAGAATTGTGATAATGCTTACCGCAAAATTTCTTCCTGCCTTTGAATTTTTGCCAATCAGATAGGAAACAAACGCACCTGCCATTGGCATAAATACCATTGTATAAATTAAACTATTTACAAGCATTGCCTTGTCTCCTTTCTAATAAATTCCTTGTGCAACCGCTTCTAAAAATCCCATAAGCGGCTGTGTATAAATACCAAGTACTACAACTGCTACTGCAAATACAATGAGTGGCACATTCATTTTCCAAGTAGGGTCTTTTGCATTTTCTAATACAATCGCCTGTCTGCTTGGGAAAAATGCACGAATAACCACATTCATAATATAAAGTGAAGTTAAAAATGCCGAAATAAGTATCCCTGCCACGCCCACATACGCAAGCACATTTTCACTTTCTACCGCAGCCTGTGCCAAATTCCATTTGCTGACAAATCCGGCAAATCCCGGTACACCCATAAGCCCAACTCCTGCTACCGCAAATGTACCAAATACAATCGGCATTTTTCGTCCTAAGCCATCCATTTCGTATACATGGCTTTTTCCTGTTTTATGCATAAATGCCCCTGCACAGAAAAACAGACAAATTTTCATAATTGCATGGAAAATTAAATGGCTTAATGCACCAATTAATCCCTGTGGTGTCATAATCGTAATCCCAAAAATAATATAGGATAAGTTGCTGACAGTTGAATAAGCAAGTCTTCGTTTGATATGTGTCTCTTTTACGGCTCTGCTGCATCCATACACAATTGTAACAATCGCAAATGCCATAACCACATATTGCACCCATGTACCACGTAAAAACTCCGTTCCAAAACTGTAGTAAGTAAGACGAATCATTGCAAACACACCTGCTTTTACGACTGCAACCGCATGTAAAAGTGCAGTAACAGGTGTCGGTGCAACACCTGCTTGTGGAAGCCATTCACATAATGGCCAAATTGCAGCTTTTACACCAAATCCCAAAAATGCAAATAAATAAATCCAAAGCAACAATGGCACTTTATCTCCAATGGCTTCCATATTCATAATGCCACCCAATTCAAATTCACAAGTGTCACCATATATAATGATAAATACCAATCCCATAAGGGCAAATGCAGCTCCACCAAGAGAATAATATAAATACTTTCGGCTCGCCAAAATTGCTTCTCTGCTCAATGTATACATAACAAGCGGTACTGTTACTAATGTAAGCAATTCATAAAAGAAATACATTGATAACATATCGGATGCAAACGCAATACCAAGCGTAACACCATATGTCATGCTGTAAAACATAAAGAACACATTCTGTTTTTTCTCATGTTCCATATATTCTGCCGCATATAAAATTGCAAGCGGCCATAAAACAGATACCAGACCTGCAAATACCATTGTCATTCCATCGATTTTAAAGGAAATGGATAACTCACCCACAAAATGCACTACATGAAATACTTCCGTAGTTCCTCCTGTTAAAAGTCCCCATACGATTGCTGAAGTCGTAACTGCTACCACTTCCAAATAAATCAGCATTTCTTTTTTCTTTTCCGGCGGGAATAGGCAAACACCCGCACCTCCGATAATCGGCAATAAGATTGCCACTAAAATCCAATATTGATTCATATTTCACCTCACCCGTTAAGTGGATATTCGCAATCCACTTCGTTACTTGCTCATAACTAAATAACCGATTTGCGGTTATTTAGTTAAATACTGTGCTTACAATGTTTGAGATGACATCTATAAGCGGGTTTGGAAATACACCTAAAATAAGTGCTAACATCCCCAGTATCATCACAGGTACTAACATCATCTTTACCGGTTCACATTTTTTTAAGGTACTATAAGAAAAATCTTCGCCCGGCAAAAATCCCTGAATCGTAATCGGAAGTAAGTATCCTGCCGTTAAAAGAGCACTAATTAAAAGCACAACCGGTCCCAACCATGCAAATACAGGAATTTCTGACTCCAATGCTCCCATTGCCAAATACCATTTACTAATAAATCCACTTGCTGGTGGAATACCAATTAATGCAAGAGCCGCAAATGTATATGCCCACATGGTTATTGGCATTTTTTTACCAATGCCTTTTAAATCTGTAACATAAGTCTTTCCTGTTTTATAAATAATTGCTCCTGCACACAGGAATAATGCCGACTTAATCATTGCATGGAATACTACATGAAGCAACGAACCGGTAAGTCCCTGTGGATGTAACAATGCCATACCAAATAAAATATAAGAAATCTGGCTTACGGAAGAATATGCAAGACGTTTTTTCAAAACTTTTTCACGGTATGCGAGCATAGAACCCATAAATACCGTAAAAATCGCAAGTGCAAGCCATGCAGTCTGTACCCATGTACCACGCAAGAAATCTGCTCCGATTACATAATATACGGAACGCAAAACACCAAGCACACCCATTTTTACAATAATCGCAGACATGACCGCAGAAGCCGGTGCCGGAGCTACCGGATGTGCTGCCGGAAGCCATGCATGAAGTGGAAACAGACCTCCCTTTACACCAAAACCTACAATCATACAAAACGCTGCTACGAGGAGTACGCCCTCATTACCCAAAAGAGCCGCTGTATCCAATGTGCCACCAGCTGTAAAATCTAATGTTTGTGCATATTTGTTGAAAAAGAAAATTCCAAACAATACTAAATATGCACCAAAAATAGAATAAAACAGATATTTCAAACCACCCATAATTGCTTCTTTTGTTCTGGAATGCAAAATAAGTGGCATAGATAATAACGTCATTGCTTCATAAAATAAATAATATGTTATCATGCCTCCGGAAAAACATAAGGCATTCAACACACCATATACAAGTATGTAAAAACCAAAATAGCGTTTTTCTTCTTTTTCATGCTTCATATACTCAAAAGCAAAAAATCCTGCTAACATCCATACGAGCATCACCACCGCGGCAAACAGTTTTCCTACTGTATCCACGCGGAAAAAAAGATTCATATTTTCGCCCAAAGAAAACAGGTGTACTTCTTGTGTGCCATCCGTGAGGATTATCGGCAGCGTAAGAAGTGCACTAATTACCAAACCAGTTCCCGTTGCAGAAATAAGGGAGCTTCTTTTTTTAAATTCCGGCATTACAAGGAGTGCAAGTCCCCATAAAATCGGAAATATTATAGATAAAACTATCATAACTACTCCTTTCCATTCTACATAAAGTTATATAACCCATCCTGAATGAGTTGCAATATCGGCTGGGATTTTGTTCCTAAAACTAAGTTCACTATGATAAACAACACAATTGTAAGTGCATACATCTTTTGTTTGTCCCATGTAATTCGATAATATCCTTTTTCTTTTTCTACCGATACCTTTTCCGGTGTGTAAATACGAATTACGGTTTTTAGGAAATAAATTGCATTCAAAACCGTACTGATTGCCAGTACAATTAAAGTTGGAAACATTCTCCATGATGGTGCCATAACTGCTGCTTCTGCAAATAAAAGTTTGCTGACAAAGCCGGAAAACAATGGAATCCCTACCATAGAAAGAGAACCTACGGTAAATCCTACACCCGCAATTTTATTTCGATAACCAGCTCCCGTTAAAGCAAAAAACTGTCTGCTTCCATTTGATACGTCGGTCAAACCAATCGCAGAAATAAACGTTAATGATTTCGTTGCAGCATGCATTAAAATATGGAACACACTTGCTATCATACCTGCTTCTGTTCCCAAACCAAATCCCATGTAGATATATCCAATCTGTGCTACGGAAGAAAACGCAATCATTCTACGAATATCGTTTTCCCAAATCGCACTTACTGAGCCAAAAATCATTGCACAAAGCCCAAAAATAAATAAAAGATTTAAAATACCGCTTTGTGTAATCAAATCCATACCGATAACACGATAAAAAATCTTAATTAAAAGAAAAATATATCCTTTGGATACAAGACTCGACAAAATCGCTGCGGATGAAACGGTAGAATATCCATAGGCATCCGGAAGCCATGAGTGAAATGGAAACAATGCACTTTTAATCGCAAGCCCTACTGTCATAAGCCCTGTCGTAATTAAAAGCGGTATCTGATATGTTCCTGTCTGCATGATAAGTGCCACGCTTTCCTGCATATTTTCCATAAGCAAGTGCCCTGTAATATCATACAGCATACAAATTCCCATAAGTAAAAGACCGGAACCTAACAAACTCATAATCATATAACGAACTGCTGCTTCAATCGTTCTTCCGTTTTGGCGAATCATAATCAATCCACATGCCGCAATCGTGTTAATTTCTACGAATACGTATGCCGTAAACATATCGTTTGTATAAATCAAAGCTAAGATAGAACCTAACAATAAATCAGCAAGAATATAATAAATATTGTGTTTTGTATGTTCTACTTCTCCATCTAACTTATGTTTTCCGCCCCAAAGGGATAACAACATAATAATTGAAAAGAAAAATGCCATGCCGGCTTCCAATACCCCTGCACGAACTTCATTTCCCCATGGTGCCGGAAAATGTCCCATCATATAAGTATAGCTGCCAATGTCCGACTGTATTAAAAATACCAATAACCACGCTGACAATGCCACAACTATCATAAGCATCGCTGTGTTAATACGTCTTGCCGTTTTTCCCGATAAAACGGACGAAACAATCCCTGAAAACATAGATAACATAATAGATAGCAAAGGCACATTTTGTACAAATTGCATTACAATCCCTCCTTCCGAAGTCTTGCAGAAATCTCATCTAAATCGAGCGTATGATATCTCTGGTATAAACGCATCGTAAGTGAGAGCATAAGTGCGGATACAGAAACCGAAACTACGATACCCGTCAAAACCAAACCACTCGGTATCGGATTAATATACGTTTCTACTGTCTGTATGCCATCCACAACAATCGGTGCAATACGTCCTGTTATATAACCCTTTTCTGCCAAAAACAAATAAATAGCAGTATCCATAATATTAAATCCAATAATCTTTTTAATTAAATTTTTCTGGAAAAGCAGATTAGCAAATCCGATTCCAAACAGAATCATTGCCACTTCTTCTCCGATATTTGGAAGAAAATTAATGCCCATTTTAAAATCCTCCCTTTCTGAATAATGCATAAAACGTATACATGGTACATGCAACTACAAGTCCTACGCAGATGTTAAGCGGCAAAATCAACCCTGAACTGATAATATCGCCCGGTGTTCCAAGCGGAATACCTGTTTCCAAATGATTTGCTCCCATAAAAAAAGAATAACTCTTTGCAAGACAATAAAACAAAAGTGAACATAAACTAACGTATTTATAGGTCTTTTCCGTAAAGAAACGCTCTGTCTTTTCAAATCCAAATGCATTTAAGTATAAAATCAATCCTGCACCAATAATCGCACCACCGGAAAATCCACCACCCGGTGAAATATGTCCATTTAATACGACATAAATACCAAATATCATAATAATCGGCACAAGTACAAATGCTATTTTCTGTAAAATGGTATCTGGCTTTGGTTCAAAACGATTATCGCTTTTCTCTGTTTCCGGAACACCATTTTTGTCTTTTTTATCATTTCGCATCAAAATCAAAACCGTACAAGTAGCAATAAATAATACATTGGATTCTCCAAATGTATCAAATGCACGATAGTCCAAAATCATACCTGTTACGATATTGACCGCACCTGTCTCCTGCATACCGTCTTCGATATATTTTGCAGCCACCTCATTGTTTACAGGATTATCTGCATTTCCTACCGGTGGAAGATACGACACAGCTACAAGTAAAATTGCTACAAGCAATACACAACATGCAATTGCAGCAACGCGGTAAAAACGAAAGAACAATTTATAATTTTTATTGTGTTCAATGTCATGTACACTCTGCACAACCTGTTCCATATCTTTTTTATGGCTGTAAATTATCGTATCATTTGGAGCTTCTTGTTTATGTGGAATGGTTTCTACATTTCCCATATAAATATCCGCTTCGCCATCTACCCACTGTTTTATTTTATAAGAAAGTTTTTTGTTTAGTTCTTCCTGCGGAATCGGTTTACTCATGTTTTTCTCCTTCCTCTCCCATTGCCTGAATCTTTTTCAGCGTAACGAAGAATAAAATACTTGTAATTCCTGCCCCAACTGCTGCTTCCGTAATTGCCAAGTCCGGTGATTCCAATAAAATCCAAATAATTGACATAACTAAGCTGTAGGACATAAATATCAGAATTGAATTCAGTAAATTTTTGGAGAAACTTACGGAAATCGCACATACTACCAAAAAGATTAATAATACTCGTTCAAATATAACCATTATTTCATCTCCTCATTTTTATTTATTTTTGAAAATTCCTCAGCTATTTCTATGCCTCTTATATCACAGAATTTATCAAGTTCTTCATTTGTTGTTACTTCTAAACGGGCAATCAAATGCGAAGATACCGGTGAAGCCAACCACAAAAATACAATAATAAGTGCCATCTTAAGACTCGTATAATTAAATCCGCAAAGAATAATAAGTCCCAACAAGGATAAACCAAGTCCAATTGTATCTCCCATCGCTGCTGCATGCATGCGGTTTAAAACATATTTGAATTTAAACACGCCAATCAGCTCAACCACAAATATATACACACCAGCCAAGAGGAAACCAATCCCTAAAACAAACTGTATACCACTAATGAGATTCATTGATATATTCACCCCCCTTTGCTTCTTTTTTTGCCTTCGCTTCCAAATAAACTCCGGTATATACCTTTGTAAGTACCACTACTGCAAGGAAACTAATCATGGCATAAATCAGACAAATATCTACCAAATAGCCTTCATTTTTTATGACTGCAAGTATGGAAATAATAACCATAACCATCGTTCCCATCATATTTACTGCTACAAGACGGTCTGCAACTCTTGGTCCTTTGATTGCACGTATCAAACAAAGTATCAGCATAATTGCCAAAATAACCAAGATTATATGAAATATCCATTCGTATTGCTGTATCAATGCCATATTCTATTTCTCCTTTTCTTCCATTTTTTCCAATAATTTCACAAAGTCTGAACTTTCCATGCCTTCTGCAAGACTTACATCCAAACAATGCACCGTCAGTTCATCTCCTTCCAGAGAAACCGTAATTGTTCCCGGTGTAAGTGTGATGGAATTCGCAAGCATTACTCTTGCTGTTTCACTACGAAGATTTGTACGGAACTTGACAATCACCGGCTCCATTTCCTCTTTTTGATTCAGTATCATATGTACAACCGCAAGATTTGCTTTTACAATCTCTACTACCAGCAATATGATATACGAACATATCAAACCGGTCTTTTTGTACAGTTGTATTTCTTTTGTGATACTGTAATCCATAAATTTGCACATAAATGCAAAAATAAGTGCCGCAATGGCCAGTCCGAAAATCACAATTTCCGTAGTGATTTTTCCATTAAAAACAATCCAAACGAAAAAGAATATAATATACATTGTCCCACTCCTTTTATTATTACTGTTATCCAGCGTTCTTTTTCCTAATACACGTAGCTTTTATGATATCACAATTATTTTCAATTTCAAGATAAAAAATAGTAAAGAAATTTTATAAAAATTTAATATTTTTTGTGCAAAAATAAAATCCCCCACTTCAAGTGCGTAGAGCACTAAGTGGTAGGTAGGGGGAGTTTGCCACAGGCATATGTTCTCACTACGTTCGCACTACACTACGTTTGTGCTTACGAAGTGTTCACATAATCTTGTATCAGGTGGGGCTGATAAGCTCCATCTGACAAACCGCAAAGCGGTTATTCGGTTATGAGCAAGTAGCGATAGCGGATTGCGAATATCCGCTTGACTGGTGCTTTGCAAATAACATCTCTGTTTCTTGCTTCATACTACTCATAACTGATATTTTATAGATTCAATTACACTACACATCTGATATTCAATCAAAAAAATCTGATTGGCATACATTGGATAGTCCCTCTTTGCATTTTCGATAAGGGGATAAAACCATTTTTCAGTTTCTTTTATATATCGAATCATTTTCTCTTTTTCAAATCCTGCTGCCATACCGGAAACATTATTGCAACGGTCTAAGAGTTTTATCATTACTGCAAAAGCATTTTGGGCTATAGCGGAATAATATGCCTCTTTTCCTTCCTCTGTTTTTGCTTTTGGGGAGTCTTCTTTTGTCAAAAGTGCAACGATGTGTTTTGTTTCCTCATTTACAGGCAAATCCTGCACTGATACGCCACAATCTTCACAGACATCATGCAATAATGCAGCAGATATGAGAGTATCATTATCAAGTCCCAATGCCAACGCATGACGGGCAACTAACAAGGGATGGCAAATATATGGGATTTTCTCTTTTCCTTTGCGGTATTGCCCTTTATGCATTTGTCTTGCATATGGCAAAGCAGTAATGGTTTGGTGTAATTGATTTTGTTTTGCATATATTTCAATATATGTATATAACTTTTCTTCATTTAAAAGAGTATTCATCTGACTTTTCCTTTCATTGTTATATGGAAGTTACAATCTATTTCCAATGATTTTCTTTAAATGCAAAAATCTTTACAAAATATAATTTGTCAGGCATTATTACATTCTCATGCCTATTCATTCCGTTACATTCACTTATTTTTCTTTGCTTTTACATAATTTAAAAACTCCTCTGTCTGTGACCAATATCGAATGCCCCAATTTTCAAAATTCCATTCTTCCATATAGTTATTACATTCATAGTCGATATAATATAATACATTTTCCTTTACTACAAAATTTGTTGGGAAATAGTCAATATTTGTATTTGCAGCATATAAATTTACGCACATCTGTTTTACCTGTTCGATAAACTCCGGCTTCATTTTATCTTGCAACACATAATCATAAATCGTATCGCCTTCTATGTATTCTTTCAAGATGCGTTCTTTCTGCACATCTACATCATACATTTCCGGCATACGTATACCGATTTTTTTGAGCCGTTCATAATCTTGAATTTCAGATTCAATTTTATTTCCAAACTGATAATAATCACATGACTCATGGTGAATTTGTTTTAAAACATATTCTTTTTTGCCATCTGTCGCAAGATAGGAATAGCCTCCTTTTCCATGCCCTAATAATTTTTTAATTTCATAACACTTATCATTTACATACATCTGTTCCATGTTCACTTTCCTCTTCCATTTAATCTATAACACCCTTTCCACCTAAATACAATCGTATAGCAAAATAATAAAAAATTCAACCTTCAAACTATCATGCTTCTCATATAAATAGGACACAATTTGTCTCATAAACAAAATTGCTCGTTTTATGTCCTAGAAATATCAAATGATAAATAGTATTCTATTCAAAGAAAGGAGAAGATGAAACTATGAATCAAATAAAAATAGGAAACTTCATAAAAGAACTTCGCAAAGAAAGAGGGTTTACACAAGAACAGTTAGCGAAACAATTTTGTGTATCCCGTAGAACTGTTTCAAGATGGGAAACAGGAAGCAATCTTCCGGATTTAACTATCCTTGTTGAAATGGCTGATTATTTTAATGTAGAACTTAGGGAATTATTAGATGGTGAAAGGAAAAGCATGAAAATGGATAAAGAATTAGAGGAAACCGTATTAAAAGTTGCAGATTACAGCAATCAAGAAAAAAAGACTTTAACAAAACGTATGCATTTACTGTTTATTGCAGGATTGATTGCTGCCATTATCCATATGGTGTTGTTTTTTACGGATAATGCTGACAACTTTATTGGTGGCTTTTGTGAAGGTATCACATTCGGAATGATGATTGTGGGTGTCATTATGACCAGTAAATATGCCTCTCAAATACACGCTTATAAAATGAAAGTCTTGAGCAAACTAAAACAAGCGAATTTGTCAAATACATAACAAAATCAACCAACAGGACAAGATAAACGGGCTGTATCCATATTTAACAGCCTGTTTATCTTTACTAATAAATGTGCGGAAAGTCTTGTAAAATCAATATAAATCTAAAGATTAACTAAAAACGTTTTAACCAAATGCAACTCTAAACAAGCACTAATCCAGTTTCAGATTATGTTTTACATAATATAGTTATCCGCATTAATCATCTTTGTAGACAATAAATCTTTAAATGTACCAACTGCTTCTGAAATTTTTTCCTCTCCTTTTTCTCCAATTGCTGCTACATTTTGTGCAATTGCGGCAATCGCACTTTCCTGCTCCTCACTACAAGATACATTTGCACAATTTTTGATTACAAGTCTATCCAATATCAGCTCAGGAGATACATCAGCTGCAATTTTTACGGTTGCCATATTTCTTACGAGAACTTTATTCGGCGAATTTTCAAGGAGACTTTTATCTACTTTTGCACTAGGCTTATTCTCAATAATTCTTCCTTCCCAACAGAAATTCAAACTAGCATATTCTGCATTTAATTTACGAAAACCATCCTCCTGACTTTTCTTTAATGTAACATCTTCGTGTACAATCAGCTTTTCCAGACCTTTTTCAATATTTTCCAGATTACAATTTTCATCCACTTTTAAAGAACCATATACATAAATCTTACTTCCCTCTTTTTCCACCAATCGTTCATTCAAAACAGCATCTCCGTATACTAGTGTCATTTCCGCAGGCACAACTATAAATTCAACTTTCTCATCAAACAATGCAACGCTTTCCTCTACCAATTCTTCCGGAATAAGCAGGTGCTTCGTAATAAACTGCACATTTTTCTGTACCAGTTTTGCTAAATCAATACCACGGTCTTGAATAACCACTATATCCTCTACATAATATTTACTTCCTGCCTTTGCTCGTAAAGGGAAATATTTGTCCATAACAAATGTAGTATCTAAAATCACACAATCATCCGGATACATCAGAACCGAACCATTTGCTGATAATTTATTCAAATATCCTTCCAAACTTTTCGGACATCTTACAGAACCATTGACATGGATTTTTTCATATTTCGTCAAAGCTTCCTCTGTACCCGGATGAATTTGAAGTGAACCATTCACAATTAATAAAGTATGCTCTTGTACAGCCGTATTAGCAGTAATTTCATAAGAACCATTAATATTTTTCACCTCTACATCAATGCCATCTGCAATCTCTATGGTACTGTCTTGATTAATGGTTACAGGAAGTCGATTCAAAATACTTTTGCTAGTTTCGCTTACGATAACAACATCTGTATTAATCATCATTTTCTCGTATCCTGCATAATCTTCTTCTTTCATTGTTCTGGTATCGCACACATCGCAATTCAATAAATAGTTTTTCTTATTAAACATATTTTTTCCCTCCTAATGCTTCTTTTAAATGTTGACGGGCTAAAGAAAGTTTGAATCGAACAGTTCCCGACGGCAACGACAATATTTCTCCAATCTGCTTGGAAGTATAGCCTTCCAAATACCGCAATGTGAAAATGACTCCTTCTAAATCAGGTAAATTTTGTAAGAGTTCCTTCCATTCAACCTCCTCCATCGCTTCCTGTCTTTGCTGTACTTGCGATAATTCCTCTGTCACATCTTCCCTTTTTGTATGCCGAATCCGGTCTATATACAAATTTTTGACCGTTCTATACAGCCACGAGCGACATTGGCATTCTTTTAAGGTTTCTAAAAGTTCTACTTGGAGCATTGCACGTAAAAAAGCTTCTTGCACCAACTCCTCGGCAGTTTGTAAATTGCCTGTCATACTTTGACTCCATCCTAGCAGTTCCTGATGATATTTTTTATATAATTCTTCTATCATCTTTTGTATTCATTCCTTTCTTTTGTCTTTCATTTATAAGACGTATGAGAATAGGAAAGTGTTGAAAATTTTTTTAAATTATTATTTTTTATTTTTAGAATCCAATTTTTCTAAGTTGCCATATCCTGTTTCAATTGCCCATATATAATTTTTCTTCTGAATTTTGGTGCAAACACAATAAATCCTCCAACAATCTCTCCAACAAATTTTCCTGATACCCTGCCCGTTTTCTCACTATCATACATTTTGAGGTCTGCTTTAATATAGGATGTTTGATATGCTCTATTTTTGCCAATCGAACTTCATTCAATGTTTCTTCCGATATGCTAGCCCAATAGTCCTTTGGCGACATTCCCCACATCTGAATGGCATCTCCATACTTCTGCCACAATCGGTCTGCAATATCCATACCTTCCGGGTCTAAATCTCCGCTATAATATATCGTGGCTTTACTTTCTATTAATAAGGAAATCAACTGGAATGCTGCTACGCGAAGCTGACCGGATGTACATAATAAAGTAATCTCCTTTTCTTTACTATTTTCTGCTAAATATAAAAAGACCATTTCATTTTCTACAATGTACACCCGATTATCTATCGCTTTTGCACGTGTTATATATTTGAGATTTTCAGAGGTAATCACAAAAGGCTCTTTTCTTTTACAAAATGCTTCATAAGCGGGATGCAATCCTTCTGTCGTTTCCATATGTACACCCATAGCATGCACAATACTTGCAATATTGTCACATAGAATGCCTACATTCGTCAAAAGCTCACGCCATTCATAAGCAGTTACAGGAATCTTGCAATTTTTCCAAAAACAAATCCCATGTGCCAGCAATTGTGCACCTGTTGTGCCTCTGTCGAAAAAATGAGGATTTCCTGATATTTCTGCAGAAAACACAGCAAGCGGACACTGTTCTTCTTCTGTCATTTCTTCTAAGCGAAGCAGTGCATTTCCCACATTTTTTGCAAGTACCATTGCTTTTTCCACATCATTTCTATATTCTTTTATTAATAGTTGATAACCATATTTCTTCTCTTGCATTAATGCATGCAACCATTGAACAACAATTGATGAATGGTTATCCTTTTCATAATACGAATATACAGAGTTCTCTTTTAACGCAGCTTCATCACTCAATGCTTCACACATTTGAATTGGAAGATTGCTTGTCTTGCGTTTAAATTCTTCATAAATATAATGTAGAAATAGTTCTTTCTCATTTTTCACCAGACTTTTCTGCTCATGTTTAGTAAGAACTTCTTCCCCAAAATAGGCATCCAATACCTTTTTCATATCTATAGGTGCAAAACGTGTCTTTTGTAATCCCTGCTCAAATTCGGCAAAGGTAAATTTGATATTTTCTTCTAAAAATACTTTTCCAATAATACCGCTTATGGCTTTTCGTTCTTCTTCGGAAGGATTCTTTAGTGTAATTCTTCCTGCTATTTTTCCATAGCTTTCCCATTTTTTCCGTAGCTCTGTGAAGCATCTTTCATAAGCTGCATTCTTTTTTAAGTAGTTGGCACATTTTTTACTATTGCACATCTAATATCCTCTTGTGTCCATTCCATGTATAACGAATTACAGTTACAACCTGTGAGTTCATTGGGCGGTGAAGTTCTGCTATCTTAATTCCTTTTACGGTTTCATAACATCCCCATAACGATTGCGAATTCATAATATAGTCAAAATCCATTTTATGAACCAATGCAAACATACTGTTGATGTTCTTATCATCTACACCGGCAAAGGCTTCATCTAATGCGATGATACGTGGATGTTCTTCGTTATCTGCTTTTTTATATTGTGCATTGACTGCGGCAAAAAGCGGCACATACATTGCCATTGCTTTTTCACCACCACTAAACCGATTAAATGCAGGATTGGTAAGTGGCTTCTTTGCTTCATCACCACGTTTATAAAACATGTGAAATTCAAACCACTTACGATAATCGAGGGCATCACGAACCAATTCCATATAGTTTATTGTGCCTCCCTCTTCCTCTAATTTTAATTTTTCCGTTCTGATTTTACTGCGGAAATGTCCGGCTACTTTTTGAATATCTTCTATTGTAAGAAGCTGATAATCTCGCAGCAATATCTGTTCTAACTCCGTGGTATCTAACTCTGTTTCATTTTCTGCACTACGCGGTTTCCATTCCAAAGAAAAACTTAATCCCATGGAAGTATCCAGCTTTTTCATCAATTTTGACATATCGGCAACCCACTTACGACTTTCCGCAATCTTATCCGTAAGCTGCTGGCTGATGGTCTGCGATAAAATATCCTCAAATAATTCTCTGTCTTTTTGTTGGATTAAAAGCTCCGTTTCATCAATGGTAGCTTTCAAAATCCGATAAAATTCTTCCAGATATACCTTTTTTCCATTCCATGCAGATACAACCCGCACTCTTTTTCTTAATGCCTGAAAGCCATCACTTACCCCTGATACTTCTTCAATCGTTCCAAAACAATCCTCCAATGCAGTCCCATAGTTAGTAAGGTTGCTATTATATTTTTGGTATACCTGATTCAAAGCTTGCAGCATATCGCCGTATTCTCGATTTTTATCACTCTCACGCAACAATCGAATTGCCATCTTTGCACATTCTGCTAGTGTATGCTCCTCTTTTGCAATCACTAATTTCAGACCTAGTTCTTCCTCAAAATAATTACGCAAAATCGTTTCTTCCGCAATCAATTCTTGCAAACGTACTTTTCGTTTTGGTTCAGACTCTGATAAATATTGGATATCTCGCTGTGCATATATCTTTTCTTCCTTTAATTTACTGATGCTGCCTTGAATCTCCGTGATTTGTTTTCGTAATTTTTCTAATCGCTGTGCCTTTTCCACCATTTCAGGACTCATCAAATATTCTTCATATTGACTGATTTGAATGTCATATTCTTTTACTTTTGTACTATATTCTCTTCGTTCTACAAAAGCTTCATCCAATTGCTTCTCATCCTGTTCCAAATAATCTTGTCTTGTAAGAATATCACTTTGATTCGTTTCTAATCGCAACAGCAGTTCTTTACATGTCTGCCATATTGTTTCATATTCTTCCATACAATCCAATACTTCACGATATTCTGATTCTGTTCTTCCATACGGAAATGTTCTGCACTTTTGAAGCATTATCTGATATTTTGTATTTTTCTTTTCTGCTTGCTCTTTGATTCGTTTTTCATACTTTACAAATTCTGTTATAATACGCTCTAATTCCATTGTGCAAGTTTTTTCATTCTCTAATGACATATTTATTTCTTCAAAGTTTGGAATCTCTTTGTATTCAATTTGTAGTTTTTCAATACTCTGCTCTGCTAATTGCTTCTTTATCTGATGCTGCTGCAATTCACTTTGCAAATCCAGAATCGTTGTTTGCAGTTTTTTAATTTGTTGAGCTTTCTTTTTTGCTCTGGCTAAGCGTCCTAAAAATTCTGCTTGTTTTTTATATGCTTTTCCAAGCAATATTCCATGTGAAAATGAACCACTTGTGCCAAGAAGCAAGCTGTTTTGGGTATCTGTTTGGTTAAAATAAATCGTGCCATCACTTCCCTGCGTTTCATAAATATTACTTAAAATATTTTGTACACTTTTTTGAATTTCGATGTCTATTTCCGGATTTACCATCAATTTTCGAAAATCAGAAGTGCCCTTTTCTTTTGTAAAAACAATGGTATCCAAAAAATGCGGACAAGTTCTGGCAATCTTGTCTAAATCTTTTTCCGTCACAACTAATGCATCCAAAATACCCATACTTTCCAACTGTGCTTCCAACTGTGCACATGCCGCTTCTTCTAAAGATTCCGCAAACTCTACCGTCTTATAAAATGGAATTGCCATAATTCCTGATTCTTCTAATGCTTTTCTCGATTCTATGATTTGCTCGCTTCTATGTGGCTCAATTTCTTCCTGAGTTTGAAGCAGGATTAATTCTTGATTTGCTACTTTAAGGTCTTCCAGTAATGTATGTTCTTTTTGACAAAGCACGTTCTTTCTTTGCAATAATTCCTGCCATTGCATTTCATAATCATTTCTAAGCAATTCCTGCACTTTTCCTGCATCGGAAATGGTTTGGTATGTCCGAACAATGTCTTCCGCTTCCTGCAAAACGGCTTCTTTGGGATTCCATTGTGTTGCTTCTTTTGCATGGGCATATAATTTTGTAATCCAATTATCCACACTTTGCACTACCTGTTCTTGTGCAGTCTGTAAATTTTGTTCTTTTTTTATTTTCGTCTTATGGAGAACCTCTAGCTCCTGTGCAATTTCATCATACTTTTGAGATAATTCTTCATACTCATGAATAATTTTTACACATTCTTCTATTAACTTTTTATACATGGACAAACTTGCAGAAACTTCTTCTGTTCCACTTATGCGTTCCAGTCCAATCAGACGAATTGCATTTGCATGTCCATCCCACTTTATGATTTCCTGATTGGTATCGAGTTCCTCTTTTTGGCTTTTCAACTCTTGTTGATATTGCTGTAAATTCTGCTTAATATCGTTTAACTCTCGCTCTTTTTCATATACTCTTACTTTATATTCTTCGATTTTTTGTTCCCAATAGTTTTGCTTTGACGCTGCTTCTTCTCTATATTTTCTTGCAACCTCCAGCTTTCGGTCCATTTCTTCCAAATCGGTATCTAATAAACCATTTCGTTCTGTTTCTGCCAATGTTTCCTGTTCAGACAATTCTGCTAATTGTTTCTCAATTTCTTGCTGTTTTAAAATAAGCCTTTCTTTTTCCTTTTCTTTCTCGTTATATTCCTGCTGTGCTTTTTGTGTTTCTTCTTTTTTATTGAGATAGGAATGTGCCTTTTTTGCCAACATATATTGATTATACCGTGTATATTCATTACGTATAATCTTTACATCTGCAAATGCACGATTTAACATATCAAGGCTGTCTTGAATCTCGTCCATTTTTTCCATCGCATCCACCATCACACGCAAGTCTTCATCTGATAATGTCTGTAACGATTCATTTAAAATGTCGTACACTTTTGTTGGTTTAAATTCCTTTGAAAGTTTTGGTGCACGCACTTTTACGAGCAATTTAATAAATTGCTCATACTGTTCCTCTTTTCGGAAGCCAAATATATATTGATTCACTAATTTTTTATATTCACTTTGACTATTGGTAAATAGATTATGTTCTCCCAATAAAAGTTTCATTTCCCTTTTATCATAAGGAATTCGTTTCTTTCCTGTCTCTTTGTACAATTGCAAATCAAAGCCAATTCTTTGACCATCCAAAATCACAAATCCCCAAAAATCCATGGGTTTGCCTCGTTTTGCACGTTGACCAATGCCTATGGTTCGATATTCTTCATCTTCTTCTCGTTTAAATTCTAAGAATAAGTACCCGGTCGCTTCATCCTTTCCTTCTTCACCTAAAAAATAATATTCCATTCTTCTGTCACTCGAACCAAATGGGTCCAATCGGCTTGGTGTACGATCTCCATCTAAAATAAAAGGAATAAAGCTCTGTGTTGTAATGGATTTTCCTGAACCATTCTGACCTCTCAAAAGCAGTTTTCCATCCTCAAATTCAAAATATTCCTCATCATAGAGCCAAAAATTCACAAATCCAATTCGATTCATTTTCCAACGATTACTCACTTCACTTTACCTCCCAAAATCATCCGGATAAAAACCAACCTGTTTTCCTGCCGCAGGCAGTATCATTATCATATCCTCATCTTCTCGTATAAACAGCCAATCCAACATATAATTCTTTATTGTTTGAACCAGCTTTTCTGTATCCATTTCCCTAAATTCTTTACTCCAACCCGCTTTCCATTTTCTTTGACATGCCACTATCAAATTTCGAAATTCTGTTTCTGTTATCAGAATACTTTCATTTTCTTGCTTTGTAAACTTTCCCGTTGACAAATATCGCCGAATTTGTGCACAAACTAACAGCACCACTTCCGGAAGCATAGCATCTCGTGGATGCACTTTTCCATAGCAGTCATCTTCCTCCAACATAAAAAATGCTGCATTTTTATAAATATCTAATCTGCCACCTAAATATTCCTCTAAATATTTTGCAACCCAGTATCTTTGATGTTTTAAATAAAACGCATCTGCATGTTCTGTTTCTTCCCAAAATACAGATGGACATAATGTCAACTGTCTGTAGATACGATTGATTCTGGCACTTCCTCTATCTTCCTCTATTTCCTCAAATCTCTTTTTTTCAAAATCTTCCCATGACTTAAAATCAGAAATGTCCATTGGAAAACTTGTTGCAAAATACTTGGAATATCCTGTATTTTCATACAAAACTTCCTGTCCCGGTTCTAATCCGAATGCCTCGCTATTTCCTTCATATACCCGAAGCATCTGCATTTTTTCCATGTATTGCAATGTACGTACAAGTGATTTTCTTTGAGAAAAAGATGTCCAGTCAATCTGAACATCTCCCTTCAATTTCGTTTCTATATAATCAATTAATTCTGAAAGTAAAAACTGCTCTCCTTCTTCCCTATCTTCCAAATACATGAGTGTCACACATAAAATGCAATAATCCAAGATATCGGAAAATTCCTGTATCCCCATAAAACGCTCTGCATGTGCAGGGATTTTTTCTAACTTGAGTAAATTCTCAGTATGTATTAATTTCCATCCCAACTGTTCTCGTACAAATTTCTGAAAGTTCGGTATCTTACGCTTGACTTTATAATAAGTTTCTTTATCAGTATCTTTACAAATCCAAAATTGTTCTAAAAGTTCTCTTATTTCATCCATTCTAATCTCCATTCCACTATCTTTGATAGATGATATCCAAAAGTCCCACCCCAACATGTAAAGTGGGTATTTAGTTAAATTCTATAACATATGCCGGCATTGTCAAATCGCCATCTTCGCATCTTAAGACACAAGTCCCTTTTTTTTGAATCAATCGATATTCCTGTCCGTATTCTGTCTGTCCAATTCTTTGTGAGTTCATATTTGCAATTGCAATCCATTGCAAAAACGTGTTTTTCGTACTTTCCGGAATAATCCCTTCTATTTCAGAAAAGACAATTTTATTGTCTTTTACATAACGCATGACCATTTCTTTTTGGTTGTTTATACTCTGCAAATATGCCTGTCTTTGTATCATTTTTTCTACGGATTTATCAACAAAGCCACGTTTGTCCTTTTTCTCCCGATAGGTTGCTGCATGTGGTTTTATATAAAATTCTGCCGGTTTTTCTGCATACACGCTATGATTTACGCCATCCAATTCTTTTGGGCTGTTTGTCTTCAGATGCTGCATTCTTTGCACACCAAATACATGTGCTGACAAACGATGTGCCTCCTCCATGTTTTTACATTCTAAAAACATCTCTAAAAATTTCTGATAATCATCCTTACGGCTGATTCCCCAATTTTGCAATTGCACAAGCAAAGCTGCATTTTGGATAATGCTGCGGATAATATCATTTGTAATTTTCAACACCTTTCGGCTTTCACACTCTCTTCCCTCAAAATCAATAAACCAACGTTTGAAAGAATCCCATTTTCCTATCACATTTTCCCGAATATTCGACTCTGAATCCCCATGTACTTCCAAAAATGCATGCGGAATTTCCATTTCACTTTGTATTACTTTTTCTAAAATACTATTTTCTATGATATTCATCTGGTGCATTAAAATCTGTTCAATTCGTTTGGAATGATGCTGCAATTCCTGCACAAAATCTGTCAGATATTTGATAAACTTATCCTTGTGAAGAACGAATTCTACAGACTTCATAAGATGCTCGCTCTTTCCTGAATAAAAATCCCGCAAATAGTCCTGATAGTTTTGGTTCAGACGCTTGAAATCCTCTTGGAGCATGTTCCACCATTCATTAATCTCTTTTAAACTTGCATTTTGAATGTACGCTGCTTCCTCCAAACTTTTTTCTAAACGTACAAAAAAGTTTGTGGAAAGATTTCCTGATTCCATATAGATATTTTCCAAGCGTACCGTTAATCGCTCAATTTCTACTGCATATTCAGACATGGTGTAGCGGTATTGCTTATTTTTGTAATCCGCAATGGTATATACTTTTCCGGGGTCTTGTATTGGTGTAAGGTTTTTCCACTTTACCAATGCATCTAAGTCTGCTTCTAACTTATTCATAGTATAGTCAGCAAATTCTTCATCGGATTGTAACAATGCATAGATATCTTCTTTGTATAACTGAAAATGCATTTTTTCATATTCACGATAAAAATGACGCATGATTTTTCGATATATAGATGCATCCGGTGCGGATAAATAGGAAGTTTGGTGGATTGCTTCTAAACGTTGCATGTAGCATTTCCTTTCTGAAATTATTGTTATGAGATTTTATATTGGTTTATGTTATAAAGTTTTGGGAGTATTGTTTCATCTTTTATATTGCTTAAAATTCTCTGAAACTCACACGGTGTTTATCCATAGTTTAACACTGCATTAGCGTTTTAACAATACTTTATATTTTTTTTCTGAAATTGACAACCACATAAATAACGTCTATAATATTTTTATTATGCTACCGGAGGCAACGCAACTGAAATAACCATGTCTATCTTGTCTGACATGAATATCTGGGAATAAAACATTTTTGAAGGCATAGAAAAATGGCACTCCAATATTTAAGAGTGCCATTGCTCATTTCTGCTGAATTTTTAAATAACATTATTCAACTTTAGGAAGTAATAAACCTTTGCTTTCAGCACCAGTACTATACTCTACTTGAATTGCACCGCCAATCGTATCGAGTGCATATACTTTTGCCAATTTCGCTTCATCATTTGTAGTTACCTCAATAACAATGTTGTTTGTAGTCTCATATACGCCAGATGTTACAACAAATGGAAATTCTTTGTTTATCATTGCTTGTGTTATTTTTTCCTGTAACTCCGTAAGATATTCCAACGTATAAGTACCTTTTACAAAAGTAGTATTGCTTTCGCTTCTACCAAGTTCCTTACAAATGGCAGCTCTATTTGCTGCTGTATCTTCGATAAGAACGATTACAAATTTTCCGTTAGCATCTGTATAAGAACCACCAAAAAATTCTGAAGTATCTTTAGTTAAATCACTACTAGCTACTGCTTCATTGTATTCTCCGTTATTGTCTGCCGGAGTATCTTCGATAGTGTCTGTTGTAATTTCTGTTATACTTACCAACAGTTCTTCCAACTCTTCCAGTGTAACATTGCTCGTTCCAATATCATAGTTTATGTTTTCATAGGAGAACTGTACCATGAAGCTATCTTGGATTCCATAAATCAAAAATGTAACTCCATTGATTTCAGATTGCTTGGGATTATCGCATTCAATAAAATAATCTCTCAAAGGGTCTTCAAAAGAACAGATTGCTATTGTTGCTTCTCCACCATTCCCTGTCTTATACTCAAACACATAATCATGGAGATAATATTCGTCCTTTAAGTTAGCGTCTTTGTATCCACGAGTGGACAGAGAATAGAAATTACAATATTCAAAACTATCAGGAATTTTATCAGTAAACTCTTCGTAAGTGATACCAACAAATTGATGGAAATCCTCTAATACTGACGCCCACACATCATAGGGCAATTTATTAAATGAAGTAAACTGCACATCCATATCCGCATTCATAACATTTGTAACTTCATTCACCACAAGTGTATTCGATTTCTCAGGTTGCGATATTTCCATATCCTTATTTTGTTGAAGTTCTTCAACTTTGTTATTGTTTTCACTTGGTAATGACTCAACAGTTGGTGTGTTATCATCTACCTCCGGAAATAAGCGAGTAATCATAGGAATACATAAAACTAATAAGCCAAAGCAAGCTGCGATTGTCCCCCACTTAACCCATGCAAAATTATTTTTTCTCATATTTTTGACATGAGCCTCCTTGATATATTGATTATTAATGTCACCAAGAGTATCAAATAAATCCTCTTTTTTCATAATACATAACCCCTTTCCGATAAGTATTCTTTAAGCTTAGAACGCAATCTGTTTAAAGTAACAGACACATTACTTTCCGTCATTTCATACCGCCTGGCTATTGATGAAACGCTGTCAGAATACCAATACCTACAGATGAATATATTTCTCTTTTTTGTTGGCAAGTTTTCCAGAAAAGAATTAATTGTTGCGACAAGTTCTCGCCTGTCAATTTCTTGCTCTACATCATCCAAACCAGATACACACTCTGCAAGTTCGTCAAGAACGACTGCTATTTCTCCGTTTCCACGTTTCATCACATGACTATGTTTGTACTTATTAAAGGCTAAATTTCTTGTAATTTTTCCAAGGAACGCAGATAGTATTGTTGGTATGGTTGGTGGTATAGAGTTCCATGTGCTTAGATATGTATCGTTGACACATTCTTCTGCATCTTCATTGTTACCTAGGATATTCTTTGCGATAGAAGTACAGTATTTCCCATACTTTTTAGCTGTTTGAGATAATGCACGTTGGTCTCTATTAAAATACAACCGGATAATGTCCTTGTCGTTCATACTCAATTATCCTTTCTAAAAATTTTCCCTTACATCTATATAGACAACTTCTAAACCAAAATCTTACACTTTTCCCGATTTAGTTTCTAATTTATATACTAAATCGCACATATTAAACCTATAAAACATAAAATGACTTTTAAAAATTTCTTCATAATTGGCATCATCTCTCTTTTTTCTTTCATATAGACTGGTTTAATTACTTAAGTTCGTCCCTATGGGATGTTACCTTTGACGATAGCCGAAATTATGCCGATATTCTCCGGAACGGCATACAGGCAGAAAGAAATGATGTTGGCATTTGAACTATAATACCACCAAAATGCAAAAAAACGCTGTAACTTCTATCCTATGTTTGGATGGAAATTACAGCGGTTCTTTTTTTATAATTTGTTCAGTTTTCCATATTGCAACCATGAGGCAGGATATTCACATGGATACAGTTTTAATTATTGCTTCTCGGTATTGCCCACTCATGAAGGATTTCGGCAAGCCTATCATCATAATCCAACCCTAATATATAGGTGTTATCTTGGCTCGGTAGAGTTCCTTGCTGAAAGCAAACTTCAAGATTATCTTGGAAGAATATTATGTTTTCAGTATGAAAAACTTTTTTCATTTCTGATTTTAATACTGGATCGTTTACTCCCGCAATCTCCATAATCATTTCTATAGCTTCATCTGGCGAACAAGAAAACAACTCCCAGCTATCAATAGGTTCTCCGGTAGCTTTATTAAAAGCAGTTCCAATTCGCTGTTCATAGTCATGAGAACCATCTATTGGAAGGGATACTGTTGTTAGGAAATACATAACCGTATCGGTAGAAGCCGAAAGTGATATCTCTTGCCCAATCATATATGAGTCAAATTCGGACACATCCTCCATTTCAAGGTAATGCGCATATGCCTTTTCAAGCTCTGCTTGCGTATCATATAGCAATCCCCTATTCCGAAAGAAGTCAATAATATTATTTTTTGCCATTTCGTCAATATCATCAAGGCTCTCAACCTCAGCTACATAAACATTATCCGGACCATTCGTATTTCGAACATTCAATAACTCATCCCCGTTTTGTAACGTATATGCAGTGTAATGGGAATACTGCCAGATATTTACATTCGTTCCGTCCTGCAAAGTAGCAGTATCCTCTGTTTTATATCCATCTACGATTATTTGTTCAGCATCATATACAGTTATTTGATTTCCCTCGTCAGTCATTAATGTCTTATATGAACGATAACACTTTACCGAAACTAAGACTTCCGTTTGTGGATTGGCTTTAAAGGTCTCGGAATTTATTCCTTTAACAAGGGAAATTAATAATGTTTTGTCTGTTAGCTGTATTCCTACTTCTTTATTATCATCCGTTTGAAGAACAAAAGAAATCAATTCATGTCCATCATCGGTATTAGTCTCGATAATTATTCCTGAAATATCACGCTTTATTTTCAAGAAATTACTGTCAGCAGAATTTGTTAGCAAACATACAGCCGCAATTAGTATTGCTATGATAGCTACCATGGTTATCCAAAACACAGGTTTCTTATAGTTCATCACGGATTTCACACGTTCTTTCACTCCAATCTCGCCAAATGCAAGAGGACAAGCCGCAATCATTCGACGATTCACACTACAAGTCACAAGTGCCTGTGTATAATTGGCTCTTTGTTCATTATCAAGTTCTTGGATGACCTTTTCATCACAGGCAAGCTCAATATCATGGCATAACAGGACATAAGCCAGCCACATCAAAGGATTGAACCAATGTATTATCAGCAGTAGGAACCCGAGTGGCTTCCACCAATGGTCTTTACGGTGGATATGTGCCTGCTCATGAGCAACAACGTGTTCCAGATCTTGCCCATCCATTTTGAACGGCAAATAGATTTTCGGCTTGATGATACCCAGAACAAACGGAGAACTTACATTTTCACTCTGGAAAATGTTGTCTCTGTAGAGAACAGCAGTATCTATTTTTCGACGCAGATGACAATAGCTGATAACTGTATATAAAGCCAAGACAGCTATGCCAGCAATCCAAACAACGGAAAGAATAGGCATAACAGTATTTTCGATAGTACCCGGTTCGCCTAACTGATCGTGCTTCGTCACGACATAGTAGCCGCCTTCTCCATCAGAGATTGGCTCTCTGCCGGCACCGATTGCAGCATCATAGTAAATAGAATCCTGATGATGAATGTCAATATCATCAATGTAGTCATCCATCCACTCCGAAACCAATTCGCCACTTCCAATAGCATCAGGAATCAGCGAAACAGGACTTTCCATCGTAAACGGGCAAATCAGTCTGACAGCCACAATACCCCATAGCAGTACATTGACCCACTTAGGAGCTTTCTTCAGAACAAGACGGAGTAACAGCACAGCCAGAACAAGCCAGCTTGTCGATATACTCATGTTAATAATTTTCAAAAAGAGTTCGTTCATCGTGAACCTCCTTTTCTGATGCGGTCGATCATGCGCTGTACTTCGTCAAGTTCATCTTCAGACATATCTTGATGTTTCGTAAAAGCTGCGATAAAGGCAGGTAGCGATCCTTCAAATTTCTTTTCAACCAATTCATCGATCTCGCACGCCTGGGCTTCGTCCTTGGATACGAGAGAAGTTATGGTGCCGTTATCGTTCTTCAACACACCACGCTCCCCAAGGCGTTTGATGACGGTATAGGTTGTGGTTCGTTTCCAGCCCAGCCGCTCTTGACATAACTTCACAAGTTCAACAGCAGTAACCGGCTCACACTCCCACATAGTGAAGCCTCACACGACTAAAGTCGCATGCTTCCCATAAGTGTATTTCTACACGTAGTCTCTTTAGGAGACAGGAACTTCGT
>CALAST010000084.1 GCA_937889225.1 uncultured Lachnobacterium sp. | reverse complement strand
AGAGCACACGGTTCATACCCGTGGTGTCGAGGGTTCGAATCCCCCTCTCGCTACTCATTTAAAGTAGGCGGAAATCTTGGAAATCAAGATTTTCGTTTTTTTTTCTAAAATTTCGATTACACTTTGTTATCATATATGGTAGTGTTGAAGTTTATCAATTATTAGCAATGATGTTGGCAGCAGCGATGCTGACAAGCAGTATTATTTCACCGATAGGGAATGTGACGGTCAGAGCTACTGAAACAGAACTTATCAATACTGAAACAGAGCTTGTAAGTGAAGAAAGGAATACAGAATCAAAATTATTGGAAGAAATAAGCACACAGGAAGAAAAAGTAATTAAAGAATCAAAAACAGTAAGTGCACAGGAAAAATTTGTAAGTATCGAAATTAAGGCTGATGAAAATGGTTTTTGTATTGAGGATGGAGTATTGACTAAATATACAGGCAATGCAGAAGAAGTTACTATTCCATCTGATGTAACAGTAATTGGTTCGTTGGCATTTGAAAATTGTGAGACAGTAAAAAAAGTGATTATTCCAGGAAACGTTAAGACGATTAAAGAAAAAGCGTTTATGGGATGCCTTAATTTAGAAAGAGTTATTCTTAAAGAAGGTGTAGAAACGATTGAAGCTTATGGATTAGCAAAAAGTAGTGAAGCAGAATATAAGGATTTGTTAAGAGAAGTAGTTATCCCATCTAGCGTAACAAGTATAGGAAATAATGCATTTCATGGAAACTGGAAATTTGGCTACAGCAATAATGAACATTTATATAGAGGGCATGAGATATATGTTAATAAAGGTTCTTATGCTGAAAAATATTTATCATCAACTGATGAGGTTGTTAAACGAACTAATGTAATCTATGAAAATGGTACAGTAATATGCTATGGTCATACTATGGTTGGATATAGAGGAAAAGATTCTAGCGTATCAATTCCTGAAAATGTTACATTTATTGCAGATGGTGCATTTCGTGAAAATAAGAATATTACAAAAATTGTGATTCCGGAAGGTGTTACAGAAATAGGTTGTGAAGTATTTTGTCAATGTGAAAATTTAAAAGAAATTGTAATTCCGGCAAGTGTTACTAATATAACAATGGTTCATGAAGATTGGGACGGAGCATTTTGTGGTGTATCGGAAGATTTAGTTGTGTATGGAGAAAAGGATTCTTATGCACAGAAATTTGCGGAAGAAGAAAATTTTACATTTAAAGTATTAGGCGAAACAAAAGTAAGCGACCATTTTCCATTATATTTTGAGATAGGAAAAAAAGAATGAAAAATTTATGGAGAGATTTAGAAAATTTAAAAGGTGATACCAATAATCCGATTGATTTGGTGGAAGAACAGTCAAATTTTTTGTAGGAAGGAACCGGAGATGTTTTTTATATTGATATTGATGAAATTAATCGAATTTCATCAATTCCAAGTAAAATGCTTTCAAGTATGAATATAGAAAGTGATTTTGCATATAGAATGGATTTAAGTTCAAATGGATTAGCAGATTATGCATTTAATATTTTTTTTATTTATTATGGAATAACATTTTATCCATTGTTGATAAGTGTGCCAAACGAAATAGGGTTAGAGATTATAGAAACAGAAATGTTCAAGTGTGTAAATTGTTCAAGTACTACCAGAGCATATTTTGTAATAAATTCAGAGGAGAAATTTGAACAAATATTGGAATTCATTTTTAATAGCGATAAAGTACGAACTGTTTTGAGGAACATGAAATCCATTATTGGGAATGATATTTTAGAAGAATAAAATAGTTTTTAGCTTATTGCGAAACTCTCTTTTGTTTATGAAGTTGCTTGCATTTATAAGAAGATAGTAAATAGGGATTGGATAGGCATAAATATGAGATAAGCGAAAATGATGTAATGCACTACAAAAAGTAATAAAATTATGATAAAATAAAAACTGTTCCATATGGAAGCATAATAAATGCAAATTCCGTATGGAGCAGTTCTTTTTATATATCAAGAGGATAGTTAAAACAATTCCCCCATTTCAAATGCGTGGAGCATTAAGTGGTGGTTTTGAATGTTTTATTCATAAAAATATACCAAAACCATGGAGGTCATATGAAATCAAAAAATCTAACGAAAAAAAATAAAATAGGCGAATTATTCGCAACGCCAATCGGACATGATACGATTGAAAAGGTATTATTGCAATTAGGACTTCCAAAAGCCACAATTACAAATCCTTTAATTTCTAATATCAAACTGGAAACATTGGAAAAGTTGGCAAATTCCAAAGCAGGGGCGAAATTAGGAGATATTTCGGGACTTCTTGATTCACTTCTTGTCTTAATTAATAGCGAAACGGATATGCCGGCAGCCGGAACCGGCCCAATTACTCCAAAATGGTGGAAAGAAGCGGTATTTTATCAGATTTATCCAAGAAGTTTTTATGATAGTGATGAAGATGGAATAGGAGATTTGGGTGGAATTATAGATAAGTTGGATTATTTGCAGGATTTAGGAGTGACAGCTCTTTGGCTATCCCCTATTTATGATTCGCCAAATGATGATAATGGATATGATATTCGAGATTACTATAAAATTATGCAGGAGTTTGGCACAATGGAAGAAGTGGAAGAACTTTTGTATAAAGCACATAAAAGAGGTATGAAAGTAATTATGGATTTAGTTATGAATCATACATCAGATGAACACGAATGGTTCCAACGTGCATTGGAAGACCCGAATGGAGAATATGGTGAGTTTTATTTTTTTAAAGAGGGACATGGTGGGAAAAAGACTCCAAATAATTGGACATCGTTTTTCTCAGGACCTGCTTGGAACTATTATCCGGAGAGTGATTTGTGGGCACTTCATTTGTTTTCCAAGAAGCAACCTGATTTGAATTGGGAAAATCCAAACGTGCGTAAAAAATTAATGGAAATGATTAATTGGTGGTTAGAAAAAGGTGTCGATGGTTTTCGAATGGATGTGATTAATTATATTTCCAAAGAAGCAGGTCTTCCAAACGGAGATAAAACGATTGGAGAGATGATGGGGTATACAGGAATTGAAAAGTATTACTACGGACCGAATCTTCATACATATTTGCGAGAAATACGTGAAAAATGTTTTGACAAATATGATGCATTCTCTGTAGGGGAAACACCGGGCGTAGGGATGAAAATGAGTCAGCTTTTGACGGGCGAAGAACGAAAAGAGTTGGATATGGTATTTTCGTTTGACCATTTGGAAACACCGGGGCATGTCAGATGGGATGATTATGAATATGACCTTAATTATTATAAAAAATATATCATAGACTGGATGCTTCATTATGGGAATAATTGTTGGATGTCGCTATTTTATAATAATCACGATAATCCAAGAATGGCAAGCAAAGTTACAAAAAATTTGGGATATGTCGAGGATGTACAGATTCTTTTAGCGGTTATGCAGCTTACATTAAAAGGAACACCATTTATTTTCCAAGGCGATGAAATGGGGGTGGTAAATTATCCGTTTGCTTCGGTGGATGAAGTAACAGACGTAGAGACAAAAGGTAAGGTAGCAGAGCTTCGGGAAAAAGGAAATTCAGAGGAAGAAATTTTAGCCACGATTCTTGCAGGAACGAGAGAACATACCAGAATCTTACTTCCTTGGAATGAGTATCCGGAAGATTTTAGAGATGAAATGCGTCAATGGATAAATGAAGATATAACAAAGGTTTATAAAGAACTGATTGCACTTCGAAAGAGTGAGAAAGCATTGGTTTATGGGGATTTTGAGGTGATTGATGATTCTAAAGACCGATTTGTTTACAGTCGTAGTTTAGATGGAACAACATTTATTGTGGATTGTAACTTGGGTAAAAAAGAACGAAAAGCATATTTACCAGGATATGATTATAAAGCGGTATTTTTATCCAGAGGATATATTTCGCATAAATTGTTACCGTATGAAGCTCGCATTTGGAAGAAGGAAGAAAAATGAAATTAAGAATTTATGCAATGACACACAAAAAATTTGATGTTCCAAGTGACCCGATGTATCAGCCGCTTCATGTAGGAAGGGCTTGTGCAAAGGATTTGGGATATTTGGGCGATGATACAGGTGAGAATATTTCTCACCTGAATTGTTATTATAGTGAATTGACAGGGTTATACTGGCTTTGGAAAAACTGCAAGGATGTGGATTATATCGGAACTTGTCATTACCGCAGGTTTTTGATTAATGAGCAGGAAAAAGTTTTAAATAAACAGGAATACGAAATTCTTTTGAAAACATACGATATCATAACTACAAAGCGAGTGGTGTTGAATAACTCTTATCATTTTGGATTTTCTGCCAATCACAATGTGGCGGTATTGGATATGACAGGGGAAGTAATAAAAGATTTGTACCCGTCTTATTATGATGTATTTATTAGCAGAGTGCATGAAAATGAGACGTATTTTGGAAATATGTTTGTTACTTCAAAACCTCTTTATGATGTATATTGTGAATGGTTGTTTACGATTTTTGAGGAAGTTTCCAAACGAATTGATTTAGATACGGATGAAGATGCATATCATAAAAGAGTGCTTGGTTTTATATCGGAGTTTTTATTGCTTGTGTGGATTCAGGTCAATGGTTTAAAGGTCTGCGAATGTAAAGTTGGCATGCTTGGAGAAAAGGCGGAAACAAGAGAACTTAAGGAAACTTTAGCAGAGTATTTTCGAAAAAAAGATGTAGAAGGAGCGAAAAACTATTTTTTAAAGCGAAAAGCAGAACGACCTGATGTAATGATGGAAGCCTCCGATGTATCGGGAGAGCTTCGCATTTGCATGCAGGTCATCGCAACCGCAGGAAAAGAGCTGGAAGTGTATGGAACAAGCGTGTTGGATAAAGAATGTGATTTTCGAGCTTTGATGAATTTATTCGCAAAAATAAATTTAATTGCGTTACGAAAAGAGCAAGGAAAAACGACATGTGAAGATGAGCAGTTTTTATGCGAAAATGAAGTTTCCGAAGTAGCGATGGAAGTGGCACGAATTGTATGCAGAAGCCGTGGTTTATAGGAAAGAATAGGAATGCAGAATACTTTTTGTTAAAAAGATTATAGTAAAGAAAGAAGGAAACTTTTATGACTTATAAAGAAATTAAAAATAATGAGGAAGTGCTTGCCTTAATCAAAAAAGGCAATGCAAATTTAGATGTATTAGGCTATACAGATCACTCCCAAGCACATACCGCACTTGTAGCGGAAAATGCATCACGTATTTTAAGAGTGTTCGGCTATAGCGAAAAAGAACAGGAATTGGCAAAGATTGCAGGCTTTATGCACGATATCGGAAATGCAATCAATCGTAAAAATCATGCGGAATATGGCGGAATTTTGGCAAATGAAATTTTAAGAAATACGGATTTATCCATAGAAGACCGCATAACAATCGTATCCGCCATCAGTAATCATGACGAATCCACAGGCAGAGCCGTTGATGCGATATCTGCTGCTCTTATTATTGCTGACAAAACCGATGTACGAAGAAATCGTGTGCGTAATACAAAGGGCGTTGCTTCTTTTGATATCCATGACAGAGTAAATTATGCAGTAACGGGAGCAAATTTAAAAATAGATGCGGAAGAAAAAAGTATTTCCTTGAATTTACAGATAGATGAGGAAATTTGTACCATGTATGAATACTTTGATATTTTCTTAGGACGTATGCTAATGTGCAGAACGGCAGCAGGTGTATTGGATGCGAAATTTAAATTGCGGGCAAATGGTGTGAAGATATTATAAAGGAAAAATTATGGTTATTAAAGTAAAAAAGAGAAAAGCTGGAAGTTATCGGGATTTGGCATTTGAAGAATATGAAGTAGGAAATGTCAATACACTTGGAGAGTTGTTGGAAGAAATCGTATGTATAGAATTACAAAAAGTAAAAGAAAATAAAGACTTATACAATACAAAAACATATTCCAAAGAAAAAGCAATTGAGATTATGAAACAGGACTTTGAAGATGGTTTGTTTCGTGTATTTTTCAATGGAAGCGAATATACTGCTTATGAAGAAAAATTAGAAAAACAGGAAGAAAACGAACTGGTCTTCATTCGACTGGTTATGATGGCAGGGAGGTTATGGTAGTGGAACGAAAAGAAGTGTTAGAACAGATAAAAAAGTATAATCAAACCATTTCTTCCATAAAATGTTCGGCTCTGGAAAAAGAGCTTATGAAAATGGAGGATGGAAGATATAGCTATTGTTTTAATTTAGACATTCGTAACTTTACAAATCGAAAGTGGACAGGTGGAAGTTTAGAAAATGTAGAAGTTTTTCTTGAGGAAAACCACTATTTTTCATGCTTGTTGAAAGAAAATCATGAAAAATTGTGTTTTTATTTACGACAAATGCAAATGTTTACTTGCAACCGTAATATAATCCGCATGGATGCCCGCAGTAAAAATTTTGAATACTATTTGATAAGGGCAACAAATGCCATTCGAAGTTTCTATGTATTCTATGGTTTGGGACTTGATTTGAAAAAGGCGGTTTATGGACAATATCGTCAATTTCCAATGGATGTTGATTTTGCACCTATCATTGCAACAGAGATTATGCATGGAAACCAAGAAGTCATTACGTATTGCAACGATGTATTGATGAGCGAAAATAATACTGCGGTGCTTACTAGGGATGTGATTGTGGCAATCGAGCAGGCAGACAATGCCGAGCTTCACAAATTGCTGTTAGATGTATTTGTGGCGGCAAGATTGCAGGAAGGCTTACGGCAAAGTATTATCGAAACGATTGATGAAAACAGAATCGAGCCATTTCTTTTGACTTTGGATGTCATTCAAGAACAGGGGCTTCTTCGCTTTTCTTCGGTGCAACGCGGTATTCTGACATGGATTGGTATTGGCTATGAGATTGTGGAAGAAAAACAGGTAAGGCTGATTTTTGATTGGATATATGAATATTTGCATGACAAAGAAAAGCATATGGCAGCTTTTGAAAGTGAAAATCCATTGCAGGTATATCTGGCTTTGTATTGCATAGGAATTTATGATGTAGATGAGGCAATGGAAAAAGCGGTGGAATTGTTAGAACATAGCAAACGGCATATCGTAGCAGCGGCACTCATTTATTTAAAAATGACGAATCATTTCCCAATTATAAAGTATATGCATTTTGCAGAGTCCGAAGATGAATGGATTCGGGCATTGTATTTTAGCGAATGTATTTGGCATAGTGAGATGCAATATTTAGAACCGCAACAGGCAGAACTTTTGTATAGTCATGTATGGAATTTTTTACAGGAAATGAACCCGAAAAAGAAGTATGTTTGCAAAGGGTTTGAATGGTTTTCGGATGAGGGATTGACGAAAAACTATCGAAGATTAAGTAAAGATACCATGATAGAAACATTATTTTGCCTGTTAGAACGTATTCATACGCAGGAAATGGTGGATAAATTTTTACCATATGTATCAACATATAGTTATTATAGTAATAGGGTGAAAATATTTATGGAGCAATATTATCCGGTTGCTTCAGAAGATAAAAAAAGAGCATTTTTATTAAAGGAAATTATTTCCGCAAATGAAATACTTAGTGAGTATGTCACAAAAGAATATTTGAAACTGGAATTGAGTGAAAAAGAAATTATACAATTAGAATCCCGTCTGAAATCCAAAAAAGGCTATGCGAGAGCGAATATTATTAAAGTATTGGCAAATCAAAAGAAAGAACAGGTAGTAAACAGTTATAAACGCTTGATTGTTTCGAAAACGAAAACGATTTATGAGTCAGCATTGGAATTGCGACAAGTGGCTTCGTCCTATTTTGAGGGAGAAGAAATGGAACGTTTGGAGGGTTACATAAATGCACAAGGAAACTTGCAAAGCGTAGAAAGTCATATAAGTGCTGAAATAAACGTACAAATTTCAAATAATCATGCTTGCGATGTCATGTTGGCAAGCACAAATAATTCCATTCCAAAAGTTACTGTTAAAGGAAAAGCGGAAGGCTTTTCTTTATATGAACGCAAGAAGTGCTATCATATCCCATACACATCACATTTGAACAAAACAACGAAAGGCTTGTTTTTGAAGAAAGAAAACGTGGATTTAAGTTTTTTGCAGGTAATGTCCCTTGAAAAAGTAGTAGCATATATTCATTTATGGGAGAAACGTATTGCAAAACATGCTTTAGAAGAATATAAAACATACGGAGACTATTATCGACAAGTGGGACAATCTCCATTGTATGACATAGGTACGGATAAAACACTTGACGGTGTTCCGCTTGGTGATGTATGGCGAAAATATTTTGAAGAAGATAACTTATCTCCGGATGAAGTCTTTTTTTTGAGATATTTGAATGGTACAATGGGTAGAAATTTCCATGACGGATATTTTCATTTGCCAAAGGAAATAGAATTGTGTTCTATGAATAGTTCAATACTTGGAAAACTGGATTATTTTTCTCATTACGCAACAATTTTAGAGCATTATTTTTTGGAAATTGACCATAGTTCTTTCCCTGAAAAAGCGTGTCAGTTTTTGGAGCTTATCAATACGTATGCGAAAAAGAATTCCTATACGGTAAGAAATAAGAATTATTTGGGGGAAGTTTATGAAACAACATATTCCTGCGGATGTTTACGAATTTTCTCTTTTATGATAAAACAGTTAAATTTAATGGAAGTTTCGGATGAAGCATTTCGAGCATATTTTCCGGTGCTGTATGAAAGTTATGAGAAGTTCCATTTGGCATGTGATGAAACAACACAAGATAAATTAGATATTCCTTTATGTATTGTGGCAAGAGCTGTAACATTAGAGTTGCTGCCGAAAGAAGCACTCTATGAAATGATTTTAGACGGGCATACGGAGGAAAAATCGTATTATTCTTCGCAAACAACAACAAAGCATCGTTTAGTAGAAGCGTATGATGGTGCTTATTATCATAGCAGAGGTACATATGGAAACCCGAATTTTTCCATGGGAGAAGAACAACAGGATATGTATCGTTGCTTAAGAGAGGCATTGGATAAAATTGCAGATACGTTGCTTGCAATGGAAGCGACTCGTTTTAATGAAGTAACAGAAGTAACACAATATATAAGAAAGTTGCGTGTTATTCGTGGTGTGAAATCACTGATTTTTGCATTGCATGTGTTAGATGGAGAAGAAATCAAACGGCAGACATATGGAAATGATAAAAATGAGGTGTTTACAGAAGTTCTTCGTCATTGTTATCCACTTGAAAACGACTCCGCAGAGCAGTTAAGACAGGAAGGTTTTTCCGAAAAACGTCTTGTAGAGGTGGCAATGCTTGCACCGCAATGGATTCCGATGATTGGGGAAGTGCTTGGTTGGAATGGTTTTAAAGATGCGTGCTATTATTTCATTGCCCATATGAAGCAATATGGCAATGATGAGAAAAAAGCAGAGATTGCCCAGTATACGGATATTGAGCCAATCGACTTAAATGATGGTGCATTTGATATGGATTGGTGCAAAGGCGTTTATGAAGTGTTAGGAGAAAAACGTTTCTCTCTCATTTACCAAGCCGCAAAATTTCTATGTGAAAACAGTTTCCATACGCGTGCAAGAAAGTATGCAGATGCATGTCTTGGGAAAAAGGAAAAAGAGGTATTTTTGGAACAGGCAAAAGAAAAACGTAATAAAGATGCGTTAAATGCGTATTGTATCTGTCCGCTTGCGGATGATAAGGATTTATTGGAGCGATATTTGTATGTACAGCAATTTTTAAAAGAAACAAAGGCATTTGGCTCACAGCGTCAGGCAAGTGAGAAACGTGCGTGTGAGATTGCACTTATGAATCTGGCAAGAAATTCACGTTTTCAGACGGTTACAAGGTTGTCATGGGTAATGGAAACAAAAGTCGTGCAGCAGTATCACAGTTTCTTAGAGCCAAAGCAGATAGAGGACGTAGAAGTATGGATTGCCATTGATGCATTTGGACAAAATGAAATTTGTGTGCGAAAAAATGGAAAAATGCTCAAATCCATTCCAGCAAAGCTGAAAAAACATGAAAAGATTCTGGAAATCAAAGAAGTACATACCTTATTCAGTAATCAATATAAGCGTTCCAAACAGATGCTACAGACAGCAATGGAAGAACGCATTATGTTTGGAAAAGAGGAAATGGATGCGATTAGCAAAAATCCGATTGTTGCTCCGATGTTACAGACATTGGTATTAAAAAATGAAGGGCATTTTGGATTTTACAAAGATGGCATGCTTTGTGGATTAAAAGAAACTTATGAAGTTGGTGGAGATATTTATATTGCACATCCGTATGATTTGCATAAGGCAAATATATGGGATGCCTATCGAAAATATGTCTTTGAGCATCAGGTAGTGCAACCGTTTAAGCAGATTTTCCGCGAATTGTACCTAAAATTGGAAGATGAATTACCAAGTACCTTGACAAAGCGTTATAGTGGTTACCAAATTCAGCCAAAGAAAGCCGCTGCTGCCTTAAAGAGCAGAAGATGGAATGTCTCTTATGAGAATGGGTTGGAACGTGTGTATCACAAAGAAAATTTGGTCGTGCATTTGTATGCGGATGCAGACTGGTTTTCACCAAGCGATATTGAAGCACCGAGTATTGATTATGTGGCATTTTATGAATGTAAGAATAATGCAGGGAAAAAGATAGAAGAAATTGATGATGTTATTTATTCAGAAATTATGCGAGATGTGGACTTGGCAGTAAGTACAGCATATGTTGGTGGAGTGGACCCGATTACGTCCTTTTCTACAATTGAGCTTCGCAGAGCGATTATCGAGTATACTTGTCAGTTGATGAAGCTGGAAAATGTTACGGTGCAGGAGAATTTTGCAAATATTCAAGGAAAGCATAATAATTATCATGTACATTTGGGAAGCGGTATGATACATCAAGATGGTGGAAGTTCCATTCATATGGTACCTGTCTTTAGCGGAAAGCGTGGCAAGGTGTATCTGCCATTTTTGGATGAAGACCCGATGTCAGCACAGATATTGACGAAAGTGTTAATGTTAGCAGAGGATACAAAAATAAAAGACCCTGCGATTTTGAGTCAGATTGTGACGAAGAAGTAGGGCTTTGGAATGTATTTGAAGTGTGGAGTACTAAGTAGTAAGTAAGGGGCATTTTTGCCTGATTTGGAGAGAACCATGTTCCCTCCAAATTTTTACATAAATTTAACATTTTTTTGATAGTGGATTTTACATAGTGATGTTATTCTGCAAAAAAGAATGACGCAATATGGAGGTAAGCTATGAAAAGAAATGTCACAAGATTTACAGCAGTATCACTTGCAGTACTTGTTGCGATGTCTGGCAGTAAGATGCCGGTTTTGGCAAAGGAAAGTGGAAACAATGAGTTAAAAATCAGTTCCCCTGTTTTAATTACGGAAATTGTGCCAAACACGAAAAATTTAAGTAAGTTGGATGCTTATGAATATTATGAGCTGACAAATATCAGTGATAAAGATATTGACTTATCCAATTATCATATTATATATGTCAATGGAACGAAACAGACGTTATGGGACCCGGATATTCAGAAACTTCCGGCAAACAGCAGTATGTTAATATGGATTAAAAATGAAGGAAATGCAGAGTCCACAAAAGCGGATTTTTGTGAGTATTATAAGATTTCTGAGGATGCTTTGATAGTTGAATTGGCGTGTGACGGGCTTCATAATTCCGGACCAAGAACATTAGCAGTTGCGACAGCAACAGGACAGGTATTGGCACAGGCATCATATGAAAAATCAGGTTCTTCTGATGGAAGTATTGGTGAAGACGAAGCAATCGCATTTACCTATAATGGAAATCAGATTGTGGTAGACTATGACCGGACACCAACACCACTTGAAGTTGCACAAGATGATATTTTGGGTGTTTATACAGCTCCTGATGTGGTAAATACACCAACCATAACAGCAACAGAAGTATCGGAATTGGCAGAAAATACAGCTTTGGATATTACGGTAACCGATACTAATTTGGGACTTCAAAATGTTATTTCCGGAAAAATTACAGTGGATGGAGAAAAAGAGTATGCTTTAACATTGGATGCAGAAGGGAAATTAACAGGAAGTGTACCATTTGCAGATGTAGCAGAAAAAGGTGTGTTTACTTATACCGTCAGCATTTTTGATGGTACAAATACAGCAGTTATACAAAATCAAACAGTAACGATTGAGGGAACGCAAACTGATACCGTAGACGAAACAAAAGCTCCGGCACTTGTGATTACCGAATTATTACCGGATAGTGCGAATATGAATGGTGCGGATGCTTATGAATTTATTGAAATCTATAATAATTCCGATACAACAATTAATTTGAAAGACTATAAACTCAATTATCTGTATCCGGATACCGGAGTAAGCACTACATGGTGGGAAACAGATAAAGACCGTATGTTAGAAGCAAAAGAAACGTTGGTATTTTGGGTGGATAATGGTTCAAATTCAGAAGTGACACTGGAAGATTTTAATACTAAGTTTGGGACAAGCTTAACCGAAAATCAGTGGATTAGGATTGAAAGCGGGGGTATGGCAAATGGAAGCAGACGTGGTATGAATATTACGACAAATACAGGTGTGGTAATTGATTCGGTTCTTTACAATGATAATGTCGATAATACAAACCCAGATGCATCCATTACCTATCAAAATCAATATGCAGATGGAATATTTACAACTGTTTTGACAGGGGATACACAGACTCCAACACCGGGAACAATTACTTCTTCTGAAAAACCGGCATATCAGGCAAAAACCGTAATACCACAACAGCAGCCGATAGTAACGGATATGAGCAAAGAAAATTTTTCTAATGATACCGAAGCACTCGCATTTACCATAAAAGCTGTTTCCGAAGAAACAACGATAAAAACCGTAAAATTGTTTTTAAAATATAATGACCAAGAAAATTTTGAAAGCTACAATTTGGTTGGAAATGGTGATGATACTTATACCAAAACATTAAATAATGTGGATTTATTGAATAAAAGAAGCTTTACTTACTATTTTTCCGTAAGTGACGGATTTTGTACGGTTTCTACAGAGGAAAGTACCATTACCAATACAGATGCCAAAGAATCAGCCCAGTTGAACTTAAAAGACGGTGATACAATTACAGATATGCAGCAGGTAATTGCGTATGGACAGACACTTTCCATTGATGGAAAAGACGTTACCGGCGAAGCAAAAACATCCATTAATGGTTTTGGAAAAATTGCTTTTGAAGCGACCGATACGGATGTATTTTTCAAGAATGCAGTAGCTGTAGACGGAGAAGTTGTAGGCATTTTCCATGAAGGAACCTATAGTGATGTAAGAACTTATGTGTATGATATTGATGCTAATAAATTTGATGCAGAAACCAAAACCATTACAGTGGAATTTCATGCAGGGAATAAAGCAAATGTTTTAGAACACAATATTGAAAATAACGATGATTTTACCATTCAAAATATTCGTATGGTATTGCCAAATGGAAAAACATTAAATCCTGTTTCTTATCAGACGAAAAAAGGTCTGGGTGCAGTGGAACACGAAAATATGGATAGCGTGGAAAAAGTTGACTTAACGATACAATCTCAAGAAACACCGATTTCCATGGGAGATGGCACTTCAAAAAATGAAATTCTTTATGTCACATTCCAGTTAGAAGACAGTGATTTTGAATCCATTCGCTATATGTGGGATACCACACAAACAGAAGATGGAGAACATACCATTTCCAATGGAAAAGAAATCATTAGGGTAACGGTTGACAATACAGCACCTGAAATTACAACAAATATAGAAGAAAAAGCTATTTATCATAATGGAACAATTGAAGTGCTAGCAAAGGATGCTCACAGTAAAGAAGTAACTACCGTAGTTTTATTAGATGGAAAAACGATTGATGTGCCATATGAATTTCGAGCTCTTGAAATGCTGGCAGGAGAACATACTTTATCGATTACCTCTCGTGATGAAGTCGGAAATGTAGCAGAAAAAGAACTTACATTTATCACTCCGCAAGAATCTGCTTCCATTGATGAACAGGTAACGCCGGAAAATGGAACGACAGTTACAACAAATCCAACACTTTCCGTAAAAGTAACAGATGAAAGCAATGATAAAATGACGGTTACCTTTAAGTCGGGGGAACGTTATGAATTAGAAGATACAAATATTATAAAGGATAGTGGAATCAGTAATACAAGTGGCAGCATTAAAAAGGTATTTGAAGAAAATACAGGAAACGGGTTCCCATATGAAAGTTTCCGTATTGAACTGGACGATACGGTAGATGAACATACCGTTATTAGTGTAGAATGGACCGGAATCAGCAACAACGCAAAGACATTTATGTATGTGTATAATACTGCAACAGAAGAATGGGAAAAACTGGATGCAGAACAGACGATGGATGGGGAAACTATGAACTTATGCGGTAAAGTGAGCCTGAAAGACCATTTTGAGGATAATTGTGTTAATGTAATTGTTCAAAATGGAGAAGGCTATACTCCGACACAGTATGAGGCTTCCCTGAAAGAAGATAGAACCAATAATAATGTACAGTCGGATAGCACAACGGACGTTGATAATAATGCAGAGAAGGATGTTACGGAAGAAACGGACAATAATGTACAGTCGGATAGCACAACAGACGTTGATAACAATGCAGAAGCAGATGTTACAGAGAAAACAGATGATAGTGTACAGTCGGATATTGCTGTAATATCAGAAGAAAGCATCAACAAGACAGAAGCAGGTGCAGCTACTTATAATGTGGATGATACCACAAGAGACAGTTATGACTTTACTTTTGTAATTGAGAGTGATACGCAGTATTACAACGAAGATTATGAAGGAAATTCAGACCAAGAATTAGATGGTGTATATCAGCATCAGTTAAATATTCACAACTGGATTCTGGCAAATCGTGAAAGAATGAATATTCAGTACATCTTCCACGATGGAGATATTATTGATGATGAACCAAACGTGCAGGAATGGGAGCAGGCAAACGCAGCGTATAAATTGCTGGATGAATCCGGAATTGCCTATGGAATTTTAGCAGGAAACCATGATGTAGGACATTTGAGTGGATCCTATGATAATTTCTCTAAATACTTTGGAGAAAGCCGTTATGCAGATAATGCATGGTATGGGGAAAGTTATAAAGACAATCGTGGACATTACGACTTGATAACCGTTGGTGGAATCGACTTTATTATGGTATATATGGGATGGGGTATTGGAGATGAAGAAATTGAATGGCTCAATGATGTACTCGCACAGTATCCGGAACGAAAAGCAATCCTAAACTTCCATGAATACTTATTAGCAAGTGGCGGATTGGGAGAAGAACCACAGCGTATCCATGATGAAGTAGTGGCAACTAATGAAAATGTATGCATGGTACTTTCCGGTCACTATCACAATGCAAGAACCACAACCGACACCTTTACAAACGCAGATGGAACTACGAGAACCGTATACAATATGCTCTTTGACTATCAGGGACTTTTAGAAGGCGGTGCCGGATATATAAGACTTATGCATTTTGATTTGGAAGGAGAAAAAATCATTATTCGTACTTATACTCCATCATATGGCGGAAGTGACAGAAATAATTATGGTGATTATGATGCAAAAGTATCCGAAATTCCAAATGAAGGAAATGATTTTGTTGTAGATGGTGCAGAATTAAACGATTCCGAACACTTTGAAATTTCATTTGCAGACTTGGGTATTACTTCTTCGGAGAAAACTTTGGAAACAACCGGATTGAATGTAAATGTTTATAAAGATGAAGTCATTGGAACAGTTACGGAAGTGGAAAGCGGTACACAAGCATCTTATGTATGGGAAAATGTAGTGGATGGAATTCATGGTTGGTATGCAGAAGTTACGGACGAAAATGGCGGTTTGAGCAGAACTAATGTATACTATGTAGATGTCAAAAGAGATACCGAATCTCCAATTTTGACAGTGGAAGAAAACACAATTATTCAGGTTGGAGATAATTTTGATATACTGGAAGGCATTTTTGCATCAGATAATACAGATGGTGATTTAACACAAAGTATTATTGTAACAGGAAAAGTCAACACAAGTATTGCCGGAACATATCAAATTATTTATGAAGTAACAGATAAATCCGGAAATACGGCTTCTGCAACAAGAACAGTTGTTGTAAAAGAAGCAGAAAGTGCACAAACACCAAACGACAATCATAACACTGGAAATGACCAAACCGAAAATAATCAAAACGGAAACAACCAGACAGGAAGTGACCAAAATGTAAATAACCACACACAGAATGGTCAAACGGGAAATAATGCAGACAAGAATAAGCAAGAAGTAACTTCTCCAAAAACAGGACAAGTAGGAGGTTACAATGCAGCAACAGGAATATCTGCAATACTGGTTTCTATCGCAGTATTTTTAAAAAAATTATATAAGAAATCTTAAACTTGGAAAAAGCAATCAAAAATCCCGTATAGGAACAAAGACGTTACCATTAGCATACTGCTAAAAGGTAACGTCTTTATTGCTTGTGTTGTTTGCTTTTATGGGAATTTGTGTTACTACAATTGCTGTAAAAACAAGTATACAACCCAATAATTCTTTTGTTGAAAGAACCTCATGCAAAATTACCCATCCGGCAAGTGCTGCAATGACAGACTCCAAACTCATAATTAAAGAAGCAATTGTAGCAGAAACATATTTTTGCCCGATAATTTGCAACGTATACCCAACACCACAGGAAATTCCACCTGCATAAAGTAACGGAATGGCACAATCCATAATATTTGCAATACTTGGAATTTCCGTAAAAATCATGCAAATACCGGAAAGAACAGCTGTTACAAAAAATTGTATAATACTAAGCAACAATCCATCTGTTTTAGTAACATAGTAATCCACTAACATAATCTGAAATGTGAAAAATATGGCACATAACAGTAGGTAACTATCTCCGATACCAAGTACAAACCGTTCTTCGTTCATGCAAAGCAGATACAGACCAATCATAGCTAAAATGACACCAATCCAAACTTGGAACGGTACTTTCTTTTTTAGAAATAATCCGAAAATTGGAACAAGTACAATATACAACGTAGTAATAAAAGCAGATTTTCCTACAGTAGAGTGTTCAATGCCCAGTTGCTGAAAATTAGAAGCAATGCAAAGAGCCGTTCCGCAAACGAAACCACCCATAAATAAATCTTTTTGTTTAGAGAAACTATTCCATAAATGAAATTTATTAGAGTGAGTATTTATATGGTAAAAATGAGATGTTTTCATCGTTTTATTTTGGTTATGTAAAGCTAAGAGTGTGGAATTGGTTTCTGTGTTGTGTAAAGTTGTTTCTTTGCTATTAAAATAAGTATTTTTTTGTTTGTGGTGTTGGTAAAATGCAATTGGAAGCAATACTATCACTGCAATGATATTTCGGATACAGTTAAATGCAAATGCATTCATATGTTCCATACCAAAGCTTTGTGCCACAAAAGCAACTCCCCAAACAGAAGCTGTAATCAGTAATAAAAGAATGCCTTTTTTTGAATCTTGTTTCATAAATAAAATCCTTTCCGGAAAACATATAGAATTTTGTGCATTTATAGGACAATAACTTTTTTATTATATCATAAAGTTGTATGTTAGGGAAAGTGAAAAAGTGGAATAAAAAAGTGGATGTTTTAGGTATTATAATTGAAGAAATATTGTAAAATATATAAAAATCTTTGGTATTCTTTATTGTTTTTATTTTGTACAAATTGTCAGATTGTATTTATTGGAAAATAGGTATAAAATGAGAGTTAGTGATAAACGAATATTATAATTAAAGGAGAAGATAGTATGTTTACAAAAATGATTAACATCTTAAAGGAAAACCCAAGAAAAATCGTGTTCCCGGAAGGAAGCGACCCACGTATTCTTGAAGCATCTGCTCGTTTATTAGCAGATGGAATTCTTACACCAATTCTTGTAGGAAACAAAGATGAAATCGAAGCTGCTGCAAAAGATGGCAATTTTGACATCACAGGTGCACAAATCATTGACCCGGCAAACTATGACGAATTCGAAGAAATGGTAGCTTACTACTGTGAACTTCGTAAGAAAAAAGGGGTTACACCGGAAGAAGCTCGCAAAGTATTGTCTGCTTCTAACTACTTTGGAACCATGCTTGTAAAAATGGGCAAAGCAGAAAGCTTACTTGGGGGAGCTACTTATTCTACAGCAGATACAGTACGTCCGGCATTACAGCTGATTAAAACAAAACCTGGCAATACAATCGTATCTTCCTGCTTTATTTTAGCTCGTCCGGATGGCAATGGTGGAAATGAAATGTTAGCAATGGGTGACTGTGCAATTAACTTATTCCCAACAGATGATGAATTAGTAGAAATCGCCGGCGAAACAGCAAAATGTGCTGAAATCTTCGGTATCGATCCAAAAGTTGCATTCTTAAGCTACTCTACACTTGGTTCAGGAAAAGGGGAAACAGTAGATAAAGTTCGTTCTGCAGCAAACAAAGCAAAAGAAAGATATCCGGAACTTGCAATTGATGGCGAATTACAGTTTGACGCAGCAGTTTCTCCAACCGTTGCAAAAACAAAATGTCCAAACAGCAAAGTTGCAGGACAAGCTAACACATTTGTATTCCCTGATATCAACGCAGGTAACATCGGTTACAAGATTGCACAGCGTCTTGGCGGATTTGATGCATATGGTCCAATTCTTTTAGGTTTAAATGCACCAATTAATGACTTATCTCGCGGATGCAATGCAGAAGAAGTTTACGCAATGGCTATTATTACAGCAGCTCTTGCATAATGAAACCGTGCATAAGTAAAACATAACCTAGAGTTTCCTAGTACACACCATAAAGTGTTTTTATTTATATTTGAATAATTGTCGTTAGATTTTCTAATTGAAATGGATAGAAAAAAGCAATTATGCAAATATAAGATAGAAAGTTTCTTTATGGTGTGTTTATTGTTTTAGTTGAGAACATTGAGGTTTGCATAGAAACGCAATTTGTAAAGCGGATTGTGGGTAAACGCAGGCAACTATACATTGCTTGCGTTCCAATTAGTATAGTAATTATGAGGCAAAAAATATGAGTAATACAAAAGGTACGGTATTAACGGAAGGTTCGATTCCAAAACAGATTATCGGATTTGCGATTCCGTTATTTTTGGGACAGATGTTTCAACAATTCTACAATATGGCAGATTCTTTGATTGTAGGAAATTTTTTGGGGGATGAAGCACTTGCTTCGGTAACTTCAACAGGAAGCCTGATTTTTTTGTTGGTAGGATTTTTTAATGGAACGGCAATGGGAGCAGGTGTTGTGATTTCACGCTATTTTGGGGCTAAAGAGTATGATAAAGTTCGCATTGCAGTACATACAGATGTGGCATTTGGCATTGTATCCGGTATTGTGATGAGTGTCATAGGGGTATTGTTTACACCACAGATTCTTAAGTGGATGGGTACACCATCTGATGTATTTCCAAATTCTGTTATGTATTTAAGAGTTTATTTTTGCGGTTCATTGGCCGTTGTTTTATATAATGTTTGTAAGAGTATTTTACAGGCGGTAGGAGATAGTAAACGTCCCCTTTATTATTTAATTGTTTCATCCATTGTAAATATTATATTGGATTTGCTGTTTTGCGGAGTATTTCGTTTGGGTGTGGAATTTGCCGCACTGGCTACGATTCTTTCTCAGTTTTTAAGTCTTGCCTTGTGTATGGGACGATTGATGAAGATTCAGGACGTATATCAGATTCATCTAAAAGAAATTCGCATGGAAAAAGAGATGTTAAAACAAATTGTTTCCATTGGTTTGCCATCGGGAGTGCAAAATTCCATTATTTCCATAGCAAATGTGGTGGTGCAGTCCAATATCAATGCATTTGGAACAGCCGCAATGGCAGGTTGTGGCTCGTATACGAAAATAGAAGGGTTTGGATTTTTACCGATTACCTGTTTTTCCATGGCACTTACAACGTTTGTAGGACAAAATTTAGGAGCCAAACAATATGAGCGCGTAAAAAAGGGAGCAATGTTTGGGATTGTTTGTGCGATTACATTAGCAGAAACGATGGGAATATTGATTTATACGTTTGCACCACAATTGATTCCTTTATTTGGTGGAGATGCTGAAACAGTATCTTATGGAGTTCTTCAAGCAAGAACGGTTACGTTATTTTATTTTTTATTATCATTTTCACATGCAGCTGCCGCAATTATGCGTGGAGCTGGAAAGTCGACCGTTCCGATGATTGTGATGATGATTTCGTGGTGTGGAATTCGAATTACGTATATTACAATGGTAGCAAAACAGTTTGGTAATATTCAAATGGTATTTTTTGCATATCCGATAACTTGGGCTATTAGTTCCGTGATTTTTTTGGTATACTTATTAAAAGCAGATTGGATACATAATTTTGAAAGGCAGGAACAGAAACAATGCGTGTTGGGTTAGGATACGATGTCCACAAACTAGTGGAAGGCAGAGATTTAATTTTAGGAGGTGTGAAAGTACCGCATACGTTGGGGCTTTTAGGTCATTCCGATGCAGATGTATTAGTGCATGCCATCATGGATGCCATTCTTGGAGCAGCTGCAATGGGCGATATTGGCAAGCATTTTCCGGATACAGACCCGGAATATAAAGGGGCAGACAGCATGAAACTGATGGCTCATGTACGTGAATTGATTGAAGAAAAAGGTTACGTGGTTGGCAATATTGATGCTACAATTATTGCACAGAAACCAAAACTTCGCCCATATATTGAGCAGATGGAAGAAAATATTGCAAAGGTACTTGGTGTGGAAAAAGACCAAATTAATGTAAAGGCAACCACGGAAGAACGTTTGGGTTTTACGGGACGTGAAGAAGGCATAGCAGCACAGGCGATTTGCTCGTTAGAAACGATGTATGAAGCGAGTGTGCAAGTAGGTTGTGGCGGTGGATGCGGTAATTGCGGATGATAACCGTAAGCAGTTAATGTGAAATTTGCGTGTTTGCTTTACTGAGAACTAAAATGATGAATCAGCTATCATGTTCTAATATAAGAGTATCAAGTGGAATGATACTATAAAATATATAGAAGTGATAGATTTTGTACAAAAATATAATTATAGTTGAGTAAAGAGTAGCTTGGCATTTGAAAATAAAAGGAGAACAGAGATGGATTTTTTAAATTTAGCACAAGAACGTTATTCCGTTCGTAAATTTACAGATGAACCGGTTGCACAGGAAGCAATCGACAAAATTTTAAAGGCAGGTTATGTCGCACCGACAGCAAAAGGGCTTCAGCCACATCGTGTTGTGGTAGTGAATAATGAAGAAGCGTTGGAAAAATTACGCAAGGCAACCAAATGCCATTTTGACACTAAGACAGCGATGATTATTTGCTACAATAAAGAAGAATGTTATCAAAGACCATACGATGGAAAAATCAGCGGAGAAATTGATGCTTCTATTGTGACAACACATATGATGTTAGAAGCGGCATCTCTTGGAATTGGTACAACATGGGTGATGCATTTCAGACCGGAAGTATTACGTACCGAATTTGAAATTCCGGAAACATTAGAACCGACTGCAATTTTGGTCATGGGTTATCCGGCAGAAGATGCAGTACCTGCACCGATGCATAGTCAGTTTAGACCGATGGAAGAATTGGTTTCTTATAATACATTTAAGCCATTTGAATAAACGGAAGAAACAAGAAATGAAATTCATTACACAATTGCAAAACTACATCCCATACAACGAACAGGAAAAAGCAGACAAAGAACTTATTCTGCAATATATAAATATGTTTGAAGATGTACTTACGAGAGAAAATAAATTATGCCATTTTACAGCATCAAATTGGATAGTGAATAAAGAACGAACCAAAATTTTGATGGCATATCACAATATCTATCATTCATGGGCGTGGACAGGCGGACATGCAGATGGAGAAGCGGATTTGCTTTGCGTAGCACGAAAAGAAGCCGAAGAAGAAACCGGATTAAAAGAATTAAAACTGCTAAGTGATGGAATTTATGCAGTTGAAATTTTGACGGTGAACAGCCATAGAAAAAGAGGGCGGTTTGTTTCAAGTCATCTGCATTTTGATTGTTGTTTTTTGTGGGAAGCAGACGAAACGGATATTATAAGAGTAAAAGAAGATGAAAACAGCGGTGTAGCGTGGATTCCGATAGAAAAAGTATTAGAAGTTACAAATGAAGAACATATGAAGCCGATTTATGAAAAATTAAATCAGAAATTGCAGGAGTTTTAGGAAAGTAAACTTTTGAAACTCTGCTTTTACATTTGTATATAAAAAAAGAATTGTTGTAAGATAGAAAATTTATGTTACAGCGATTCTTTTTTTATTTTCAAAATAATGTAGTTTTTTGCAACCAATCGCATTTTTTGACGAGATATATAATATAGGGACCTAAAAAAGAAAGGAGTATTTTATTTACATAAAGTTATGTGGAATCCGCTATAGAAGATAAAATTTACTAAATGTGTGGTTTTCCTAAAAAAATATGTAAATACAGATATATTTTGCATGCAAGATGAAGAAATTGTTGCCCTTTACTTAAAAAGGGAGGAGTCGGCTGTTTTTGAAACGCAAAAGAAATACGATTCCTATTTGAGAAAAATTGCATATAACATTCTGGCTAGTCAGGATGAGTGTGGAGAAATTGTAAATGATACGTATTTAAGTGCGTGGCGGTCAATTCCACCTCATATTCCCAAGATTTTATCTACTTACTTGGCAAAAATAACAAGAAGACTTGCGATAGATGCCTTTCGCAAAAAAAACAGAAAGAAACGGCAAGCAGGAGAATTTGCCCTTTCTCTTTGTGAGCTTTCTGATTGTGTTTCTGAAGGAAATATTGTAGAGGGAAAGATAGATGAAGTCTTATTAAAAGAAGCAATGAATGCATATCTTCGTAATTTATCAAAAGAAGCAAGGGTATTATTTATTGGAAGATATTTTTACATGGATTCGCTTAGTGAGGTTGCCTCTTATTGCAATATGAGTCAGTCAAAGGCAAAGAGTATGTTATATCGGATTCGATGCGGATTAAAGGAATATTTAAGAAAGGAGGGCTTTTTGGTATGAAGGAAAATAAAAATGGTGAGTGGTTGCAGGATATCATTGGAGAAATTGATGATGATTTGTTATTGGAAGCGGAACATTTACGAAACAGGAAATTTTTAGGTAATTGTCAAGAAACAAAGAATAATGCAAGAACAAAATTAGTAAAACAAGCTGAAAATATGGAAGAATATAGGGATGAATGGAAGAAAAATTATGGTACAGAAGATGAAAGGGTGACACAAAGAAAATGGGCTTGGAAAAAGCTAGGGGTAATAGCAGCCTGTGTGAGTGTATTTTTTATTGGTAGTTTTTTATGGAGAAATGGTTTGTTTTACAATAATGCAAAAGATTTAGCAGGATATGGAAAAGGGGAAGGCAAGACAGAGTGTGAACAAGAACAAGTAAAAGATGAAGAAACGGTAAGAGAAGATGCAGAACAAAATGGCAGTTTGGATATACCGGAAGCAGCATTGAGTGCAGCAGGAACAAAAGAATCAACAGATTCGATGAACATATCAGAGGAGTTGGAGGAAATACAGATAACAGATTCTGATACACAAAGCAAACATCCACAGGAAAGTGAACAGGAGTTAACAGAACCCAAAAATACAGAAAGACAAAATTTAAGTGGCTCAAATTCGGGTGTTTATGTACCAAAAAAAGAAGTTTCGCTTGGAAATGCGGATGACATGGCATCTTGTATGATAGGATTTTTTATTTATCAAGGCAGAGTCTATATAGAATATGAGTGGTTGGAACATGCTAATGCACTTGTGGGAGAGAAAGTAGGAACGGCAACCGGACTGATTGATGCATGGACAAAAAAAGATGGCTATGTAGATTTTGCAGGAAGCGTGCAAGGTGATTTTTATGAAGTAAAAGGCTATGAGCCGGAGTTTATGCTTTGTATGCAAATGGAGGATGGAGCTATTTGGTTCTTTGTGAATGACAATGATTTGCTTTTAAAGAAAGGAGCAGATATTTTTGAAGACTATCTGCATTTGAGTGAAAAATCTTACGAAGCATTTTATATGACAAATGAAACATGGAATAATGTGAAAGCATATGAAGAAAAAAAAGTACCTGTAAATAAGGCAGATTATGAAAAAGTAAAAAAATGGTTAGCTGCCATAAATGAAGGGACAATTATGCTTACCGAAGATGTATGGAAAGATTGCGGAATTCGTACATTCTATGATGAAAAACAATTATATCATCTTTATTTGGAAATGGAGGATGGTATGCTAATTCATTTGCGGATTTTTGAAGGCGGATATGTGATGTTTGATGGAGTAAAAGAAGTATGTGTGAAGGTTGACATTTAAGTGTGTTTGGAGGGGGGAGAGAACTATGAAAAAGAAAGATATTGCAACGACAATTGGTTTAACAGCGATATTATTTATCTTAGTAGTAATGCTTGGCGGATGTGCAAAAGATTTGCCATTAGAGGGCATTACGAAGATAGATACACAAATAGATACGCAAAACAAACAGATAGTAGAAATCAAAGATGAATCAGAGGATGTAACTCAAATATGTAGCGATACACAAGTTGCAGAAATTAACGTGGAAATTGAATCAACGGAAGATGGGGAAATTTGTATCGGACTTTCAAAAGAGACATTGCGAAACCATGTTATGGATTTTTCCACAGAATTATTTCAAAACAGCATAAAAAAAGAGGGAAATACTTTGGTTTCTCCGGTATCTGTCATGATGGCACTTTCCATGACTGCAAATGGGGCAAAAGGAGAGACATTAGCAGAAATGGAAGAAGCATTTGGAACGTCAGTAAAGGCGTTGAATATCTACTTTTGGGAATATCAAAGAAATTTACCCCAAGGAGAGGATTACAGGTTTCATATTGCAAACTCTATTTGGATTAATAATGATAGAAATTTTTCGGTAGAACAAAATTTTATCCGAACAAATGAAGGTTATTACCATGACGGAATTTATAAAACGAATTTTAGTCAAAAGACTATAAAAGATATCAACCAATGGGTTGCTCAAAATACAGATGGTATGATAACTGATATCGTATCGGAAATCCCTGAATCGACCATGATGTATTTAATCAATGCATTGGCATTTGATGCAAAATGGCAAGAGCCTTATAAAGAAAGTAGTGTAAAAACAGGCACGTTTACAAAAGAAAATGGAGAAACACAAAAAGTCTCATTTATGCATTCAACGGAAGGCAGATTTTTAGAAGATGACAATACGACAGGATTTGTCAAATCTTATAAAGATGGAAAATATGCATTTGTTGCTTTACTGCCAAAAGAAGGTGTTTCTATGCAAGATTATACTGCATCTCTTTCAGGAGAAAAAATTACTGTATTGTTAGAAAATCCACAAAGGGCAATCGTGCATGCTTACATGCCAAAATTTGAAAATCAATGCACCTTTGATATGGAACCAATTTTGAATCAAATGGGAATCAAAGAGGCATTTGATATTGCAAAGGCAGATTTGTCTGGATTGGGAAGTTACGACGATTTCAATACCTATATTGATACCGTAACCCATAAAACGTATATTTCCGTAGCAGAGCAGGGAACAAAAGCAGGTGCAGTTACTGTAATTACAGACAATGCAAAAAGTGCAATGATGGATATAAAACGGGTAGAGCTGAATCGTCCGTTTGTCTATATGGTTATAGATTGTGAGGAAAATCTGCCATTGTTTATGGGAACTGTATCAGAAATAGATGAAAAATAAAAAAGATGTTTGCAGATATGTTAGAGGGGGATTTGAAAAGGCAAGAAATTTAACAAAAATTCAGTAAAGAAATGGTAAAAAAATATACATAGATATTGACGATGAAAATAAAAGTTGTTACCATATTAGATGGTCGAAAAGACCACTCTCATATATTTTATTTTAAGTGGGCTATTACATTTATGTAATAGTCCACAATAAAATCTATTAATTATTAGAAAATGAGTTGAGCACAATTAGAAAGAAGGATATGCACATGAAAAAGTACAGGCAGAAGATAAAGGATTTTTTGTTTACTGTGCTAGTTTTAAGTGTGTGTTATATCTTAAGTTTGTTAGGGCAATTTCAGTTTCAGACACACACTCTTGTACCAATGTTATTTGTACTGGGTGTGTTTTTTATTTCTTATCAAACAGAAGGATATTTTTGGGGAATTGCAGCTTCTTTGGTTAGTGTCATTGTAGTAAATTATACATTTACACTTCCATATTATGCATTGGATTTTATTACAGCACAGTATGTACTTTCTGCTGTTGTTATGTTGGTTGTAGCTGTGATGACGAGTACCATTACAAAGAAAATTAAATATCAGGATCAATTAAAAGCAGAAACAGAAAAAGAGCGTATGAGGGCGAACTTACTGCGAGCAGTTTCACATGACCTTCGTACTCCTCTCACATCTATCTATGGAGCTAGTTCTGTTATTATAGAAAATTATGATTTGCTAAAAAAAGAACAAAAGATAAAATTATTAGAAGAGATGCACGAAGATGCACAATGGTTGATTCGAATGGTAGAGAACTTGTTATCTGTAACACGGATAGATGAAGGAAAAGTCCAAATTGTAAAAACATCTACCGTTTTGGAAGAATTGATAGATGCAGTCTTGGTGAAGTTTCGAAAACATTATCCTACACAGAATGTAAAGGTGGAAATTCCGGATGAATTTATCAGTATTCCAATGGATGGTATATTGATAGAACAGGTATTAATCAATATATTGGAAAATGCGATTTTTCATGCACATGGTATGACGGAATTAATACTTCGTGTAGAAATAGAAGAAGACAAAGCTATTTTTAGCGTGTTAGATAATGGATGTGGAATTAATCAGGAATACTTAGATAAAATTTTTTCCGGATATGCACAAAATGGTACTATTCCTGCAGATGGAAGCCGTAACAATATGGGAATTGGTCTTTCCGTATGTGCAACAATTGTGAAAGCTCATGGAAGTAAGATTCATGCCATAAATAGAAACGATGGTGGAGCAAAGTTTTATTTTGAACTGGAAATGGGGGACGATGGTGGTGAGCAATAATAAGTATAAAATTCTTGTAGTAGAAGATGAATACAATATTCGCAGTTTAATTGAAACCATACTGGAAACAAATGGTTATGATGTAGTTACAGCAGGAACTTGTCAGGAGGCGATTACGATGAGTCTTTCCTATTTACCGGATTTGGTTATTTTGGATTTGGGACTGCCGGATAAAGATGGCTTAGAGTTTATAAAAGGAATGCGAAAAAATAGCAGTACCCCGATTTTGGTACTTTCTGCCAGAACAAGTGAAACGGATAAGGTAATAGCACTGGATTTAGGTGCAAACGATTATATTACAAAACCTTTTAGTACGGCAGAATTTATGGCAAGAGTGCGTGTTGCACTTCGAAGTGGCAGAATGGCAGATGTGATTGGAATAACTGCAGGGAAATTTAAACTCTATGATTTAGAGATTGATTATGACAGGCGTATAGTTACTGTAGCAGGAAATGATGCGAAACTTACCAGAACGGAATATAATATTTTGGAATTTTTATCTCAAAACACAGGAAAAGTATTGACCTATGCAAATATTATATTAAAAATCTGGGGACCGGAAGACGATGGCGGTGTAAAAAAACTTCAGGTAAATATGGCAAACTTGCGAAAAAAATTAGGCTCTAAGCCGGGAGATAATAAGTATATTATTAATGAGCTTGGTGTAGGGTATCGGATGAGTGAAGAAAATTGATAAAGTTAAGCGAATATTTGCAATTATTTTTCTATATTATACTTGGCTTTTGGATTTGCTTAAAATGCAAATTTATAAATGAAACATGAAAATTGCATAAGAGATTTGGAAAAAGGTGTATATATATGTAAAAATAATTATATATATGCTCAAATCTAAATAATATAAAAATATCCCCACAGAAATTATTATTACTTACTCAGAATAATAATTACCGGGGGATATTCTTATTTTTTATACATCCAATAAATTAATGATTGACTATGTAAATTAATCTACTTTTTTGATTTTATTTAAAGCAGCGTTAATGCCTAAAATCTGTTCTTTTGTCATAATGAAGTCTTCGCCTGCCATGCCCATCATGCTTGTTAAACGAAGGAATGTAAAGCTTCCCATCATTTTCATCATGCCTTCAGACATTTCAAAGCCTGCTACGGAACCGCCTTGCATTTTAGAGAACATACCTGCAAATAACTGCATAGCTTCCGGGGATTTCATAATGTCGCTCATCTTATCGTTGATAGAGTAGCATCCTTCTACTTCTGTAATATCAAACCAGTTGATAACAGAGTTAGAATCCTGGAATCTGTAAGCATCGTTGAATTTATCTACTTTGCGGATAAAGCTTTCATCTTTCTGTTCTCCGGCAACAGCAACGAGTGTAGTTTCGCCTTTATTTGGAACATCGAAGTAGAAGAAGTGGTCTTCTGCTGCGATTTTGCCAATGCTTTCGCCATTTACGAACATTTCAACTTCCGGCTGGTTGGAGTAAACAGTTACTTTTGTAACATCTTCTACACGGTCAACATAGCGTTTTCCACAGATATGTACGAATGGTTCGTCAGATAACCATGCTTTGTAAGCATAGAAAGCATCTTTTTTGTATTTACGGTCGATTGTAACAAGACCTTTGTGGTTTTGGCCGCTTTCGCCACCTTCATCACGTCCGTCACAACCAAAGTCATACATATTCCATAAGTGAGTAGCCCAGATGAATTTTCTTGGGAAGAGCTGTTTGATAAGTTCTTCATGGTAGTATGCCTGATATTCTTCTGTGTAGTCACCCTGTGTTGGGTTAGATGTATGCCAGTTTAATGCTTCTGCACCATATTCACTCATACCGATTGGGATATTTGGCCATTTTTTGTGCCATTCATCAAACCATGGGCCGTTCATATCGGTTTCTCCGCCATACCATCCGAAGTAGTGGTTGTAAGATACAAGGTCAGGTACCTGTAAATATGGGTCATCCATATCTGTCATGGATACTGCTGCAACGGTTGTAAGACGTGTTGGGTCCATTTCGTGGCAGAGGTCATTTAAGATTTGGTGGTTTTCTACTAAGTCTGCATCCGAACCGCTGATAGTGATTTCGTTAGAAAGTCCCCATACGCAGATAGAAGCGTGGTTGTAGTTTTGTGTAATTAATTCTTTCATCTGTGAAATGGTATTTTCACGACCTGTTGGCATATGTTTGGAAATATATGGAATTTCTGCCCAAATAACAAGACCGTTTTCATCACATAAATCATAGAAGTACTGTGCATGCTGATAGTGAGCAAGACGGATAGTAGTAGCACCAACTTCCATAATAAGAGCAACGTCTTCTTCATGGTGTTCCGGAAGAAGTGCGTTACCGATTCCCCATCTATCCTGATGACGGGTTACACCACGAAGTGGATATTCTTCACCATTTAAGATGAAGCCATTTTCAGGATCTACACGGAATGTACGGCATCCGAAACGTGTGCTTACGTTATCTAATATTTTATCCCCTTCTACTAATAATACTTCAGCAGAGTAAAGATATGGGTCTTTTCTTCCATGCCAAAGGTGTACGTTTTTAATGCGGAAAGAAACGCTTGTTTCAGAAACATCTGTTTTATCAGCAGCTACTACGTTTCCTTCTTTATCTTTTAATGTATAAACAAGGTTCTGTCCTTCTTTTGCGTTTGTAAGGTAAACATCTACTTTTACAACAGCGTCTTTGTCTTCAATTTCAGGAGTAACAGCAATACCAGGTCCTCCGTAGTAATCCAAATCAAAGTGAGATTCGCTAACAGCAACGATATTTACACCACGATAAAGACCGCCATAGAATGTAAAGTCAGCCATCTGTGGGTAAACCGTATTGTTTGGAGCGTTGTCACAAGCGATTACGATTAAGTTGTTTTCCTGTAATTCGTCTGTAATGTCTACACGCCATGTCGAAAAGCCACCGTCATGGTGAGCCATTTCTTTGCCGTTTACATAAAGTGTACCGGAAGAAGCAGCTGCAAGGATTTCTACATAGTAGCGGTCAGCTTCCGGTAAGTCCAGTTTCTTAAGAGTGTTTGCATAGTATACAGTTCCACGGTAGTAGTCGTTGTTACCATCTTGCCCGTCGATTGCATTCCATGTGTGTGGGAGATTAACCCAATACCAGTTTGCAGGCATTTCAGCAGGTACAGCAGTTGCTTCCTTAGAGAATGCCCATTTGGTGTTAAAACCAATTACTTGTCTCATTGATTTTATTTCCTCCTTTATTCCTTTTGACAATTATTATACATATCAAATTAGACAAGGTCAAGCCGGTTAGAGGCGACAAATTTAGTAAAAGTGTTGTTTTTTTGACAGATGATAGAAATTGTATCTTTTATTTTTGGAACATATATACGAAAAAATCTAAAAATAATCTAAAAATTTAAATAGATATGTACAATTAAAAAAAATAATGTTAAACTATCTATAAATTCTGCGACAGTATTCTTTGATGTATACAAGATGTTGCTAAAAATATGCTTATTGCCAAGAAAAAGTATCGTAGATAAGCAATTTCGCTTTTATTACTTTGGAAACGATATTTTGAGTGATAGTAAGAAATGATTGCAGAAGCATATATAAAGAAGAAATGTGAGAAGGAATATTGTTATAAGTTTTCGGTAAGGGAGAAAGAGAAGAAAATGAAGTACGATTTTACTACTGTAATGAACAGAAAGGGTTATAATACTGTAGCTGTTGAAGGCTATGATATGACAATTGGAGATTGTAAGATTAAAGAAGGTGTAGAACCGATTCCAATGTGGGTTGCCGATATGAGTTTTGCGACAGTTCCAACGATTCCACAGGCTATGATTGAGCGTATCAATCACCCGGAATATGGCTATTTTATGCCATCTGAGGAATATTATAACAGCATTATCAAATGGCATGAAACAAGAAATGGAGTAAGCGGTCTGACACCGGAATGCATTGGTTATGAAAATGGTGTATTAGGCGGTGTGGTATCTGCTTTGAATATTTTTTGTTCAAGAGGTGACAAAGTGCTTCTTCATTCTCCAACTTATGTAGGATTTACGGGAAGTCTGGGAAATAATGGTTATGATATGGTACATAGTCCATTAGTAAAGGATGGCGATGGCATTTATCGCATGGATTTTGCGGATATGGAAAAGAAAATCGTAGATAATAATATCCATGCAGCTGTTTTTTGTTCTCCTCACAATCCGGCAGGTCGTGTATGGGAACGTTGGGAATTGGAAAAGGCAATGGAGCTTTTCAAAAAGCATGATGTTATGGTCGTATGCGATGAGATTTGGTCGGATTTGATTTTGGATGGAAATAAGCATATTCCATTGCAGTCCATTAGCGAAGATGCCAAAATGCGTACGATTTCCGTATATGCACCATCGAAAACATTTAACTTAGCAGGTTTGGTGGGAAGTTACCATATTATTTATAATAAGCACTTGAGAGACCGTGTAAGAAAAGAGTCCTCTTTGGGGCATTATAATAGTATGAATGTACTTTCGATGCATGCATTGATTGGGGCATATAAGCCGGAAGGACATGAATGGGTAGACGAGTTGTGTCAGGTACTTATGGAAAATGTAAATTATGCGTGTGATTTCTTTAAGAATAATTTTGAGGGAATTGAAATTTCCAAACCGCAGGGAACTTATATGATTTTCCCGGATTTTACAAAATGGTGTGAAAAATATAATCGTACACAAAAAGAAGTGTTTGCAGCAGGTATTTATGAAGGCGTTATTTGGCAGGATGGCGAAGAATTCTTTGGAAAGAATTGCATTCGTATGAATTTAGCATTGCCACATAGCACATTGGTAGAGGCAATGGATAGATTGAAAGTTGCCATTAAGGGATTGGAAAATTAGTAATTGAAGTATACTAATTTTATTCAGTACATTGAGAAAAGAACCCAACGTGTTTTAGACGTTGGAGTGTCAGTAAAACATGAGAAAGAACTAATAATAGAAAATAGAAAGGAAAAGCTGCTAGGATAAGGTATTTGGTAAAAATACATTAAGATATGATATTAGCGGCAGGATTAAGATTATGGAAAATCAAGAATTTTTTGAATGTGAAACATTTATGTTAGAACTCGATGGAAAAGAAGTAGAGCTTGCGATTACAGAGGAATTTGATTTCGAGGACAAGCATTACGTTCTTTGTGCAGAAGTAGAAGGCGATATGCTGAAAGAAGATGAGGGTCTTTATTTATTCCGTGCAATTTCAGAAGGTGATGACATTACAGTGGAAACTATCGAAACAGAAGAAGAATACAACCGTATTGTAGACGCCTATTATGAACTTTGTGGGGAAGATGAAGAATAAATGTAACTATAAAGGGCTGAATAGTTACGAATAAATTTTTATCTTAGGGGGAAAAGGAAAATGGTAGATTTGAAAGCAAAACCATACAATTTAGCGGATGAAGACATTAAATGGGTGGAAGACACCATTGCGTCTTTATCCGACGAAGAAAAAGTTGGACAGTTATTCTTCCAGCTTACACAATCAAAAGAAGAGGAATATATCAAAAACCTCGCAAACACCTATCATTTAGGTGGATATCGTTATAACCCAGGCTCACCGGTAGACCTTCAGAACCAGAACCGTTACATCCAGAAATATACAAAAGTACCTGCATTTATCGCATGTAACACAGAACAGGGTGGCGATGGTGCAACACCTGGCGGAACATTCCTTGCATCCGGTGTTAAAATCGGTGCAACACGTAAACCGGAATACGCTCGTGCATTAGGTAAAATGTCAAATGCAGAAGCTCAGGTTATCGGTTGTAATATGGCATTTGCACCTGTTTGTGATATCGGTTATAACTGGCAGTGTACCGAAGTTATTTGTCGTGCATTTGGTAATGACCCAAAACTTGTAGCTGACATGAGTGTACAGTATTTGGAAGGTGCACATGAATTAGAGGGATTTGCATGTGCTGCAAAACACTTCCCTGGAAATGGACAGGACTTTAGAGATGCTCATATTTCTAATAACATTAACGACATGGATGTAGAGACATGGGATGCTACTTACGGACATGTATATCGTTCTTTAATTGATGCAGGACTTGATGCTATCATGGGTGGACATATTATGATGCCTACTTATACAAGAGCTATCAATCCGGATATCAAAGATGACGATATGATGCCTGCAACTCTTTGCAAAGAGATTATGACAGGTCTTCTTCGTGATAAATTAGGATTTAACGGTATGGTTGTTACAGATGCTTCTCACATGGTAGCTATGACAGACCGTATGAAACGTGTAGATATGCTTCCGGCAGCAATTAATGCAGGTTGTGATATGTTCTTATTCTTCAATGACCCACAGGAAGACTTCGAAACTATGTTAAACGCATACAAAACCGGAATCATTTCCGAAGAACGTATGACAGAAGCTCTTACAAGAATTATCGGCTTAAAAGCGAAGATGGGTCTTCATAAGAAAGACAGAGCAGACCTTGTTCCGGGACCGGAAGCTTTAGTAAATCTTGGAAAAGAAGAATACAAAGAAATGCACAAAGCGATTGCAAATGATGCAATTACACTTGTGAAATACAAAGATAAAGATGTACTTCCTGTTACACCGGAACGTTATAAGAGAGTTATGATTGTTCGCTTAAAACCGGCAGCAGGACCTATGGACTTCCTTATGGCAGCTATGGGCATGGGCGGCGGACAGAACGTAGCCGAAATGTTAAAAGACAAATTAACTGCAAAAGGTTTTGATGCGTTTGTATATGAAAGTCCTGTTGAAAAGATGAAGAAACAGGTAGAAGCTGGTGAAAAACCAAGTCTTGACTTATACTTTGCAGGAAAGAATGCAATTAAAGATTTTGTTGCAGGACAGGATATTATCATTACATTATGTGATGTATCTTCCGGAAGACCTTCCTTTGGCTTATCAAAAGGTGGCGGAGAAATTCCATGGTATGTATTTGAAACACCTGTAGTTGTAGTTGGTGTTGGTCAGCCAACCATGCTTGCAGACCTTCCACAGTCTCGTACTTACATCAATGCATACGATACAAAAGAAGCTACTATTGATGCATTAGTAGAAAAACTTCTTAGCGGAGAAGATGCATTTACAGGAAAAGACCCAATCGACAGCTTCTGTGGATTGTTTGATGCACGTTTGTAAGAGGATACAGAAAGCACAACGAATGTCTTGTGGCGATTTGCATAGTTACTTTTAAAAAGAAAGTTATGAATGCTTGATGCAGACAATTAAAAGAAAACATCCGAGAGTGGAAAACATTTTCGGGTGTTTTTATTTCTATACCCCAAGTAAACTTGGATATTAGATTTTCCATTGTCCCCCTACCAACCACTTAGTGCTCTACGCACTTGAAGTGGGGACTTTTTTGATTCGGTTAAAATAACTAGGGAAAGGAAGGAGTGGTTTTTATGAAAAAGAGAATTTGTATTCTGTGCATGATGGCAGTCTTTGCCACAGCCTTATTTTGTGGTTGTGGAAATAATGCAGGAGAAGAAAATAATTCTCAAAATAAAGGACAAGTATCACAAAGTGAGAAAGAGAATACACAAACTACAGAAAAAAATACAGAGCAAATTATGACAGAGAGTACAGAAAATTCTGAAACAAAAGAAACAGAATCTTCTATTGAAGATTTTTCTATGTTCTTTACCGGAGATATTTTGCTCAAAAATGCAGTCGTAGCAGATTATGAGACAGAAGGTCTAAATAGCATTATTTCAGAATATTTGGAGTCGGAAATGAATGAAGCAGACCTTACTATGGTAAATGAGGAATTTCCATTTTCCACAAGAGGAACACAAGCTCCGGATAAGCAATTTACATTTCGAATCAATCCTTCTTATGTAAGCGTATTTCAGGATATGGGCGTAGATGTGGTAAGTCTTGCAAATAATCATGCATTAGATTATGGAAAAGAGGCACTTCTGGATAGTTTTTCGACATTAGATGAAGCAGGAATTCCTTATGTAGGAGCAGGAGAGACAAAAGAACGGGCAGAAGAAGCCATTTTTGTAGAAAGTGGTGGAAGAACAGTCGGTGTGCTTTCCGCATCGAGAGTGATTCCGGTCGTAGGATGGAATATTGAAAATGAACAGCCGGGATTATTCTGTACGTATGACAGTACTCGCTTAGTACAACGAATTAAGGAAACAAAAGAACAATGCGACTATGTAGTTGTTTATGTGCATTGGGGGCTTGAAAGAAAGACTTATCCTGAGGAGTATCAGAGACAACTGGCAATGGAATATATTGACGCAGGGGCAGATTTGGTAGTTGGAAATCATGCACATGTACCGCAGGGCATTGAATATTATAAGGACGTTCCGATTGTATATTGTTTGGGAAATTTTATCTTTAATGAGGATATGGTAGACACCTATGCATTAAAAGTGCTTTGGGATACAGAGGGAAAAACCACACTTCAAATATTGCCTGTAGGTATTACTGATTATGATACGTATGAATTAGAAGGACAAGAGCGTAGTGAATTTATTCATTATTTGGAGGGCATATCATTCGATGTTTCGATAGATGAAAATGGGTATGTATCCAAAAAGCAGTAAATAATTTGCTATATCTTAAAAAAGATATTATAATAAAAGTGATTTACTATTTTATTATAATATGGCAAAGGATATCGGGAGATGATGGAAAAAAATTTTAAATTTGCAGACCGCAAAGAACAGGTAAGAAGGATAAACAAATATTTATGTATCAGTAGTGCAGCATTAAATATAGTTGCATTTGCGATTGTATATGTGTCTTATATGAGAGGCTACAGAAGCGTTGCTTATACATTTGGTTTGCTTGCGATTATGGTAATTACTTCTGTTGGAGGAGCTATTATTTATAGGAAGAATCGGGATAGCAACATACTTCGGTGGTTTATGTTTGTCGGATTGTTTATTATCAATGGATTGTTAATCTATGGATTTAATTCTTATTATATGAGGGTAATGGAAATTATTCCGATTATGGGTTGTGTTTTGTGTTATGATATAAAATTTGCGGGAATTACAGGGATTGCGGTAACGCTTGAAAATTTTGGACTTACGCTTTTTCGTCAGTTTGTTGTAAAAGATTATGTTGATGAGCAGTTTATGGACAACCTGACGATTTCCATTGTCATTATGGTTATGATGTATGTCCTTTTGTATATGACAAAAATGGCAAAACAGTTTAATGACGATTCCCTTGGAAAAGCACAGCATGAATCGGATATACAAAAGAAGATGATGGATGATGTGATTGAGATTGCGGAAAAAGTTCGAAAAGGTACGGCAGGTGCGATGGATATTGTAAGTGAATTACGTCATGCATCGGAGGTCGTAAACCATTCCGCAAACGATATCAGCGGAGTAACGTTACATACTGCGGAAAATATTGAAATGCAGACAGTTATGACGCAGGATATACAAAACAATCTGGAAAAAACTGTGAAAAAAGCCGATAATATGGTGCGTGTAGCAAAACGTTCCAACGAATTGAATGAAGAAAATGCAAGACGGATGACACAGTTGAAGCAGGAAGCAGATGTTTTGGCAGAAACAAATGCAATGGTTTCCGAATCCATGACACAGCTTCAGAAAAATGTGGATGACGTAAAAGCGATTACAAAAACAATTTTTGCAATTTCCTCTCAGACAAATCTGCTTGCCTTAAACGCATCGATTGAAAGTGCAAGAGCCGGAGAGGCAGGACGTGGTTTTGCTGTTGTAGCAGATGAAATACGTGCATTATCGGAAAAAACGAGAATGGAAACGCAGAATATTTCAAATATTTTGCAGTCATTGGAACATTATGCAAATGAAACAGCAACTGCAGTAGAGCGTACGGTAGAAGTTGGAAACAGGCAGGAAGTTATGATTGCCGAAGTGGCAGAGCAGTTTGCCCAAATGAATGAAAATGTAAATGAGTTGGTATCTGATATTAATGAGATAGAAACGATGTTAGGCGAATTAGAACATGCCAATACGGAAATTGTAAACAGTATTATGCAGTTATCCGCAACAACAGAAGAAGTAACAGCATCGGCACAGCAGTCAGCCGATATGACAGAGCAGAATTTCAGGACATCGGAAGAAGCTCATAATATGTTAGATGGCGTTATGAAAGTGTCGCATCAGATGGATAAGTATTTGGTGCAGTAATCCTGTTTTGGGTATAATCATGGATTCATTTGGTAGTTATGCCTATTTTTCAAGCGTAAATATTCATTTGACGTATATAACTTTATGTATAAATCCCACCTCAAGTTTCTTGAAGATGGGATTTTTACTTATTATTGTTGAGTAGTGATTGTGATTAGAAAAAGGAGTGTCTATTAGAGCATATGAATAGGATTTTATTGGTGGAAGATGATAAGAGCATTGTAGAAAATTTGACGGAATTTTTAAAAACAGAAGGTTTTTTAGTGTTGCATGCTTTGGGACAAAAAGGTGCATTGGAGCTATTACAGAAAGAAACTTTTGATTTGGTGTTATTGGATATTTCTTTAGCAGATGGAAATGGGTTTTCCGTGTGTTCTGCGATAAAGGCAGAGTATGGATTGCCTGTTATTTTTTTGACGGCATCGGGTGATGAATATAGCACGGTTACGGGATTTGATTTAGGGGCAGATGATTACATTGCAAAGCCATTTCGTCCGAGAGAGTTAGTTTCACGTATTAAGAATATATTACGTCTTACAGGTGGAAATGGAAAAGTAATACAATTTGGAAACATTTCTGTAGATACTGTAAAAGGAATTGCAACGAAAGATGGGAAGGATTTGTATCTTTCTGCTTTGGAATATCGTTTGTTACTTGTGTTTATTAATAATCGAGGTATGGTGCTTTCGAGAACGAAATTGCTAGAAACCATTTGGGACATTGCAGGGGATTTTGTGAATGATAATACCTTAACCGTGTATATTAAACGTTTGCGGGAAAAAATTGAAGAAGACCCACAAAGTCCTGTGATTATTAAGACTGTTCGAGGCATGGGATATAAAATGGAGTGATGAGAATATTTGGAGGAAAATCATAAGACAATGAGATTATTTAGAAACCCGGAAGTGATGAAAGGGATATGTGTATATTTGTTAATATCATTTGGAGCAGTTTATATTGCTGTTTGTTGGGATAGAAAGTTTGGGATGTTTACAGCAATATTATGTATTTGTATGATAGGAGTACATATAGGTATTACGTATCATCGCTATCGAAATATTCAAGAATTATCGCTGGAAATTGATAAGACACTTCATGGAGAAGACCATATCTTTTTGCGAAAATATGCAGAAGGAGAATTGGCTGTTTTAGAGAGTGAAATTCAGAAAATGACACTTCGTTTGCGGGAACAAAAAGACCAACTTTTAGAAGATAAGAAATATCTTGCAGATTCTATTGCAGATATTTCACATCAGATTCGCACACCATTGACTTCCATTAATCTGTTGGTGTCCTTTTTAGCAGATGATAGTATCACAGAGGAAAAAAGGCAAAAGACAACAAGAGAGCTGTATGAGTTATTATCCCGTATTGATTGGCTAATTACAACGCTTTTGAAAATTTCGAAATTGGATGCAGGAACGATTGCATTTAAAAAGGAAACGATATCTATTCGTGAACTTATACAAAAAAGCACAGCACCAATGCTTGTGCCAATGGAATTAAGAGAGCAGGAATTATTAATAGATGTGGATGGGGAGTTTACAGGAGATTTGGATTGGACTTGTGAAGCGATTGGAAATATTGTGAAAAATTGTATGGAGCATACACCGATTGGCGGAAAGATTGAAATATGTGCAAAAGAAAATCCGATTTATACGGAAATTAGCATTGCAGATAATGGATGTGGGATTGCAGAGGAAGATTTACCACATATATTTGAACGATTTTATAAAGGAAAAAATTCATCCGAAAAAAGCTTTGGCGTAGGGCTTGCACTTGCCCGTATGATTATAAATAAACAAAATGGAACGATTAAGGTGGAAAATAGAAGTACGAAAGGGGCGAAATTTACGATACGTTTTTATAATGAATTAACCCTTAAGTGACATTTTTGTAATTTTTAAGTCATGGGAGTGTCACTTAAAATAGGTATAACGAAAGTGTAAGATACAAATGAATGTGAGTTCGATAAAAATTGGAATAAAAATCTGCCTATAAACAATGAAAATAGCTTTATGAATAGAAAAAAGTAGTTTATAACTTTCCGTTTTATTTATCGAACTTATATTAATTAGTAAGAAAAGGAGACTTTCATGGAAATTTTAAAAGTTGAAAATTTAAGTAAAGTGTATGGAAAAGGCGAAACAGCAGTACATGCATTGGACAATGTGTCATTTTCCGTGCAAAAGGGTGAATTTGTTGCAATTATTGGACCTTCCGGTTCCGGAAAATCTACATTGCTTCACATCTTAGGTGGAGTGGATAAACCAACGAGCGGAAAAGTATACATGGATGGAACGGATGTATATGCACAAAATGATGAACAGCTTGCCATTTTCCGTCGCCGTCAGGTAGGACTGATTTATCAGTTTTACAATCTGATTCCTGTTTTAAATGTAACGGAAAATATTACGCTTCCTGTTTTAATGGATGGACAGAAAGTAAACAAGGAACGTTTGCAAGAATTGTTGGAGGTGTTAAAGTTAGAGGAACGAAAATCGCATCTTCCAAATCAGCTTTCTGGTGGGCAGCAGCAGAGAGTGTCGATTGGAAGGGCACTTATGAATGCACCTGCGGTAGTTTTGGCGGATGAACCGACAGGAAACTTAGACAGTAAGAATAGTCAGGAGATTGTAGAACTGTTAAAGCTATCCAATAAAAAGTACAATCAGACATTGATTATGATTACGCATGATGAAAATATTGCATTACAAGCAGATAGAATTATCACAATTGAAGACGGAAAAATTATTCGGGATGAGGTGATTCGTCGATGAGTATTTTTCAGAAAGTTACATTAGAATCATTAAAGAAAAATAAAGTTCGTACTATTGTTACCATTATTGGTGTGATTCTTTCCGCTTCTATGATTACGGCAGTTACCAGTTCCGTATCTAGTGTGCAGAGGTATATGGTGGACAATGCCATTTATAGAGAAGGTGATTGGCATGCAAGTGTTTTAGAAGCAGATGCAAAAGTGTTTGAGATACTTGAAGAATCGGATAAGGTAGAAAGTTATGTGTATAATCAGCAAATCGGATATGCGATTGCAGAAGGATGTACCAATGAATATAAGCCATATTTTTATATTATTGGGGCAGACAAGAATTTTATGGAAACTATGCCTGTACATTTGACAGGTGGCAGGTTGCCGAAGACTTCAGAAGAAATTCTCTTGCCAGAACATTTGGCAGAGAATGGGGAAGTGCATTATAAAGTCGGAGATGTACTGACTTTGGAAATTGGAGAACGTGTTAGTGATGGGTATACATTAGGACAGCATAATCCCTATATGAAAGCAGAAGAAAATGACGGAATTCCACAAAATGAAGTGATACATGATAAGGAAAGTTCGTCAGAGACTCAAATCTCAGAAGACACGGAAAGTGATTTACCAAATGGGACAACAGAGAGTAACGAAGCTCAAATACAAAACCATGAAAACCAGTTGGAATGGATAGAGGTAAAAGAAACAAGAACCTATACGGTAGTAGGCTTTTATGAAAGACCGAATTTTGAAACCTATTCTGCACCGGGCTATACTGCAATTACCGCACCGGATAAAGTGAGGACAGACGATGCGATTTTTAATGTATATTATAAAATGATTGAACCGCAGGAAACCTCAGTATTTTCTGCTAATATGTCATTAGAATATGGAGGCGAAGAAAATAGTGGATTGTTAATGTATTTAGGAGCGTGGGGATATGTAGGTTTTTACAGTATTTTATATGGTTTGGCAACTATTATCATTGGTTTGATTATGTTTGGTTCGATTTCATTAATTTATAATTCTTTTTCCATATCCGTATCGGAACGTACCAAACAATTCGGTTTACTTTCTTCGATTGGTGCGACAAAGAAACAATTACGAAATATGGTATTGTTTGAAGGGATAATTGTAAGTGCAATCGGTATTCCACTTGGTATCTTAGCAGGGGTGGGTGGAATAGGAATTACTTTTCATTTTATAGGAAAGGAATTTAGTGAAATTTTAGACTATGCAGTTCCATTAAAACTGTATGTATATCCATGGACGATTGTGGCAGCTTGTATGATTACATTTATAACGATTATGATTTCCGCATGGATACCATCGAAACGTGCGACTATGGTAACTGCGGTAGAGGCAATTCGTCAAAGTCGTGATATTAAATATACAAAAAGAGGAAAGAAAAAAGAAATTTCGGAAAATGAGCTTATTTCTTCCAATAAATTTATGGAAAAGTTGATTTATCGTATCTTTGGCTTACCGGGCATGATTGCGGATAAGTATTACAGAAGAAGTAAGAAAAAGTATCGTACAACGGTTATTAGTCTTTTTATGAGCATTGTGCTATTTGTGTCAGCTTCTGCATTTACGAATTACCTTACGGATATGGTAGAAGCAGGATATGAAGGCGAGAATTATGATATTAGCTATACGTATGACCCAACAGTATATATGAGCGCAGAAGAAGTGCAAAATAAGGACTTTTCCAATGCAATGTCACAAGCTGCATTAGCAGAACTGTTTGCAAAAGCAGAATGTGTGACAGATTCCGCTTTTGTAACAGATTATACGGAACGTGTAAATTTGGAAAATCAATATGTTTCCAATGAATATTTAGCATATCGAAAAGAAAAAAATGAAGTAATCGAAACGGAAATGGCAGAAGATTATACGGATATTTATTTGGGTCTTGTTTTTGTGGATGATGCCACATACAAAGCATTTTTAAAAGAACAAAAATTGGATAAAGAAACGTATCTGAACAAAGAAAATCCTATGGGAATTGCATTTGATGGAAAATCGGATTTTGATTACGATTTGGAAAAGATTGTAACAGCTAAGGTATTACAATCAAAAGAAAGTAAAATCGTGATTGGGGATGAAGCATATGCAAAAGAATTGAAGATTGGTAAGATATTATATGAAAGACCATATTTTATCGGAGATTTGTATCAAGTAGCAGTTGCCTATCCATACAGCATGATGAATACGATTCTGGAAAATATGGAATATCGAAGTTATGTAGCAACACATTATGTGATTTCCGAAGACCATGAAAAAAGCTTTGAAGCCATAAAAAATATGCTTGTAGAAAATGGGCTTTCAAAGAATCATATTTATGATATGGCAGAAGCGATGGAAGAAAACAGAAGTTTGATTTTTATTATCAATGTATTTTCTTATGGCTTTATAGTACTCATTTCCTTGATTGCAGCAGCGAATGTATTTAATACGATTTCCACAAATATCAACTTGCGAAGACGTGAATTTGCCATGTTAAAATCTGTTGGTATGTCAAATAAAGAGCTGAATCGTATGATGAATTTTGAATGTGTATTGTATGGAAGTCGTGCGTTATTGTATGGAATTCCGGTATCAGCGGTTATTACATGGCTGATTTACAGAGTTGTGTCAGATGGTTATAGCGCAGGCTTTTATCTGCCAAGGGGTGCGATTGGGATTGCAGTAGGGAGTGTATTTTTGGTTGTGTTTGCAACGATGATGTATTCCATGAAGAAGATTAAAGCGGATAATCCGATAGATGCGTTGAAGAATGATAATGTGTAAATTAGTATTAGATAAAATTGAGATAAGTCTGTTTATATTTTTTATATAAATTTATTCTTATCTATATTAATTTAAGAAGAAAGATTTTATTAAAAAAGCTTAAGATTTATTTAACCGTATTTTTGTTTATGTTTTAGTATGTTAGAATAAAAGAAAAAGTTTGTTAATAAAAACATAAACGATATTTTTAAGGAGGAGAATGGATGAGCTTAGAAAATAAAAAAATAATTAGTACAATAGGTTACATGTTTTTTATGGTTTTTATCTTAAGTGCATTTTTAGTATTGACTAATATGTTAAATATGTGGTTAGTTGGAATTATATCTCTCTTTATATCTATAGCTTGCTATACAGAAATAAAAATTATGGAAAATAAAGCAGATAATTAGACGAAATCACAAAAGGTAAATATATAAAGGGGTTGTCCTGAAATGAAAAATATATACAAATTCTAGAGAAATATTCTTTTGAAGAATACGATATTGTTGTATATACATTTTATTTCCTGACATCCCCTTTTCGTATTTTTTAAGAAAATTAAATATGATTATGGTTATTTTTATATTTTAATCGCTGTCCACTTTCCCGCTTTAAATCGAGTGGAAGCAAATAAATATCGAAACGCTTGGTCAGCAAGCACACCAACCCAAATCCCAATAATTCCAAATCCAAGTGGATAACAGAAAATATAGGAAAAGGCAGTTCGAATAATTGTAACACAAATCATAGAGCAAATGGCAGTATAAAGCGTATCTCCTGCACCTCGCAGACAACCCATGTAAATAACTTGTGATATCTGGAAAATAGCAGTTATAATAATCAAATACATAATTTTTACACCAATAGTCACAATATGCGGTTCTATCGGGAAAAACAGCGTAAATAAAGTTTTTGCTCCAAAGAAATATGTAATCGCAAGCACAATGGAAATACAAAGCCCCATAAAACGGCATGTTGCACCATATTCTTTTGCTTTTTCCGGTTGTTGTGCTCCAAGACTATGACCGATTAGGGCAACAGCGGAAGATTGTAATCCATCTCCGAATGAAAACGTCAGTCCCATAATATTCATAGCGACCTGATGTGCCGCCATAGCATCTGTACCTTGGTCAGCCGCCATAAGGGCAGTTGCCATAAAGCCGATACGCATCAGAAGTTGCTCGAAGAAAATACTGTATCCGACTTGTAAAATATTCTTAAATGCTTCCAAAGAAATCTTTACTTTTTCCGCAATCATATATCTTATACTAATAAATGTGTCTTTACGACAAATTGAAACAATACTCATAATACATGCCACAAGGCTTCCGAATACCGTCGCAAGTGCCGCACCTCTTACACCAAGTGCAGGAAAACCGAAATGACCGCCAATAAGGAGATAATTTCCGATGACATTGATAATATTGGAGGTTAAATTGGTACGCATCGTAATTTTTGTATTGCCAGAACCACGCTGTGCAGCGTTGATTCCCATTTGTATGCAGTTAAAAATAATGCCACTCATAATAATGGAAAAGTAAGTAACCGCATCTGCGTGGGTGTCATCGCCCGTACCACAGAATCGTAAAATCGGGTCGGCAAAGGTAACAACCAAAAAGCTAATGATAATTGCCGCTAAAATAGCAAAAGAAAAAGCTGTTAGTGCGATGGTATTGGCATCTTTTCTACGATTTTGTCCTCTCCGACGGGCAACAAGTGCAGAGATAGACACGTTTAATGCAATGAACATCGACAGGCAGATAAATTTGGGTTGTGAGGTAAGTCCGATAGCGGCTACAGCAGTAGAGCCGAGAGAGCTTACCATGTAGGAATCCACAAGTCCTACAAATGCCATGAAAAAAGACTCAATAATGGCAGGCCATGCCATGTTAAATGCTGTTTTAAGGGTTTCTTTTTTGGGGAAATTCATACTTATCACACTTTCTTTTGAATAATAGGTTTTAGTGTAGAACAAATTGTAAGGAAAACCGTTTCTTCTAAGAATTTAGTATGGATATCAACGGATTTTTTACAAATTTGTTTCTGATAAAATTATTTTATAACAATGGAAAAAGAAAATCAATGTAGCTTTTTTGATAGAGAACTTTAGTTTTTCAAGCGGCGCACACTCGTGACTTTAGTCGTGAGTTAGCTGCCAAAATGTGAGCCGATAAATAAACAGTTGACAGTATCTGTGTACATATGGTAATCTATAAATATGGATAAAACAGTATATTTTTCAATACCAAAAAATGTTACACATGGTCGTGGATATATATACTCGTTGCAGTATCATATCGTATGGGTTACAAAAT
>CALAST010000083.1 GCA_937889225.1 uncultured Lachnobacterium sp. | reverse complement strand
ATTTTTACTTGCAAAATTTACGTTTTCATACGTACTTAGCAGTAAATGCTAAGTATTGTGTGTACAGTAATATAAACTATCCTCTTGTTATAAAATTCTACATATATTACAAGAATTTACTTCTATGATACATATAATCCCTCTTTTTACTGTTTACTATACGCCAAAAGATAAGCTGCCGCAAGCCATACTTTGCTTGCAACAGCTTATCTTTCATCCTTATAAATGATACATGCTAATTCAGATACAGACTATCTATAAACTTTCCTCAATCACACCTTCACGATACGCCTGTAAAAGCATTTCTAAATCTTTAATATCTTCTTTCAAGGCTTTTCCAACATCCGTATCTGCAACCGTCTTTCGTTTCAAAGTTCTTTGCACTAAAATCTTATGAGAAACAACATCATTTCCATCCATAACCGCTTTTTCAATAGACTCGAACGGCTCATGTTCTGCAAGCACTAATCCAAATGAGTTATAAATCAACGTATATCCTGCAATACCGGTCTTCTCCTGATATGCCTTAGAGAAACCACCATCAATAATCAATACTTTGCCATTACAACGCATTGGTGATTCGCCATCTTTTACCTGTACCGGAATATGTCCGTTAATAATATGTGCCTCTTTACCAGAAAGACCAAACTCTTTCAAAATCTGTTCTACTACTTTTTCATCCTCAATCAACTTATAATATGGATTTTTCGGTTCTTTATGAGTCGCTTTATCTGCCACAAAATAACGCTCGAACGTTGTCATTCGCTCTTTTCCATAAACAGGTGAATTTTTATTCAGCCAGATAAACCATAAGATATCCAACCCTTTCAATTTTTCTTTTGGATTGGTTGCATAATAACCTTTTCTTGCATAGCTATCCAAAATATCATACAGTTTTTTTCCTGCATACTCTTTTCCAAATACAGTAACCTTTTTAAAACTTCCATCCGTATTTAGTGGCACACAGCCGTGGAATAATAAATTTCCATTATGTACGGTATACATACTTCCCTTTGTATAAAGGAACTTCACATGTCTTTGCAATTTCTCACTATTCTTAAATGCATAAACAAGACGGTCCATAACTTCCGCTTCTTCCTTACTCAATTCATAAGGATTTTCCGGATTAATAGTTGGGAAAGATTTATCCAAAAGCGGATACTCTATACCTTGAATAGTTACTACGCCCTTTTCCCAATCAATCTTATCCAAAAGAAGTCTGTCATCCATCTTAAAATCCGGATTTCTTTGAATAATCTGTCCTTCCAATTTTAATTGCATAACCGTTACAGCCTTATGGATTCGCTCATCAATCGACTTATCACGAATATCATATGCATCTTCCCGATAATTAATGTGAAATCGATCACATGGGTCGTCTTCATATTGTTCCAATGCAAAACGTGCCAATGGTATAAGGTTAATCCCATACCCTTCTTCTAGGGTACTCAGATTTCCATAACGGGCAGAAATACGAAGTACCGTACAAATCAAAGCTTCATTTCCTGCTGCCGCACCCATCCATGATACATCATGGTTTCCCCATTGAATGTCCACGGAATGATGGTGCATCAAATCATCCATAACCAAATGCGGATATGGTCCTCTGTCGAAAATATCTCCTACTACATGCAAATGGTCTACCACCAAATCACGAATCAAATCGCATAATGCAACAACTAATTCCGGTGCACGACCTGTCCGAATAACAGAATGAATAATTTCAAAATAATAATCTTCCTGCTCAGAAATATCCTGCCGTCCCGTTAAAAGTTCTTCAATAATATAGACAAATTCCTTTGGAATCGCTTTTCTTACCTTAGAACGGCTGTATTTAAATGCAGTTCTCTTACACACACACACCAAACGGTACAAAGTAACCGGATACCAGTCATCCAAATATTTCTCTGTTTCTACAATATGTGCCAGTTTTTGCTTCGGGTAATAAATAAGAGTTGCCAACATACGTTTATCACGTTCACTAATGGAATTTCCAAACTCATCTTCAATCTTACGTTTAATTGCACCGGATGCATTTTTAGTAATATGCTGGAACTGGTCATATTCCCCATGAATATCGGTAATAAAATGCTCTGTTCCCTTTGGCAAACTTAAAATAGATTGCAAATTAATAATCTCCGTTGCTGTTTCTGCAATAGTTGGATATTGGCGTGCTAAATATCGCAAATATCTCGCATCAAATGTCTTTTCTTTTTCCCCCACTTTTAATACCCCCTTCTATAAAATTAGTAAAGCTGACTTTCCAAAAAACAATTATGCCAAAAGACCTAACACAAATACAATACCTATCATAATCGGCAATACATATGTCATATATGGTCTCATCCATTTTTGTACTTTTATGCCTTTTCCTGCATTCGCTTCTTTTACGAAATTATCCCATCCCCATCCGTAACGGCTGGTACAGAAAATTACATAGATAAACGAACCAATTGGAAGCAACAGATACGATACAATAAAATCTTCGAATACCATAATATTGCTGCCTTCCCCCATTGGCATAAATCCACTCCAAATGTTATAGCCAAATACACATGGAAGGGATAATACAAACATAGCAATTCCATTTATCAGACAAGCTTTCTTTCGTTCCCATCCAAATAAATCGGTTGTACAAGCAATAATCATTTCAAATACTGCAAAAATCGTAGACAATGCTGCAAATGACATAAATACAAAGAATAAACTTCCCCACACTCTTCCAAGCGGAATATTGTTAAAAATATTTGGCAAGGTCTTAAAAATAAGTCCCATTCCACTTGTAACGTCTACATCATATGCATAACACGCTGGAAAGATGATAAATCCGGATGCTAATGCCACAAATGTATCTAATACAGCTACATTTACAGATTCACCCATAAGAGAACGGTCTTTGCCAATGTAGCTGCCGAATACGGCCATCGCTCCTGTTCCAAGACTCAAAGAGAAAAATGCCTGATTCATAGCCGCTACAACGACATTTCCTACACCTACGGAAAGCAGATTGTCAATACTTGGCATCAGGTAGAATTTCACTCCTTCCTGTCCGCCTTCTAAGAACACACAGTTTACAGCAAGTACAATCATAATGGAAAGCAACGCAATCATCATGACTTTTGTTACTTTTTCCAAACCATTTTGGAGTCCTGCCCCACAGACGATAAAACCAACCAATACAACAATAGCCATATAAATAACCTGTGAAACCGGCTCTGCCAACATTGCTTCATAATACGCATCTACCCCTGCTGTATCCAATCCAACAAACTGCCCTGTTGCCGTATCCACAAAATAACGCAGCAGCCAACCTGCCACATTGGTGTAGAACATCATCAGAAGGTAACAGCCAATCAATGAAAACGGACCATGTAAATGCCACTTACTTCCTTTTTTCTCCAACTGCTGATACATAAGTACAGAACTTTTCTGTGCCGCACGACCCATGGAAAATTCCATTGTCATTACAGGTACACCAAAAGCAATTAAAAAGAACAAATAAATTAATACAAAAAATCCGCCACCATTTTGACCAACCATATAGGGAAACTTATACACATTTCCCAATCCAATCGCACAGCCCGCACTCAACAAGATAAATCCCAAACGGCTTCCCAGCTTTTCTCTTTCCATCGTCATCTCTCCAATCGTTAACTTTATTTTAACGTCAATCTATTCTTCCGTCAAATGTAATATAGAAAAAATACAATATACACTAATCTTAATAAGAAATTATTCCAAACTGTGCCAATGAATAGAAAATTAAAATAACTACAAGACACACCGGTGCTGCATAACGAATCATAAAACGGAATATCTTTCTTCGGGAGAAATCTTCTCCATTCTTTGTTACTTCATCTTCGATATCTTTTGTTCCAATTATCCAACCAAATAAAATACAAGTACAAAGTGCTACGATTGGCATAAGAACACTATTCGAAACATAATCAAAGAATGTCAAAAAGTCCATACCAAGCGGCATAATACCGGAAAGTGCTCCAAATCCCAATGCAGATGGAATTCCTAAGAAAAATGAAAAAATACCAACTCCAATTCCCGCTTTTTTACGTGAAATGGAAAATTTATCAATAATATTAGAAACAATAGCTTCCAATACAGAAATGGAACTTGTCAATGCTGCTAAAAATACCAGTATAAAGAATACCAAACCAATGACATTGCCAAATGGCATATCTGAAAATACCTTTGGAAGTGTGCTAAACATTAGTCCCACACCGCTGGATTTCAAATCCGTTTCTCCACCAAATACATAGACTGCCGGAACAATCATTAACCCACTCAAAAGTGCTACTACCGTATCAAAAATTTCAATATGATTTACAGACTTCATGATATTTACATCATCCTTTACATAAGAACCATATGAAATCATAATTCCCATTGCAAGACTCATGGAAAAGAATAACTGCCCCATTGCTGCACAAACTGTCTTAAATGAAAATTTACTAAAATCCGGTAACACATAATATTTCACACCTTCAAATGCCCCTGGAATTGTAGCTACATAAACTGCGATTCCAACCGCCAATACTAAAAGAATCGGCATAAGCAATTTACTTACACGTTCTACCCCTTCCTTTACACCAAGCAAAACGATGACCACCGTTGCCAAAAGGAAAATGAAAAAATAAATAAGCGGTTCATTTACCTGTGACACATAAGAACCAAAATAACTGCTTTCTGCCGCAAGAGAACCCTGCCCTGTCAGATATACCATCATATACTTCAGTACCCATCCACCAATTACACAATAATATGGCAAAATAATAATCGGTACTAATGTTGCCAAATATCCAACAAATGCAAATTTTTTATGAAACATTGGAAACGCACGAAGTGCACTTCCTTTCGTCTTTCTTCCCATGCCAATTTCCAATGTCAGCAATGAGAAACCAAATGTCAGAGCAAGAATTAAATATACAAAAATAAAAATTCCTCCACCATACTGAGCCGCCAGATATGGAAAACGCCACAAATTCCCAAGTCCGACAGCACTGCCCGCTGCTGCAAGCACAAAACCAATACTGCCGCTAAAACTGCTTCTTTCTTCTTTCATAATACTCTCCATTCTAAAAAACTTTCAAGGTGCCTAAAATTTTAGACACCTTGAAACATTCTAACACACAATTCCTCAATTTCCCAGTATTTTTGATATTACATTTTATTTTAGCAGCCATAACTTATACTTATTTTTATAAATATACAAAAATCTTTTCCATAACTCTTATCTCATATCTCTGCTTCTCATAACCTTGTTATCCATACTGACCAGTAAAGCCTCACACGACTAAAGTCGCGTGCTTCCCATAAGTGTATTTCTACACGTAGTCTCTTTAGGAGACAGGAACTTCGT
>CALAST010000082.1 GCA_937889225.1 uncultured Lachnobacterium sp. | reverse complement strand
GCAGGCAAAGTCAATAGAGTAATTATTACGTACAAAGACAGACTTTCCAGAGTTGCGATTCCATGTGAATGAGATGAATTTATACAAATTTAATATTTTTAAATAAATCTATTGATGAATTTCCATAATAGAGTTATACTTTTCTCAGAAAAAGAGAAAGGAGAAACTTTTGTATGGAACTTATGAGTATAGGTAAATTTGCGAAAAGTGTTGGAGTTACAACAACCACGTTGCGAAGAATGCACGAAAGTGGCGAATTAATTCCGGCACACATTACAAAAGGCGGTACAAGATATTATTCTACAGAACAATTGAGAGACTTTCGTCCGATAACGGAGAAGAAAAAAATAGTCATTGGTTATTGTAGGGTAAGTACCCCTGCACAGAAAGACGATTTGGAAACACAGATATCCAATGTAAAAATGTATATGTATGCAAAAGGATATCAGTTTGAAATCATAACAGATATCGGTTCAGGTATTAATTATAAGAAAAAAGGCTTACAAGCACTCATTCAAAAAATCAATCATCAGGAAATTTCCAAGGTCGTGATTTTATATAAAGACCGTCTTATCCGATTTGGATATGAGATGATAGAATATTTCTGTGAAATCAATGATGTGGAGATAGAAGTGATAGATAATACGGAACAAAGCCGAGAACAAGAACTGGCAGAGGATTTGATACAAATTGTAACGGTCTTTGCCAATCGGTTATACGGACAACGTTCTAAAAAAACGAAGCAGTTGATGGATGAGGTAAAAAGACATGTTACTAGCAAAGAAAATCCGATTGATACCGACAGCGAAACAGGAAGAACTGTTTTGGAAAAGTGCAGGAGTGGCAAGATGGGCATATAATTATTTTTTAGAGCAACAACAAAAGGTGTATTTGACATATTTAGAAAATGGAGAAACGGGAAAGCGTTTTGTAAGTGAGGGAGAAGTCCGAAAGTATATCAATAACGAACTGAAACCAACCACACATACATGGCTTAAAGAAGTAGGTTCCAATGTAATGAAACAGGCAGTGAAAGATGCGAATGAAGCATATCAAAACTACTTCAAAGGTCTTTCGGAGAAACCAAGATTTAAGTCAAAACATAAAAGTGAACCAAAATTTTATGTAAATTATGAATCACTGAAACGAAAACCAAACGGATTTCAAGGAGAAAAGTTAGGGGTAGTGAAGACAGCAGAGTCGCTACCGAAATTGTCAAAAGGAGAACACTATTCCAATCCGAGAATCTCGTTTGATGGGAAATATTGGTATCTTTCCATCAGTTATGAAATAGCGGAAAAGCAGGAAGAATTAACAGGGGAAAGTCTTGGAATTGACCTTGGAGTAAGGGAACTGGCTGTTTGTTCGAATGGAGAACACTATAAAAATATCAATAAAACAAAACGTGTGAAACAGTTGGAGAAAAAACTGAAAAGAGAACAGCGAAAACTTTCCCGAAAGATGGAAGCGAACATTAAGGCATATAAAGTAGTTGGAAGGAAACGTTATCCGATATGGGAGCGACCATTAAAGGAATGTAAGAATATCCAAAAACAAAACAAGGTGATTCGTCAAATACATCGAAAATTAAATGGAATCCGAAAGAATTATTTGCATCAAAAAACAACAGAGATAGTGAGAACCAAGCCATCTCGCATTGTAATGGAACACTTGCATATAAAAGGAATGATGAAAAACAAACATCTTTCGAAAGCGATAGCACAGCAGAAATTTTATGAATTTAAAAGACAGATACAGTATAAATGCAAAAAATATGGAGTTGCATTTATAGAAGCAGACAGATGGTATCCGAGTTCAAAAAAATGTTCGTGTTGCGGAAATATAAAGAAAGATTTGAAATTAAAAGACCGCATATACAAATGTGAAACGTGTGGACTTATGATAGATAGAGATTATAATGCAAGTATCAATTTAGCAAATTATGGGTTCGTATAAAGTCACGAACAAGACGATACGAACGTGTACCTATCGCTACTGGGGAATTTAAGCCTGTGGAGTGTTATATCAAACGAAAGTAGCCTTGGCAAAATCGGACACGAAGAAACAGGAAGTCTGAATTGTGAAATCAGACATAGAATAGATTTATGTGGATTTATATAAATTTGTATAAATTTATCGTAGCGGATATTGGAAAAGTTTATAAAAGGCTGATTAAGCAAGTTGCACAAATAAAAAAGATAGATGTGATAGAAGCATTAATAGCAGTATACCATTCCTTTGTAAGTGAAAAGATAGATGATTATAATAGTAGTATGTATTATGAAAATCCATCCTATCTTTTGGAATGTTTTTTGGAAAATAAACTTGTTGAATAAATTGCAAAGTGATGAATGCGGATTGTGAATATCCGCTTGACATTTAGAGAAATAAAAGACGTTGAGGAAATAGAAATGTTTACACATATCAAACTTCAAAAATTAGAGGACTTTTTTGTGAAATCAGATAGCAGGCCCAAAAATAGTGTATATTTTTATCGTATCAATGGATATAACAAAGAAATTGAAGCATTTATTCAAACATATTATGAAGCAGCAAGAAAATCAGGTGTAGTTATAGAAGGAAAGATTCCAAATCCCAATGAACAGCAGTTAGGCTATTATGAGGAAATGATGGGAATGCAGTTCCAGATGAGTCCGTTCTTTTTTTCATCGGCATTACAAAAATGGTTACCACGCATGAATGCATATCAAAGGCAGAATGTAGCCAATGCAATTTATGATGCATTAGAAGTATTGCGAAAAAGTGGAAAAACAGAAAATATACTAAAGAATGCATATATTAAGTTTATGTGTTGGCTGTATTATAAGTTTGAGCGTGTTGTTAGTCGTTTGGGAGAGGCAAACATTCCGAAAATTTTATACGAAGGAGAGGTAAGTTCGTATGAGTTGATACTGTTATCTATTTTGTCAAATGTTGGTTGTGATGTTGTATTGTTACAGTATCATGGAGATGAACAGTATTTAAAAACGGATAAGTTGTCTTTTTATTCCGATAAATGGATGGTATCCGATACCGAAGCATTTCCGGAGAATTTCTCTTTGAAACAATTGCGTGAAACCATAAAAAAGGCAGAACGAAAAGAACAGTTTCATGGAAAAATACCAACACATCCAAATATTCCAAAAGAAGAAACTGCAAAAGAAGCAAGTTTGATGGCACATATTGGAACAACTGCATATTATGCAGAACGGGAATTAGATACGTTATTGTATGAAAATACAGGACTTTACCGAAATAAGCAATACCAAAAAGCAAATACGATTATTTTGCAGACCATTTATGAAGAAATTAAAATTTTATGGAACGAAGAATTAAAATATCGGGAAGGCTTTTGTACGGAACAAAACCAAGTGACGCTTCCTGTTATTTTTGCAAAAGTATCGGGAGTAAAAGAAAAAGACGTTTCTAAATATTGGGCAGATGTTTCAGAATTGCTTACAGAAGATACCTTAGTTATAAAAAATACGTCTTATATGCAAACACACTCGGAATATAAGATAAAGTCTTCCGTAACGGAATTTTTTCGAAATGGAAAAGTGCAAAAACAAAAGATAAAAGCAAATCCGAATTATTCATATGGCGTTCTGCGGGAAGAAATGCAAGAGTATATGTTTGAAAAATTACAAATATTAATTGACAAAAGATTGATAAAGGGAACATTTGAAACAGGTATGGAATACAAAATCATTACTACGGTGTTAAGTTTCCCAAAAGAGATTGTGCGATTGATTCAAAAATTTGATTTTACAAAGAAAAATCCGAAAATGATTTACATTAACACAAAAGAACATGTCATTTCTTTAGAAGATGCAATTATGATGTTATTCTTGCATTTGGTCGGATTTGATATTGTATGTTTTATACCAACCGGTTATCAAAGTGTGGAAAATTATTTTAATGATAGGATTATGGAAGAACATCAAATTGGGGAATATATGTATGATTTACAAGTTCCAAATTTATCGGTGAGTTCTGCTGATAAGCATATCTCATGGCGGGAGAAATTATTTGGTCGAGTGAGATAAGCAGTATGTTAGAAATGAAGATGAACGCTCTACCGTATTTATATGAAGATTTGTTTTTTAAATATGAATGAGCAAGTAGCAATAGTGGATTGCGAATATCCGTTTGACGAGGAGGAAGAAAATGGGTTTAGATTTCACAAGAGCAACTGCATCGACATCGGTGCAGAAGATACAAGAACCAACAAATGAACTGCAAGTGGTAGAATATGACATTGTAGCAGATAGAAATGAACTGAATACAAAACTGGTAAATTCACCCGAAGTAGATGCGATTGTAAGTACGATTGAAGTATACAATTTAGAAAGTATTGTTTCTTTTGGCTCACAAGCAGCAGAAGAAATTTCAAAGGCTTCGGATGTTGTGTTAAACAGCATGAATTTATCGCAATTAGATGATTCAAGCCAAATGCTAAATACATTGGCAAAGATTATGGACAAGTTTGACATTGAAGAAATCAAAGAAAATAAAGGTTTTTTGGGAAAATTGTTTGGCAATGCGAAAAAACAATTAGATAAAATTTTAGCAAAGTACCATACGATGGGAGAGGATATTGATAAAATTTATGTGCAATTAAAGCAATATGAATCCGAAATCAAACAATCGAATCGGAAATTAAATCAAATGTTTGAAGCAAATGTGAATTATTACCATGAGCTTGTCAAATATATCCTTGCAGGAGAACAAGGCTGTCAGGAATTAGAAGCCTACATCGCACAAAGACAGATGGATATGGAAACAACAGGAGATGCCTCCATACAGTTTGAACTTACAACCTTACAGCAATCATTAATGATGTTGGAACAAAGAACGCAAGATTTAAGAACCGCAGAAAGCGTTGCGATGCAATCCATTCCTATGATTAAAACCATGGAATTTAGCAATATGAACTTAGTGCGAAAAATCAATTCTGCATTTATTATTACGTTACCGGTATTTAAACAGGCACTTGCACAAGCTATTTTGTTAAAGCGTCAAAAGATACAGGCAGAGGCAATGTCTGCATTAGACCAAAAAACAAATGAAATGCTTATAAAAAATGCACGTAACACGGTAGAACAATCGAAAATGACGGCAAGAATGGCAACAGGAAGTTCCATTAAAATAGAAACATTGGAAACGACATGGAAAACCATTGTGGATGGTATCGAGGAAACTAAGCAAATTCAAGCAAATGCAAGACAAAAACGTATCGAAGACCAAGCAAAATTAGAAATGATGAAGCAGGAATTTGAACGAAATTATGGCAGTCATTTTGCAAAGGGCAAGTCATAAAGCAGATGATAAAACGTCGATGAAAGACGTAAAGAAAATAGAAATGGCGTAATTTTTACATTACAAAAAAATAAATTTAATGAAATTGGGAGGAAAAAAGTATGCCAATTAGTTTAAAAAAAGGTCAAAAAGTAAGTCTTACAAAAGAAAATCCGGGGCTTAAGAAAGTAATAGTGGGGCTTGGATGGGATGTAAACCAATTTGATACAGGAGGAGCATTTGACTTAGATACATCTGCCTTTCTTTTAACCGATACAGGAAAAGTATCTTGTCAGGAGGATTTTGTATTCTATGGAAATTTAACACATCCATCCGGTGGAGTTATTCATCAGGGGGACAATTTAACAGGCGTAGGAGATGGAGATGATGAACAGATTTTAGTAGACCTTTCTGCCATTCCACAAAATATTACAAGAATTGCATTTACCGTAACCATTTATGATGCAGAAATCAGAAGACAAAATTTCGGACAGGTCAATAATTCATTTATTCGTATCTATGATGAAGTGACAGGTGCAGAGCTTTTACGTTATGATTTAGGAGAAGATTTTTCCATTGAAACAGCAGCCGTATTTGGTGAATTATACAAACACGGAAATGAATGGAAGTTTAATGCGATTGGAAGCGGTTATCAAGGTGGTCTTGCAGCATTGTGTGCAAATTTTGGTATTGATGCAGAATAAACCGATAGCGGATTGCAAATATCCGCTTGACTTATAAGCAAATAGTGAAAGCAGATTGCAAATATGTACTTGATTTATAAGTAAATAGTGAATACGGATTCAAAATATCTGATAAAAAAAAGAAATTTGAGGAAGAACATATGTCAGTTAGTTTAAAAAAAGGACAAAAAATTAGTTTATCAAAAGAACGTGCAGGTCTTTCCAAAGTAATGATTGGTCTAGGTTGGGATGAAGCAAAACAGTCAAAATTCCGTCTGTTTGGACCAAAACAGTCTCAAATTGATTGTGATGCGTCTGCATTAGTGTTACAAAATGGTCATCTTGCTTCTAATAACGATATTGTATATTTTAAAAATTTACAGCATAAAACAGGAACTGTCGTGCATATGGGCGATAATTTAACAGGTGCAGGAGAGGGAGATGACGAACGGATTGGTGTGGACTTAGCAAGGATTCCTGCGGAATACGACAGAATTGTAATTGTTGTAAATATTTATCAGGCAACTGCAAGAAATCAGCATTTTGGTATGATTAAAAATGCCTTTATTCGAATTATTGATGCAAGCAATAACACCGAAATCTGCAGATATAATTTAACGGATGATTATTCGGGCATGAAGGCCATGATTTTTGGAGAAGTATACAAGCATAATGGAGAATGGAAATTTAATGCAATTGGACAAGGTACACAAGATGATGGATTGAGTCAATTAGCAAATCGATTTGCATAAGACATTTAACCATGAAGCGGTTATAAGCAAGTAGCAAAACCAGATTGCAAATATCCGATTGAACATAAATTCAATAAAAAGTTAAGAAAAAGGATACGTATAGTATCCTTTTTTTTGCGTATCATAACATATAAAAATCCATTTGCGAAGCAAATTTTCCATAAATAAGAATTGCTTTTTAAAAAAAATTTGTTATACTAAGGGCAAGTATATGGAAGTTTCGGTGAAATATAGAAATACTCTATATACAAAATGAAATACAATCAGAATATAAGAGAGATAAAAAAGGAGAAAAAGAAATGAAAAAATTAGCAGTACTTTTACTCGCAGGAGTAATGGCATTTGGATGTGCAGCATGTGGCAATTCAGGAGAAACAGGAAAAAATACGGAAAATGTTTCCCAATCCACATCAAAAACAGAAATAAAAGATGCGACCGAATTACTTACCAAAGTATGGGAAACATATGGAGAGGAAGAAAAATTCTACGGAATTGGTGGAGATTACAACAATGTTGTAGAAAATGCACCGGGCAATTTTGACATTGCAGATACCGAATCTTTAGAACAAAGACTTTGTTTTCCAAAAGATGCCGTTTCTTATATTGATGAAGCAGCTTCGCTTTTCCACGGTATGATGGCAAATAATTTTTCTTGTGGTGCATACCATGTAACGGAAAAGGCAAATATGCAGATGGTTGTAGACGGAATCAAACAAAGAACCTTAAACAATCAGTGGATGTGTGGATTCCCACAGAATTTAGTGATTATTACTGTTGGGGATGAATATGTAGTTTCTGCATTTGGAAGCACAGATATTATTGAAAACTTTAAAGCAAAATTAGCAGATGTTTATGGAGATGCAGCAAAAGTGGCAGTAGACCAGTCATTAGCTGAATAAACAGATGTTATTTTCCAGTATACCATTTATGTATTATTTTTTACCAATCATATTGATTGCGTATTTTCTTGTACCAAAAGCAGCAAAAAACAGTATATTGCTAATCGCCAGTTTACTGTTTTATGCTTGGGGAGAACCTGCCTATGTATTTTTAATGGCAGGTTCTATCTTTATGGGGTACGTGTCCGGACTTTTTATTGAAAAATGTAAAGCAGACACGCATAATTCCCATTTGCAATCTGCCGGAGTTCAAAAAAAAGAACAAACTTATAAAAACAGCAAGTTGGCGAAAGTATGTATGATACTTGCCGTAGTGATTAGCTTGGGATTATTGGGCTATTTTAAATATGCGAACTTTTTTATAAAAAATATAAATATAGCAACAGGGCTATCCATACCATTATTAAGTGTAATTCTTCCAATCGGAATCAGTTTTTATACGTTTCAGTTGATAAGTTATATTCTAGATGTGTATCGAGGGGATGTAGTTGCACAAAAAAATCCGATTGCACTGGCAACTTACATTACCATGTTTCCACAATTGATTGCAGGTCCGATTGTGCGTTATTCCGATGTAGAAAAAGAATTGCAAAACCGCGCCATCAATTTTGAAAAAATTGCATATGGCATTCGCAGGTTCGTGTTAGGGTTAGGAAAGAAAATCATAATTGCGAATGTGTTAGGTGAGTTTGTGAGTATATTTAAGGATTTGGAAGAAAAAACACTCATTTTCTATTGGGCATATGCAATTGCAGTATCTTTGCAGATATATTTTGACTTTTCAGGCTATAGTGATATGGCAATAGGCATGGGAAGTGTATTGGGTTTTCATTTTCCGGAAAATTTTAATTATCCATTTATTTCTAAGAGTGTCACGGAATTTTGGCGAAGATGGCATATTTCGCTTGGAACGTGGTTTCGGGATTATGTCTATATTCCGCTTGGCGGAAGCCGATGTACAAAAGAAAGAAATATTTTTAATATTTTTGTAGTATGGTGTTTGACCGGGTTATGGCATGGTGCAGAATGGACATTTGTGGTGTGGGGGCTTTATTTTGCAATTCTTCTTATGATAGAGAAATTATTTTATTATAAGTGGCTGAATAAGACAAAAGTCATTGGTCATATTTATGCAATCGGCATTAGTATAATTAGTTTTGTGATATTTGATGGGACAACACTTGCAGAAAGTATCGCAACAATTGGCTGTATGCTTGGATTTGAGAAAATTCCGATTGTCAATTCCGTAACATGGTATTATTTGAAAAGCTATGCAGGAATTATTGCAATTGCAATTTTGGGTGCAACTCCATTGCCCAAATATTTCATACAGTATCTAAAAAAGAATGTTACCATGCAAAAAATATTGGATATGGCAGAGCCTGTGTTTATGATAGTATTATTGTTAGTGGCAACAGGATATTTGGTAGATGGTTCGTTTAATCCATTTTTGTATTTTCGTTTTTAAACAAGTAGTGATAGGGAATTGTAGATATTTGCTTGATAGAAATATGTGGTACAGTTAAAATAATAGTTGTGAGGAAAAACGTGAAAAAAATAAAAAAAGAAATTGTATATGTAATTGCAGTAGGAAGCGTATTTTTTGGATTAAGTTTATTTTGCTGGATAAAACCTGTAAATGATTTTTCCGCTACAGAACGTCGAAAATTGGCAACGTTTCCGGAAGTGACAACAGATACTATAAAAAGCGGATTGTTTATGGAAAAATTTGAAACCTATACGCTAGACCAATTTCCGCTTCGGGATACTTTTCGAACCATAAAAGCATTTACCCATAAATATATATTGGGACAAAGCGACAATAATGAAGTATATCTTGCGGATGGCTATATCAGTAAGTTGGATTTTCCGTATCACAAAAAAGCAACAGAACGTGCAGTTGCAAAGTTCAATTGGATATATGAAAATTTGATAAAAGAAAGTCAATCTTCTGTTTATTATGCAATTATTCCGGATAAGAACTTCTTTTTGGCAGAAAAAAACAGGTATCCGTCTATGGATTATGAAAAGTTGTATGCAGATATCCATACAGGTTTGGAAGAAAACATGACATATATTGAAATTGCAGACTTATTGGAAATCGGAGATTATTATTACACGGATACGCATTGGAAACAGGAATGTATTACCGATGTGGCAAAACGGCTTGCAGAGGGCATGGGTATAAAGTTATATGCGGAATATAAAACCGTTTCCTTAGACAATCCGTTTTATGGCGTTTATTACGGACAGTTAGGACTTCTGATTCAGCCGGATTCTATATCTTATTTGGAACATCCTATGTTTGAGGAATGTAAGGTATACGACTATCAGAATCAAAGAGAAATTCAAATGTATAGCATGGACTTAGCCAAAGGTCGGGATGCATATGAGATGTATTTATCCGGTTCTTTATCTGTTATTACAATTGAAAACCCGAATGCCACAACAGAAAAAGAACTTGTTATTTTCAGAGATTCATTTGGAAGCAGTATTGCACCGCTTTTTGCGGAAGCGTATGCAAAGATTACGCTTCTTGATATTCGCTATTTAAATCAAAATTTAATTAGAAATTTTGTAACATTTGATAATCAGGACGTATTATTTTTATATAGTACAGGAGTTTTAAATAATCGGGGAGCATTTTAACTGAATAGGATAGGAATTGAAAGAAGGGGCTATCACTTCACGAATTTTTATTCGTTAAAACGGCAGCCACTCTTTTTGATGTTTTCTTGCCAAAATATGACAAAAAACAGTTGACATTAGCAAAAGGTTAGAGTATACTAACGATTATGATATCAAACTAATTAAAGATAGTTATAAGTATGTTTTAAGAAACAATTACAAAGGGGGAAAAGTATGAATTTACTAAACGCAGAAATCGAAAAAGAATATATGATTCGTGGAATTGATACCGATGATGAAGAAATGGATGCATTTTTATTTTCCCTTGGCTGTTACAGCGGAGAACCGATTACGGTTATCTCCCATTTAAAAGGCGGTTGTGTTGTTTCTATCAAAGATGCCAGATACAATATTGATAATGAGCTGGCAGAAGCAATTTTGATTTAATAAGATTCTTAATAAATATAGTGATGAAAAATCACTATATTTTTTAGGGGAAGGTTAGTTAAAACTAATCTTTATAAATAAAAAAGCGTGAGCAAATCTTATCAGAAAAGCTGATTTTCATAGATTTGCGAATCGTAACTATGAGGGTACTGAATAGTTACGAAAAATGTTAAGTGCAAGAAAAGGAGAAATGAAAATGAGAATTGCTTTAACAGGTAATCCAAACAGTGGTAAAACCACCATGTACAATGCTCTTACCGGCAGAAGTGAAAAGGTTGGTAACTGGGCAGGTGTTACTGTAGACAAAAAAGAAAGTCCAATTAAGAAAGACTTTTGTAATGGAGTAGATGGTGTAATTGCAGTAGACCTTCCGGGTGCATATTCCATGTCACCATTTACATCCGAAGAAAGTATCACAAGCAGCTATGTAAAGAATGAAAATCCGGATGCAATCATCAACATTGTGGATGCTACAAACTTAAGCCGTAGCTTATTCTTTACAACACAGTTATTGGAACTCGGAATTCCTGTAGTTGTAGCATTGAATAAGAGTGATATCAACGAAAAGAAAGATACGAAAATTAATGCAGAGGCATTATCTGCAAAGTTAGGCTGTCCTGTTATTAAAACGGTTTCTACATCTTCCAACGGATTGGCAGAAGTAGTAAAACAGGCGATTGCATTAAAAGGCAAAGGTCAGAACGCTCCTTATACACAGGGCGATATCAACTTAACAGATAAGGCAGAAGTTGAAAAGGCAGACAGAAAACGTTTCGAATTTGTAAACAAAATTGTAAAAGATGTTGAAAAACGTAAAGTGCTTACCAATAAAAAGAACAGTCAGGATAAAATTGATGCAGTTCTTACCAACAAATGGCTTGGTATTCCGATTTTTGCATTAGTTATGTTCTTGGTATTTGATATTTCACAGTCCAGTTTTGGACCGTTTATCGCAGATACACTCGTTGCATGGATTGAAATTTTCCAAGGCTGGGTTGGCGGTATGGTAGAAGGTGCTTCTCCATTTTTACAGGCCCTTTTAGTAGATGGTATTATCGGTGGTGTTGGTGCTGTAGTTGGTTTCCTTCCACTTGTAATGGTAATGTATTTCCTTATCGCTTTATTGGAAGACTGTGGTTATATGGCTCGTGTAAGTGTTGTGCTTGACCCAATCTTCAAAAAAGTAGGTTTATCCGGAAAATCCGTTATTCCATTCGTTGTTGGAACCGGTTGTGCAATCCCTGGTGTTATGGCTTGCCGTACCATCCGTAACGAAAGAGAAAGAAGAGCGACAGCAATGCTCACTCCATTTATGCCATGTGGTGCAAAATTACCGGTTATCGCATTATTTGCAGGTGTATTCTTTGCAGATGCTTCATGGGTTGGAACATTAATGTACTTTGTAGGTATCGTACTTATTTTCTTTGGTGCTTTGCTTGTTAATAAAATTGCAGGACACAAAAACAGAAAATCTTTCTTTATCATTGAGCTTCCGGAATACAAAATTCCAAGTTTTAAAAGAGCATTCTTTTCTATGATGTCTCGTGGTAAAGAATATATCATCAAAGCAGGAACAATTATTTTAGTATGTAATACTGCTGTACAGGTTATGCAGACATTTAACTGGCAGTTACAGGCTGTAGAAGAAGGTATGGAACATACATCCATTCTTGCAAGCATTGCTTCTCCGGTTGCAGTATTATTAATTCCTCTTGGATTTGGTGCATGGCAGTTAGCAGCTGCAGCAGTTACCGGTTTCATTGCAAAAGAAAACGTAGTTGGTACACTTGCAGTTGTTTATGGCATTACAAACTTTATTGATACAGAAGAATTAGCACTTGTTGGTGGTTCAAATGAAGTAGCAGCAGTTATGGGACTTACACAGGTTGCAGCACTTGCTTACCTTATGTTTAACCTTTTCACACCACCATGTTTCGCAGCAATAGGTGCTATGAACTCCGAAATCAAAGATAAGAAATGGTTATTCGGTGGTATCGGACTTCAGTTCGCAACAGGTTATATCGTTGCATTCCTTGTATACCAGATTGGTACATTAGTTACTACAGGTGCTGTTGGAACAGGATTCGTTCCGGGACTTATTGTTGTAGTTGCAATCGTAGCTTTCATCGTATATTTAATCAAGAGAGCTGACAAAGAAGTTGCAAAAGAATACGCATTAAAGAAAGCGTAAGATTTTATCAAATTTGTGCATAGTAGATATGTTCAAATGTAGTATGTCTGTTTTAAGCAGAAGTTTGGCAGCTTGTTACAAATATTTATTTGAGAGATATAGAAAGGATATCAGATATGACAGATTTTATTGTAATCGCAATTGTTCTTTTCATTTTGGCACTTTCCATTTGTTACATAATAAAAGAGAAAAAACGTGGTGTAAAATGTATTGGATGTCCTTTTGGTGATGCTTGTTCCGGTAAGCAGCAGGAGAGAGAATCCTGTACTTGTAATTGTAAGGAAACTTAAAATGTTTATTTAACCGAATCAAATAAGTCCCCCGCTTCAAATGCGTGAAGCATTAAGTGGTGAGTAAGGGGACTTATTTGTATCAGTTGGAGTGCAAGCTCTAACTGATAAACTGCGAATGCAGTTATTCGGTTATGAGCAAGTAGCGAAAGCGGATTGCGAATATCCGTTTGAAGATTTATAAAAAATATGACCTTGGGTAAGAACCGTTGAAAGGCTTTTACCAAGGTCTTTTTTATTATTTATTGGTTATGTTGGAAGATGTATGTAATGTAATCTAAAGCAGAATCTTTACGAGGGGAATTTGAAATAATACCGAGATAAACAGTATCATTAAAATCTGCAAAAGAAAGAACCTCTTTTTGTGACAAATTCAATCCATAGGGATGAATTTCAGTTTTAGCCTGATAAGGAATAGAATCATCTAAGGATACTTCGAGTGCATTATCTTCAAGAATAATCAGATTATCCACCAAATAGGGAGACAGTTCGTTGTATAAAGATAAGGAACTTTGTTTTAAGAGTTGTTCTAAATCACATAAATAACCACTCTGTGAAAATGCATCAAACGCTTCCTGATTCATGAAAACGATGTCAAAAGTTTTCTTTTCAACGGAAGCAATGATTTTCATTTGTGAAGCATACGTATATTCCAAATACGGATTTTTGGGGTCATCGGTTAAATAAAGTCCTGTGTATAATTCTAATTCTTTGGAAGGTTGCTGTGAATATTTCAAATAGCTTTCGGTTAATTGGGAGGTAAGTGTTTGACTCGGATTTACATTTACAAAACCAAGATAAAGAATCGGTTCTTTATGCGTAAAAAAACCATATAAAATAGACACGATGATATAGATTAGAATCAGCGTTATGACAATTGGGAGTTTATAGTAATCAAAGATATATTGAAGTTTTTCTTTTCCATGCAGTGTTTTCCAAACATTTTTCTTAGGAGTATCTGTTTTCATAGGAATCCCCTTTCATATTGAATAAATCCCTTCCCCCACTTGGTGCTTTGTACACTTCAAGTAGGGGATTTTTTCATTTCGTTAAGATGATTTTTCTTCACATAATGTAAAAATATTAGTAAGCAAATAAGAACAAAGTAATGCACAAGTCCCCATACCAAAGACAATAACGGGAGTCATAACATTAATGATGATAAATAGCATGATAAAATAAATAGCAGCCATTAAAACCGTGCATAACAAAAATCGCATTCCAATAAACAGCGAATTTTTAAACATTGCTTTCGTAGTATTGGAAAAACGGGAAACCAATGGGAAAATGTACATGAAAACAATGGCGTATGCTGTAACTGCTACTAAAAAAATTGCAGTAATAATCGTCCAAAAAGCATTTGAAAAACGCAAGCGATATAATACATACCAGTCAACACCAAGAATAATTCCAATTAACAGTAAAATAAGCCAAATGCCCGTTGCTTGTTTAAAATTTTCTTTAAAAGAATGAAAAAAGGATTTTGTAATATTCCCTTCTTCATTTTTTACAATTTTTAAAGAAACATAAAAAAGTGCAGTTGTGGATGCTCCAATAGTTACAATTGGGATACAACAAATAAACCATAAAATATTAAGGTAAACACTATATACGATTTTTGTGATAAATTGCATCACTGCGTTATCCGGATTTAATAAATTTCCCATAAATTCCTCCTAAATTAGTTTTCCGTAGATTCTCTGTAGATTAAACTGGTTTCTGTATGCATCGTGCGATAATTTAAATAAGGTTCTTTGATTCGGGATAGAAGTAATTGAACCGCGGAATATCCCATAATCTGACTATGAATATGAATTGTAGTCAAACTAGGTGAAATGAGTTTTGATTCTTGGGAATCATCAAATCCACATAAATATACATCTTTTGGAACAGAAATTCCCATTTTTTTGAAAACCTGCAGTACATCTAATGCGATGAAGTCATTAGCACAAATAAATACATCCGGCAATGTCTTTAAACTGCTGAAACGTTCAAAAAGATAATCGTGATAGTCTATTGAATTCGGTTTGGTTATTCCTTCTTTATTTCCAACAATACAAAATTCTTCCTTAATTGGAAGGTTAAAAAGAAACATGGCATCTCGAAATGCAATATATCGTTCAAAGAATGATTGACAATGCATATGTTCTCCAATAAATCCAATCGTTGTCTTGTTTCGCTGTTTCATTTCCTTAATAAATTTAAAAATACCGGAAGAATTATCCATGTATAATTTATCCGCTTTTAAAGGTGTGTCTATTTCAAAAACAGGACTATCCACAAATAAAGTAGGAATCCCTAAATCACATATCATTTTACTGTAATCATTGTCAAACATTTCAAAGCAAATAATACCAGCAGTGCGTTCTTTATCAAATGAAGTTGGAAGTAAAAGATTATCTATTTCATCTTTTAAGATTCGATGCATGGTAAGGCTGTAGCCAAATGCGGCAATTTCTGTTTGAAATTTATCCAGCATGGTAGAAGAAAAATGGAAATTGTTAAGGAAAATGGTAGTAAATAATGCAATTTCCTTATTTTTTGTGGAATTTGCATATTGAAGCTCCATTTTATTTAAAGCCGCTATGTTGTTGCTATAGGAAAATTGTTTATATCCCATTTCCATTGCTTTTTGTAAAATTTTTTCTCTTGTTGCATCTGCAAGAGAACCGGTATTGTTAATCGCTTTCGATACCGTGTTTCTGGAAACACCTAATGCATCTGCAATATCTTGAATTGTAACTCTGTCGCCCATAGTTAAGCCTCCTTTGATTGTAGTTCTATATGATAAGCGAATACTCGCAATCCGTATTCGCTACTTGCTCGTGAATGCAGGCAACTTCATTAGCTTGTCTGCTCTGTATGGTTCTGCGTTTACATTGTTATAAATGTAAAATAATTCTGTTAAAAAATAGTATATACATTATAATGCACTTATTGCAAATAGTCAAATGTAAAATAAAAATAAAAAAATATTGTGCAAATGTAAAAAATGTGTTGACAAAATGTAAAGTAATGGTTATATTTTATTTATAAAATCTTGTTGCAGTTTTACAAATGCACAAACTTATGTGATATTAATCTTGTTAAATGCACAAGACAGGAAAAACGAAAGGAGGAGCAGATGCAAAGTAATTCTAAAGTTGTTTCTAAAAAGAAACAAAACAAACAAAAAACAGGGTTGAAAGACACACTATTGTATGTGAAACGTCATTGGCAATTGTATGTAGTGTTTTTATTACCGGCATTGTTACTTACTTTGATATTTAAGTACGTACCATTTGACCGTGGTCGTTGTGTAGTTACAGCAGTTGCAAAAAATCCTGCACTTGTTTGTGCATGGCTTGACCAGATGTATGCTCCAATGCAGTCTCCACAGAACAACTGGGGTACATATGGCGAATCAGATGATTTTGATATCTTCGTACTTGGAAAAAATGAAGCAGGTGAAGAAATGTTACAGCATGCTCCATTAGGAAGTGCTTCACCGGTTGAAGTAAGAGAAGCAGAATGTGTTGGTGGACCATTAGCAATTCTTGATGAATATTATGGCGTATATGTAACCTGTCCGGATGATGCACAGTATCGTCTTGATTGGATTAAAGAGATCTATACTCCGGATATGCACACAAAATATGTATATCCAAACGTATTTATGAGCCAGGAAGATACGGAAAAACTTTCAGACCTTCAGGCAGATATTCAGAAAACAATCAATGCAAAGAAAGCAGATTGGATTATGAATGGATTTACAGATGCTGATTGGGATGCATATATCAAAGAATTAGATGCATATGGAATGGAAGAATATCTTTCTATTTTCCAGAAATATCTTGACAATTTCTACGAAAACTAAATTGTAGAAGAAAGTTTTTATGAAAATAGGAGTGGTGAAAAACGATGGCAAGTCAGACATTATGTAAAGCTCGAGAATTAGAGATGTCTTTAGAAAAAAATATCACTAAGGAAATGAGACCATCCTTTCATTTGTCACCACGGATTGGTTGGATGAATGATCCAAATGGATTTTCCTATCACGATGGAAAATATCATATGTTTTACCAATATCATCCATATAATACCAATTGGGGTCCTATGCATTGGGGTCATGCCGTAAGTGAGGATTTATTGCATTGGGACTACCTTCCGGTCGCAATTGCTCCTGATGAAAGTTACGATATAGCAGGATGCTTTTCCGGAAGTGCAATCACACTTCCGGATGGCAGACACTTATTGATGTATACAGGTGTAAGCAAAGAACAGCAAATGGATGGAACTTCTTGTGATATCCAAACACAATGTGTTGCAGTTGGCGATGGTGTAGAATATGTAAAATACGAAAAAAATCCCGTTTTGGATGCAAAAGATTTGCCGGAAGGAGCAAGTAAAATAGATTTTCGTGACCCAAAAATTTGGAGAGGAAACGATGGTTTATTTTATAGTGTGGTCGGAAGCCGTCCGGCAGATGGAAGCGGACAAATTCTGTTATTCTCCAGCGTGGATGGATTTGATTGGAAATATGAAAGCACGTTAATTGCAAATGGTAATCGTTTTGGAAAAATGTGGGAATGCCCGGATTTCTTTGAACTGGATGGAAAATGGGTATTGCTCACAAGTCCGCAGGATATGTTAGCGGAAGGATTGGAATATCCAAATGGAAATGGTACGTTATGTCTCATTGGTGAATTGGATGAAACATCTAAAACATTTGCACAACAATACAATCAGGCAATCGATTACGGTGTTGATTATAAATGATACAATAAAAATGTACAAAAAATACAAAATAAAAATGTACAACGGT
>CALAST010000081.1 GCA_937889225.1 uncultured Lachnobacterium sp. | reverse complement strand
CCCTATGAAGCCCGGACTTTCCTCACCTGCGGCCTTTCGGCACTTGCAGCCGCGAACACCTGTCCTGCAAAGTGGCACTTAAGCGTGCCACTTTGTTACTATACACACTTCTTTCAAAAATTGCAAGAAAATTTTTTAATCAAATCAAGAAAATTCCTTATTTCAACCATCGAAAACACGAACGATATCCGCTTATCTATACATGGAAACAACTTCCGCCAACAAATTCCCTTGCCAGAGAATTATTCGCAATTCCTTCTGTTGGAAGCGGCAGGAAATAATTAAGCAATTTCAAAAGTCGTTTTGCTTCCAAATATTCTTCACAATCTCTTGGTATCTGGAATAAAAGCGGTTCTGCATAAGTTTTTAATACAGAAAGCTCATATACCAATGCAGAATTGAACATTACATCTGCACTTTCCTGAAATGGGAAAATATATTTTTCTTCCCCACGTCTTACGGAATGCCACATCGCAAGCGTTTCTTGTGCTGTTGTATTTCTGGTTCTTGCATCACGCACGATACGACGAAGCAATCTTCCGTCTGTCGTCGGAAGCGGATTATGCTCGTCAATATTGAGCTGTGTCAATGCAGAAATATAAATACGGAATTTACTTTCATCCGGCAAAGAATAGGACAATTTGCTGTTTAATCCATGAATACCTTCAATAACCAAAATATCATTTGGTCCTAATTTTAACTTTCTTCCGCGATATTCACGAAGTCCTGTTTTAAAATTAAAGGACGGCATATCAACTTCTTCACCAGCCAAGAGACGTGTCATATCTTGATTGAATAATTCCACATCCAATGATTCCAAACATTCAAAATCATAGTTTCCATCTTCATCTCTTGGACATAAATGACGGTCTGCATAATAATCATCCAATCCAATCGCATGTGGACGAAGTCCTTTTGCGGAAAGCTGAATGGACAGACGATTGGAAAAACTGGTCTTTCCCGAAGATGATGGTCCTGCAATCATAATAAACTTCTTATTTTTATCTGCCGCGATTCTTGCTGCTAAAGCACCGATTCGTTCTTCCATTAAAGCTTCCTGAAGTAAAATTACGTCATTTCCTCTGCCTTGCGAAATGGCTTCATTTAATGCACCTACTGTTCCTATACCTAACATACTGCTCCATTCCTTGGATTCTCGCATGGTCTGAGATAATTTTTCAAATTCGGAGCGTTCTTTTGCAACTTCTGTCCCTTTTCCCGGGAAAAGAAGCAAGAATCCTTCTTCTAACAAGTCTAAATCAAACCATTTTAAATATCCGGTGGAAGGAACCATATAACCATAGAAATAGTCTGCCATTTTATCCATACGATAAATATTCACTCTGGAACTTCTGCGATATGCCATAAGACGTTCTTTTTCATACAGTCCCATATCTGCAAATAATTCTCTTGCCATATCTGTTTTTATGGTTTCTTTGGTAATCGCAATGTCTTGTTCTACTAAACGAAGCATTTCTTCTTTTAGGGCAAGCAGCATTTTTTCATTTGGTTCTACGCCTTCTGCTTCACAATAATAACCATCACCTAACGAGTACAATACGTTTACGGTTATATTTCCCCACAAATTGTATACCGCCTTTTGTAACAACATCGTTAAACTTCTGCGATATGCGCGTTTTCCATCTTTATTTGAGATGGTAAGAAACGTTACTTCGCCTTCTTTTTCGATTATATTATCCAGTTCCTGTAATTTATAGTTTACTTTCGCCAATACAATCGGAACATCGTAATGTTCTTGAAACTTTTGTGCAAGTTCTTTTAAACTTGTTCCTTTCTTTACTTTTGTGCAAATATTTTCTTTTTTTGAAATGTTTACTGTAATATTAAATTCCTGCATCCTTTACTTCCCCCAATATTGTATACGCAGATTCATTAATAGATATAGCTTCCAATACTTCATTTCTCCTTTTTATGATATTTTCCGAATCCGGCTGTTTTTTTAACCCCTCTAAAATTCCATTTAATTGATTATGCTGTTTTACCAGAAATTTCCGAAGAACAGGATTGCCGTTTTTAATCAAAAGCGGTCCATACATATCGCATGGCTCTATAATTTCTTCCGGTTTATCTTTCCAAAATACATCTACTTCCACCGGAATCACTTTCATCATTGGATAATATTTTCCGTCTTCCAATATCATATCTTCATCCACAATCTTATAATTATGGTCGCGTAAAAATTCCCTTACTCTTTTTAATTCAGACTGTGGCTGCAAAATCAACTCCTTTGCCGCTCGACATACTTCAGTTCCATTTTGTAAAATACGAATGACCAAATCACCGCCCATACCTGCAATCAAGATAGAGTCTGCCTCTCCCACTTTTAACGCCTCTACACCATCCGACAAGCGGGTTTGTATGTACTCTTCTAATTGACATTTTGCAATATGTTCGTTTGCCCGCATAAGCGGACCTACGTTAATATCCATGGCGATGGCTTTTGGTATTTTTCCCTTTTGTATCAGCGCAATCGGCACGTATCCATGGTCTGTACCGATATCTGCAAGTATATTTCCCGGTGTAACCATGGATGCTACTGCACTCATGCGCTTTGACAATTTTATCATGTTATTCCAAATAATCCTTTAATTTACGACTTCTGCTTGGATGGCGGAGTTTGCGAAGTGCTTTTGCTTCAATCTGACGAATACGTTCACGCGTAACGTTAAATTCTTTTCCGACTTCTTCCAAAGTACGTGCGCGACCATCTTCCAAACCGAAACGAAGTGTAAGAACTTTTTGTTCTCTATCTGTGAGTGTGCCAAGTACTTCTTCTAACTGTTCTTTTAATAAGGTAAATGCTGCTGCATCTGCCGGAACAGGCACATTGTCATCTTTGATAAAATCACCCAAATGGGAATCTTCTTCTTCCCCAATTGGAGTTTCCAAAGAAACCGGTTCCTGTGAAATCTTTAAAATTTCACGCACACGGTCTACCGGCATATTCATTTCTTCTGCAATTTCTTCCGGA
>CALAST010000080.1 GCA_937889225.1 uncultured Lachnobacterium sp. | reverse complement strand
CGGTTATTCGGTTATGAGCAAGTAGCGATAGCGGATTGCGAATATCCGCTTGACCTTAAAAAAACTTATAATAGGATTATAGGAGCAAAACAACGTTGGTATTTACAGGGATATGGGGCATAGGTAATATTTGTAGATATCAAAAAAGAATAAGGGGCTTGAGTGAGGAGGATGGAATGAAAAAAGTACAGAAGAAGTTTTTGTGGATTCTATTGCTAACGGAAATACTGATAGGGCTTGTAGTTGGTATTTTGATTTTTGGAATGACAAGGTATATTTCTGTTTATATAGAAAATGCTTTGGAAGTTGGTTCTATCAATATGATTGCAGACAGAATGCGGGAAAGAGTAAATAATACAATTATCAGCATTGAAAGTAAACGAAAAGATGTTTTGAAAAAGACAAATGATACTGCATCTATTTTAGAGGGAATTTTAAAGGAGACAGAAGAAGATAATTTAGAAACGAGAATTGGAGTTTTAACATCTACGATATCCATATCGGAATATGGAAATGCGATTGAAATTTATTTATATGAAAAACAGACACAGCAGTGTGTGCAGTTTACAAGTAATGGAAGACAAGATGCGACAGAAACATTTCATGCACAGGAATGGGAAAAAGATGATGCATTGTATCCGATTTTTATGGACGTTTCTTATGGAAATTATGACGTATATATTGTTGCCAAACAGCAGAATATGGATGAAATTGTAAAGTCCTATATTTATGAGGTTATCCACGATTCTGTATATGGAGAAAATGGGTATGTATGGGTAAATGAGATTGTAGATTATGAAGGCGGAGAAAATTATGCGATACGCAGAATTCATCCAAATCTGAAAGATACGGAAGGTCAATATTTAAGTACAAATAAAGAAGATATAAAGGGAAATAAGCCGTATCTGTCAGAATTAGTTGGAATAAAGGAAAGTGGTGAGGTGTTTCATACCTATTATTTTAAAAATAAAGGAAATGACGAAATTGCGGAAAAGTATTCCTATGCAAAGTTCTATGAGCCATTTGACTGGATTATTGCAACAGGAGAACCATTAGAAAGTGCGTTGACCTATGCAAATGAGTTAAATGAATATACAGGTTATATTATGAAAGATACCCTATATATGATATTCGGTTCTCTTATCATTATTTTTGTAATCGGAATGGGAATTATGGTGATATCCAATCGAAAATATCAAAAAAATGTGGATAAGTATATTATAATTGAAACAAAAACAGATGCCCTGACAGGTGCGTATAATCGAAAAATGGCACAAAGCATAATACCGGGGATGGTGGAAAAGCCTGAAAATCGAAACGAAAAAATGTATTTAATGGTCTTTGATATTGATAATTTTAAGAGAGTCAATGATACATATGGACATGATATAGGTGATATTGTATTAAAGAATGTTGCAAAAACAATTATGAAGAATATTGGAAAAGATGATTTCTTTTTCCGATGGGGTGGAGAAGAATTTGTGTTATTGTTCCAAGAAAAAGAGTTTACACATCATCAGATTGCTGAACGATTATTGAAATGTGTACAGGAATTGTCTTTTGACAGTAAGGAAGGGACATTTTCTGTTACTGTTTCCATAGGTGGGTCAGCATTTGGAAAAGAGGATACGGATTATTTAGAGGTATTTAAGAGAGCAGATACTGCATTATATCATTCAAAACATACAGGTAAAAATAAGTATACAAATGCTGAGGAATTAGAAATCTAATTGTTACTGTTCACGCACAATGTCATTTAGTTAAAACAAATGCAGTATACTATGGATAGTCAAACTTTACTGAAAGCGGTAAGTAAAGCTGACTGGAACATGGAATCTATGTTGGCGAGCATAATTCCTTTACGGATAACCACATGATTTGTGATAATGGAACAACATATCTCCGGTGCGATACATTCTCTTTTTTTGAAATGAAAGTTTTCCGTGCTAAGGATATGTTTTAACTGATAGAAAGAAGTTTCGATTCCCCATCTGGCATAATATAATTCTTTTATATCTTCAATGGAAAATTCATTAAAAGGAAGATTTGTAACAATGTTTTCATAAGAATCTTCTGTGATTTCTGGTAAAAGTGAATGTACAGCCATCGCAGGCAAGAAGCTGATATTTTTATAAAATTTGAGTTACATCCTATATGATTTAATACCTATAATAGTTATCTAAAGGACATTGGATATGAACAGTAACAATTTTCAAGAAAAGGATAAAATTTTCATGTCATTTGGAATTGACAATTGCAGGAATACATATTATTATGAGTATAGAAAAAGGTGCTACCGATAGTTGGTTAGTCCAAATATAAGATTACAAAAAGTAACCATTACCTTTGGCTTAGGGCGGTTACTTTTTTGTATTTCTGATAATTTCTAATATTAACATCACGATGATATTAAGTATCATAAGGATGATAGATAACATTTGAAAATCTGTCATACATATTCCCTTTCGTTAGATTTCTTATGTAAATAATAATTTACTTACAAGAAAAAGAAAAGTTTTCATTACAAATAGTGTTTGCTTTACTGTTTTAGGAAAAAATATTATAATTATAATTGCACAGAGAGATAAATAATATATAACTATATGCATAAAACAATCAAATGAAAGAAGCGTAAGATTAAGGTTTTGTTAAGGTAAATATGGTTTAGTTCTAAGGAAAGTATGTTACTGTAAATACAGAACAAAACAAAAGCGTTATCTTATAGGAATAAGAAGTTATGGGTTATGCATGAAATGTTGATTTTTAATAAGGAGGATTTTATGTGGAGTAGAACTGAATTAAAAAATCAAGCAAAAGAGGCTCTGAAACGAAATTACTGGAAAGCAGTATTGGTGGGGCTTTTGTGTATTGTATTAGGGACTTCATCCGGATTGCAGTTGAAACTGGATTCTAATAATAGTGCAACAGAAAATAATAGTTTTAACTTTGGCTTTTCAGAGAATCCAATTTACGATTTAGAAGATGAATTATCTATATATGGTGGCAGTTATGATTATAATCATGATAGTTATCACGAGGATGATTTTTATGATTATGACATATATAATGAATTTTACGAATATGGTTCTTCAAGTATGAATTCCGTATTTGGAGTTGCGGCAGGATTTATCATTATTTTTATTATTATTGTTATTATTGCAGGTATGATAGGCATTTTGCTTAGTGCATTTGTTTTAAATCCGTTGGAAGTTGGAGCGAGCCGTTTCTTTTTAAAGAATTTGGAGAAAAATGCACAAATTGGGGAATTGGGATTTGCATTTGACAATGAGTACAAAAATGTAACGAAAATCATGTTTTTCCGTAGTTTATATACATTCCTTTGGACATTACTTTTTATTATTCCGGGGATTGTAAAAAGTTATGAATATCAGATGATTCCATATCTTTTGGCAGAAAATCCTTCTCTTACCAAAGAGCAGGCATTTGCGATTAGCAAGCAGATGATGGACGGACAGAAATGGAAGGCATTTGTACTTGATTTATCTTTTATTGGATGGAATCTGTTATCCACGTTTACATTAGGTTTGGTATCTATCTTTTATGTAAATCCATATGTACAGCTTACATACGCTGCATTATATCAGGAATTAAGTCAGCAGAATGGCAGACCGGCATTGGCAATGCTAAATCAAACGATGCATTATGAGCAATGGGTGGTAAATGAGGAGCAGATATGATAAAAACAATTCTTGTAGCAGATGACCAAAAAGAAATTCGGGAGCTCCTTCGGTTGTATTTGGAGAATGAAAACTATCGGGTGGTAGAAGCCGAAGATGGTCAAAGAGCACTTGAAATACTTCGCAGAGAACGGATAGACTTATGTATTCTCGATATTATGATGCCAAAAGTAGATGGCTATCATGTGCTTCAGGAAATTCGTAAAGATAATAATATTCCGGTACTCATTATTTCAGCAAAGGATGCGGATGCAGAGAAGATTTTAGGATTAAATCTTGGAGCAGATGATTATATAGCAAAACCGTTTAACCCTTTAGAAGCAGTAGCGAGAGTAAATTCCAATATTCGCAGGTTTTATGCATTAGGAACGGGGTTAGGACAAAATCAATTATTGAAGGTAAAAGATTTAATTTTAGACTTGGAGGCATGTGAGCTTCGAAAAGGAGAAAAGACCATTGATTTAACATCCGTAGAGTACAGGATTATGGAACTGTTTATGAAACATCCGGGTAAGGTTTTCACAAAACAGCAGATTTATGAGTATGGATGGGGTGAAGCATTTATTGTGGCAGATAATAATATTATGGTTTGCATCAGCAAGTTGAGGGATAAATTAGGAGAAGACCCCGCCACATACATAAAAACTATTCGTGGATTGGGATATCGTCTGGAGAGATGATAATTGCAAGTTTAGGTTTTAGGGAATGGTAGTTCACAGATAGGGTATGATATGAAAAAAGAATATAATTTTCAGGCGTTTATTATCAGCCGTTTTTTAGTGATTTTAATATTGGTAATTGCTGTAGAATGGATTGTAAAAATAATTGCAGACCACATTTTAATTCAGTTGTTACAAAAAGATGTCATGGATTTGAGTGAGTCAATTTGGGAAAATTCAGAAGGAATGATTCCACTTCTTATCACAGTTTCCTTTTTTATTATTCCAATTTTAGTGGCAGCAGTTTGGTTTTCAAAGATTGTGATGGAAGAAGCAAACCGCATGGAAGAACATAAAAAAGAAATGCGTCTTTTATATGAGAAAAAGAGAAATCTGATGCTCTCCGATATTGCACACGATTTAAAAACACCAATTACTACAATCTCAGGATATGCCAAAGCCCTAAATGATGGAATGGTGCAGGATGAAGAAAAGAAAAAAGAATATTTAGCAACAATAGAAAGTAAGTCAGAACGAATGAATGAACTGATTACGCTGTTGTTTGAATATGTAAAGTTAGATAGTGCTTATTTCTCATTAAATATAGAAACGGAAAACATTGCAGAGTTATTAAGAAAAAATGCAGCATTTTTATATTCTGATATTGAAGAAAAAGGGATGTATCTTGAGATGAATGTACCGGAAGAACCTTGTATGGTGCCGGTAGATACACTACAGTTTTCAAGAGCAATCACAAATCTGATGACAAATGCTATTAAACACAATGCTTCAGGAACACATATTGGTTTGGAATTAGTGCAAAATAAAAATCATATAGATATCAGAATAAGTGACAACGGCGAGTTGATACCTCAGTTTCTTTCAGAACATATTTTTGAACCGTTTGCAATGGGAGATGCTTCCCGTAAGTCACAGACAGGAAGCGGATTAGGATTGTCCATTGCAGAGAAAATTGTGCAGATGCATGGTTGGGAGCTCACTTTAAAACAGGATGAAGAAAAAAAGCAAAAAGCGTTTGTTATAAGCATAGACATTTAAAAATATAATAAAATGTTTATTTTACATTTCAAACCGTATTTATAAGGTATTTAGAACTTCGCAAATTAATTATATAATCAAAGAAAGGGGGAAAGCGTATGTTGAATATTAACCCATATGTTTTGCTGTGGCTGTTGGTGCTGATTGTGTTTACCTGCATGGAACTTGCAACGGTGACACTTACGTCCATATGGTTTGCAGCAGGTGCGTTAGTTGCAATGTTTGTAGCAATGGCAGGAGGCGAATTTCTTTTACAGTTTATTGTATTCTCTGTAACAGCATTTGGAATCTTAGCAGCTACAAGACCATGGGCAAAGAAGTTTGTCAATGTCAAAAAACAAAGCACGAATGCAGACCGAGCGATTGGTGAGGAAGTACGTGTTTTAGAACGTATTAGCAATTTGGATCAGACCGGTATGGTAGTTGTGCATGGGCAGGAATGGACAGCACGTACCGAGAATGATAAAGACATCATAGAACAGGGAGAACTTGTTCGCATTATCCGCATCAGCGGTGTAAAACTTATTGTAGAGAAAGTAAAAAAGGAGGCTTAATTTATGAACCCAATCATTATTTTAGTTATTATCGTAATTCTTGTTTTAGTTATTTTGGCAAATTGTATCAAAATCGTGCCACAGGCAAACTCCATGGTTATTGAAAGACTTGGTGTATATTTGGATACTTGGCATGTAGGTGTGCATTTTAAAGTTCCATTTATAGACCGTGTGGCAAAAAGAGTGCTTTTAAAAGAACAGGTAGTAGATTTCCCACCACAGCCGGTTATTACAAAAGATAATGTAACCATGCAGATTGACACAGTTGTATATTTCCAGATTACAGACGCAAAGTTGTATGCATATGGTGTAGAAAATCCAATTATGGCGATTGAAAATCTGACAGCAACAACGCTTCGTAACGTTATTGGTGACTTAGAATTAGATGAAACGCTTACATCTCGTGAAACAATCAATACAAAGATGCGTGCCACTTTAGACGTTGCGACAGACCCATGGGGCATTAAGATTAACCGTGTAGAATTAAAGAACATTATGCCGCCAAAAGCAATTCAGGATGCGATGGAAAAACAGATGAAGGCAGAACGTGAACGTCGTGAAGCGATTCTTCGTGCAGAAGGTGAAAAGAAATCTACCGTCCTTGTTGCGGAAGGTAACAAAGAAGCAGCTATCTTAGATGCACAGGCAGAAAAAGAAGCAGCAATTCTTCGCGCGGAAGCAAAACGTGAAGCAACCGTAAAAGAAGCAGAAGGTCAGGCAGAAGCGATTATTAAAATTCAGCAGGCAAATGCAGATGGTCTTAGAATGTTAAAAGAAGCCGCTCCGGATGCAGCCGTTCTTCAGATTAAGAGCTTGGAAGCATTCGCAAAAGCAGCAGATGGAAAAGCTACTAAGATTATTATCCCATCTGAAATTCAAGGAATTGCAGGGCTTGCAAAATCAATTGCAGAGGTTTCCTCTGATAAAGCAGAGTAAAGGCAAATGTGTTTATTAATTGGTTTTGAATTTATTGATTATGATAGTTATTCGGTTATAAGCTAAATATTTGCATTATTTAAATGAAGAAAGTTCCCTACTTTAAGAGTGTAGTATATAAAGTAGGGAACTTTTTGCGTTGGAGAAAGTGTGGATTTATCAAAAATATTTTTATAAAAATTTAAAAATGGCCAGAAACGTCATGGTATTTTAGAAGATTTTATGCTATAATAAAAAATTTAGCAAAATGAAAATTATAACATTGAAACTGTTGCAGAGTACATGTATGGATGCAGCAGTTTTATTTTGTTATGAAATATGAGGTAGGATATCATTTTTTCAAAATGCTTTCTTTTATACGCAGAAAATGATGGAAAGGTAAGGAAACTCAAGATTGTATAATAGTACAAAATGTGTTAAGATAATCTAAACATAATCAAATTGTTATTTTTGATAATATCGAATAAAAACCTAGGAGGATTTGCTATGCACTTACGAGACAGAATTAATAATGGAATGTTATTTTATGAGCATGGTCACAAAGACCCGATAGATATGCAGCAGGAGAAAGAGCTGCAGGCGGAACGTGACCACTGTAAGGCAGTCATTTATGATTATAATAATACACATCCAACAGAATGGGATAAAAGAACAGAAATTATGAAAGGTCTTTTGGGTAGTTGCAAAGAACATATCTATATTGAGACACCGGTACATATGTCTTATGGAAATCATGTGCATGTGGGAGAAAATTTTTATGCAAATTTTAATTTGGTGTTAGTAGATGATGGAGAAATTCATATTGGTGACAAAGTAATGATTGGACCAAATGTAACCCTTTGCACTACAGGTCATCCGGTTTACCCGCTTTATAGGGAGATGGTAGCTCATTACTCGTTGCCAATTCATATTGGAAACAATGTTTGGATTGGTGCACATTCTGTAGTACTTCCGGGCGTTACTATTGGGGATAACGCAGTAATTGGTGCAGGAAGTATTGTAACACGAGATATCCCGGCTAATGTAGTGGCAGTAGGAAATCCTTGCCGTGTACTGCGAGAAATCACAGAGCGTGATAAAGAATATTATTTTAGAGATTTACAAGTGGACTATCCATATACGCTTAGAGAAGAGTAAGCTCACATAAGAATATATTCCCAAAGGTATGCAATAAAGAAATAAAATTATAACATTGAAACTGTCATTTTACTGAAAAAGTTTCCTACTTTAATGTGTAGTACATGAAGTAGGAAACTTTTTATGTTGGAAGAAGTGGGGATTTATCAAAAATATTTTTATAAAAATTGAAAATTGACAGAAATGTCATGGTATTTTACTTGATTTTACGATATAATAAAAAATTCATTTAATATAAACTAAATAATAATTAGTATAAAATTAAAAAAAGTTTAAAATTCACGGAAACGTCATGGTATTTTAGAGGTTTTTATATTATAATAAAAAATTAACCTATAAATATTTAATACAAGAAAATAAGACAGGTTATAATTTTTTTCAAAATACTTTATTTCACACACATAAAATGGTATACTTAACTCTAACTATTGAATTTTGTATAAACTCAATAAGGAGCAGAGGCATGAAAAAAAATATTAAATTTGATGGAAACCTCGGGTTATATTTGAATTTCCCATTGTATTTAGGGATGTTTCTGATAGCGGTAAATATAGGTATCTATATATATGATGTAAAAAGCGGAATGGGAGTGAGTGCTTTTTTGCTTATATATATGGGATTTGCATTGTTATTATACATAAGGGCAAGGCATGAATTTGTAAACGAAATCATAGGTTTTGCCACGCAGTATTCTACGGTGCAGAAAAAATTATTAAATGATTTTGAAATACCATATGCTTTATTGGACAACAATGGGAAACTATTGTGGGTAAATGAGCAATTTGCATTGCTTACAGGTGTGGATAAAAAGTACCATAAATCCATTACTACGATATTTCCAACGATAACTAAGGAATTTCTACAAAAAAATGATGTAACGGTAGGTGTACGTATTGAGTACAAAGAACAGATTTTTCGACTTTCTCTAAAGCGAATTTGTTTTAATGCATTTATTGAACAAGAAGACATACTGGATGATGAATCGGAACAAGAATATCTGACAGCCGTATATTTGTTTGATGAGACAGCATTAGACCGTTACAAGAATGAAAACCAAGACCAAAAACAGGTTGCGGCTTTGGTTTATATTGACAATTATGAAGAAGCATTAAACAGTATTGAAGATGTAAAACGCTCTCTTTTAACGGCATTAATTGACAAAAAGGTAAATCAGTATTTTTCAAATGTAGATGGTATTGTAAAAAAGATAGAAAAGGACAAATATTTTGTAGTTTTCAAATATAAATACTTAAAGCAGTTGGAAGAAGATAAATTTAATCTGTTAGAAGAAGTAAAAAGCGTAAAAGTCGGAAATGAGATGGCAGTTACCCTAAGTATTGGTGTAGGCTTAAGGGGAGACCGCTATATGGAAAGCTATGAATACGCTCGTTCTGCCATTGACCTTGCCTTAGGACGAGGTGGTGACCAGGCAGTTATCAAAAATATGGGTGAAATCCATTATTATGGTGGAAAAACAGAGCAGGTAGAGAAAAATACCCGTGTAAAAGCTCGTGTAAAGGCATTGGCACTTCGTGAAATCATGGAAGGACGAGATAATGTTATTATAATGGGACATAATATTTCTGATGTGGATTCTATTGGGGCGGCTGTTGGAATTTTTTGTGCAGCAAGAGTATTAGGAAAAAAAGCACAGATTGTCGTAAATGACCCGACAACTTCGGTGCGTCCGCTGTTAGAGTGTTTTCCACAAGATAAATATCCCGTGGATATGTTTATCAATAGTGAAACCGCCCTTGAGATGACTGGCAGAAACACACTTCTTATGGTAGTAGACACCAATAAGCCAAGCTATACGGAATGTCCGGAACTTTTAAAGCGGACAGACTATATCTGTGTATTTGACCATCACAGACAAAGCAATGAAGTTATCCAAAATCCATTACTTTCGTATATTGAACCATATGCTTCGAGTGCTTGTGAAATGGTTGCAGAAGTATTGCAGTATTTTCAGGAAGGATTTAAACTTGAGCCACGAGAAGCAGATTGTATTTATGCAGGTATTTTGATTGATACCAATAACTTTATGACGAAAACAGGCGTGCGAACCTTTGAAGCTGCGGCATATTTGCGCCGTTCCGGTGCAGAAGTAACGCGTGTGCGAAAGATGCTCCGCAATGATATGGCAGACCATAGAGCTCGTGCGGATGCAGTTCGCAATGCAGAAGTTTATCGAAGATATTTTGCAATTTCCATTTGTCCGGGCGAAAATTTAGAAAGCCCGACGATTGTAGGTGCACAGGCAGCAAACGAGCTTTTGAACATCAATGGAATTAAGGCATCGTTTGTACTGACGGAATACCATGGACGTATTTTCGTAAGTGCTCGTTCCATAGATGAAATTAATGTACAGATTATTATGGAGCGTTTAGGCGGAGGCGGTCACTTAAATGTAGCAGGTGCACAGCTTAGCAATTGCAATATTTTAGAAGCAAAACAAAAAATCAGAGAAACATTAAATGATATGTTAAGAGAGGGAGATATTCAAGAATGAAAGTAATATTATTAGAAGACGTAAAATCACTTGGAAAAAAAGGCGAAATTGTAAATGTAAGTGATGGATATGCACGTAATGCCCTTCTTCCGAAAAAATTGGGTGTAGAAGCAAACAGCAAAAATTTAAATGACTTAAAACTTCAGAAAAAACATGAAGAAAAAGTAGCCAAAGAAATTTATGATAATGCAGTAGCACTTTCTAAAGTGGTAGAAGAAAAAAAAGTAATTGTTAAAGTAAAATGTGGAGAAGGCGGTCGTCTTTTTGGAACTGTATCCACAAAAGAAATCGCTGCGGCTGCAAAAGAGCAGGTAAATTTAGAATTAGATAAGAAAAAAATGCAGTTAAGTGACCCGATTAAGGCACTTGGAACATATGAAATTCCGGTAAAACTTCATCCGAAGGTAACTGCAAAGTTATCTGTACAGGTTGTAGAGGGTTAGTAGGAGGATTTTCTTTTGGAAGAAGCACTAATAAAACGAGTAATGCCCAATAGCCTGGAGGCAGAGCAGTCTGTAATCGGTTCTATGATTATGGACAAAGATGCGATTGTAACTGCCATGGAGATTCTGCAAAAAGAAAATTTTTACCATCAGCAGTATGGGGCATTATTCGATGCTATGGTAGAATTATTTAGTGCAGGTCTTCCGGTCGATTTGGTTACGCTGCAGAATAAATTAAAATCAAAGGATGTTCCAAAGGAAGTATCCAGTTTGGAATTTGTAAGGGATTTGCTTGCAGCGGTACCTACATCTGCAAATATTAAGTATTATGCAAATATTGTAAAAGAAAATGCCATCAAGCGGAAACTTATTCGTATTACAGAAGATATTGAAAATGAATGTTATGCAGGCAAAGAATCTTTAGAAAGTGTTTTAGATAAAACAGAACATGATGTATTTGCCTTATTAAGCCATAGAACCAGCGGAGAATATGTGCCGATTCGTCAAGTTGTTATGAATGCTTTGGAAAAAATCGAACGAGCATCCAAGCAGACCGGTACCGTAACAGGAATTCCAACCGGTTTTATTGATTTGGATTATCGCACGGCAGGATTACAGCCTTCCGATTTGATTCTTGTAGCGGCAAGACCGTCTATGGGAAAGACAGCATTTGTATTAAACATTGCACAGTATGTAGCCTTTCATGAAAATATGTGCACGGCTATTTTCTCTTTGGAAATGTCAAAGGAACAGTTAGTAAACCGATTGTTTTCCTTGGAAGCAAGAGTCGATGCACAAGCACTTCGTACAGGTAATCTTTCCGACGCAGATTGGGAAAAACTTGTGGAAGGTGCGGGGGTAATTGGTGATTCAGAACTGATTATTGATGATACACCGGGAATTAGCATTTCGGAAATGCGAAGCAAATGTCGTAAGTATAAACTGGAACATGACTTGAAGTTAATCATCATTGACTACTTGCAGTTAATGAGTGGTTCAGGTAGAAATTCAGATTCCCGTCAGCAGGAAATTTCAGATATTTCCCGTTCTTTAAAGGCACTTGCAAGAGAGTTAAATGTACCGGTCATCGCGTTATCCCAGTTATCTCGTGCCGTAGAACAACGACCTGACCATAGACCTATGCTTTCCGACTTGCGTGAATCCGGGGCGATTGAGCAGGATGCCGATGTGGTAATGTTTATTTATCGTGATGATTATTATAATAAAGACACTGAATTAAAAGGTATTTCGGAAATTATTATTGCAAAACAGCGTAATGGTCCAATTGGAACGGTAAATCTGGCATGGTTGCCGGAATATACCAAGTTTGCGAATTTGGAGCATTAAGTTCAGAACTGCCAAAAAAGAATGTCAAAAGCAGTTCAAAACATGTAACACCCTGTCGAAATTTTTGGATGAAAATAATTTGAAGAACTTAAGGACAACCTCTATAATAACATTATAGGGGCTGTTTTATTTTAGAAAAACATTTCTAGAAAAAGGTTCTAAAAAAGTTCTAATTTCATAAGGAGGGCTATTCGTGGAAAAAGTACGTTACATGATTTCCGATGCGGCGGATATGGTGCATGTAGAGACACATGTATTGCGTTACTGGGAGGAGGAGCTTGAGTTAACCATCCCACGAAATGAGATGGGGCACCGGTATTATACGAGAGAAAATATTCAGGAGTTTCAAAAGATTAAAGACTTAAAGGATCAAGGATATCAGCTTAAGGCAATCCGAATGATTTTACATAATGGAGAAATAGAAGACCCTACGATATTGTTAAATCAGGAAATGCAGACCTCACCAAATCCATTGATGGGTTCGCAGGCAAAAGAATTGATAAATTCCGTACAAAAAACTCCGAAACCGATATCGGTACAAATTACGGCAGAAGACAGAATGTGCCAGTTTCGGGAGTTGATGAGTGAAATTGTGGGACAAGCCATTGCTCAAAACAATGATGAGTTGAGTCAGACAATTGGAAGGGATGTACAGGAACTGGTATTAAAAGAAATGAATTTTCTAATGCGGGAACAGGATGAAATACAGGAAGAACGATTTAAAAGATTGGATGAAGCCATTAAAGGCAGGGTAAAAAAGAAACGATTTTTTGCCAAGAAAAAACAGAAAGATAAAAAATAACAACGATTTATCAAAAAGTGGATATGAAAAATTCGCTGATAGTATATGTATGAATGTAGCAAAGCAGCTTGCGGTAAAGCGGACACTCGCAATCCGCATTCGCTGCTTGCGTTCAAATAAAAAGACTGCCGCAGATGCAATAACATAAGAGATTGCTTCTGCGACAGTCTTTTCTTTTCATAAAATTAAAATTAGCCTTCGATAGCTCCAACCGGACATGCACCTGCACATGAACCACAGTCTAAACAAGCATCAGCATCGATAACGTACTGAGTATCACCAGCAGAGATAGCTCCTACTGGACAAGCATCTGCACATGTGCCACAGCTAACGCAAGAATCAGAAATAACGTATGCCATAATTTTGTTCCTCCTTAAATAATGATCATTATAAGCCGTTTGACTTTCTTATATTTTAGTACAAAATTACAGAAAGTGCAAGTAGTAACTGCAAGTTTTCATGCATTATTATTAAAACCACTCTTTTGAAGTAACATATGTTCGTTTTTATCTCCAATCCCTTTATTTATAA
>CALAST010000079.1 GCA_937889225.1 uncultured Lachnobacterium sp. | reverse complement strand
ATTATTATGAAGCATAATGGAGAAAAAAGAAAGCCCTAATTCCCCTCAAGATTGAGGGGTAGGGGAGTTGAAGTGTCGAAGACACTTTCTTGTTTATGTGTTATTTTGAGAAGAAGCTCAAAATATGGTTTATATAATGTAATTGTGCTTCGGCAGAGTTGCAAAAATCTTCATTCAGTTCAAAATAACAGCATGTATCCTTATATTCCCGACGAAAGACAGGCGTTACAATTGTATCATACTGAGGAAGAAAAACAGACTCTTTTCGTGTATAACAGTTGCAGGCTTTTGCTTTCTGACGATATTCTTTGTCTACGAAAGCGGCTACGCTTTTATGGATTGCCATATCTTCTTTTGGAAGGTAAAAATAATCCTTATAATTTGGAAAAAAGAAACGAAGTTCATCTGCAATAATCGGAACTCGGATTTTAGTAGTTTCTTTATACATGATTAAGTAATAGTTCATACATTGACAGGAAACCTGCTTTGGTACAGGATAGTGATTTTTTAAGGTAATGATATATTCTTTTTGAAGTTCACCTTCATAGGAATGGTAATCACAAAGCTTTGTATTTTCCAGAGTGAAAGCTCCGTTTAAAATTTCTTTGTAAGTCAGTATTGGAAGTAAATCCAGCATCCCTAAAATGTCTTCAAAATTGTGTAATAGGAGCAAATCTTCTAACGGTGTATCGTGTGTTTTTAAGTATTCATGATAAATCGGAATCAATTCTCCGCCGTTAAATGTATCTTCACGGGAAATTCCCAGAAAGCATTCTATTGTTTTTTGTTTATAATCAGGCAATCTGAGCAAAGATTTTATTTGTTTGATTTTTTTAAAAATATCAAGATGATGGTAATTATTTAAAAATTCATCAAATCCAAGTGCATGGCATTTGGCATTTAGAAATGGAACGTCAAACCCAAGACCATTAAAAGAAATTAAAGTTTGTTTTGAAGACAGCAACTTTTGAAAAGAAAGAAGAATTTCGATTTCATCTTGTTTGGATTCTGCGAAAAATTGTTCTATTATTAGTTTTTCATCTTTGCGATACATACAACCAATCAAATAAAGCATGGAAGCAGAACGGGAAAAACCGGTAGTTTCAATATCAAAAAATAAGACATTTTCTGTAAAAATGGAATTTATAAAGTCACAGCTATGTGTATATGTTTTTTCTGTGCAGATATGTTTCATGGGGCAGCTCCTTTTTGCATATGTAATATATAAACGTGCTATTGAATTGGTTGTTATGTAATTTATGGAAATGAATATAACATCCAAATATGTACATATTTTACAATAATTATTAATTTTTTTTAAAAATTATAACATAAGTATGAAAAAAAGTACAAAAAAAGAATGCAAGTACCGTTAGAAAGTGGTATAATGTATCGAGAAACTGTTATAAGTTTATCTACTATAACAAAAAAATATGAAAGAGGGGCACGAAGAATGGGTTTGAAAACATTTATCGGTGGCGTTCATCCTTTTGAAGGAAAAGAATTAGCAAAAGATGCGCCAATTAAAGAGGTTTTACCCAAAGGTGAAATGGTGTATCCGTTATCTCAGCACATCGGAGCACCAGCTACTCCAATTGTAGCAGTAGGTGATACTGTATTAAAAGGACAGAAGATTGCAGAAGCAGGCGGATTTGTATCTTCTCCTATTTATGCAACAGTATCAGGTAAAGTTAAGGCTATCGAGCCAAGACGTGTTGCAGTTGGTGATATGGTAAAATCAATTGTTATTGACAACGATGGTGAGTTTAACGAAGTGGAATATACCGCTGTCGAAGATGTAACAACCTTATCCAAGGAAGAAATCATCAATAAGGTAAAAGAGGCCGGCGTAGTAGGTATGGGTGGTGCAGGTTTCCCTACACACGTAAAATTATCTCCAAAGGACCCGGCAAAAATTGAGTACATTATCGCAAACTGTGCAGAATGTGAACCGTACTTAACAGCTGACTACAGAAGAATGTTGGAAAATCCGGAAGAATTAATCGCCGGAATGAAAATTATTCTTCAGTTATTTGACAATGCAAAAGCAATCTTCGGTATCGAAAACAATAAACCGGATTGTATTGCAAAATTACAGGAGTTAACCAAAAACGAACCACGTATGGAAGTTGCAGAATTACAGACAAAATACCCACAGGGTGGTGAACGTCAGTTAATCTTCGCTTGTACAGGTCGTGCAATCAATTCTAAGATGCTTCCGGCTGATGCAGGATGTATCGTAGACAATACAGAAACAATTATTGCCGTTTATAATGCAGTAAAACTTGGTATTCCGGTAATGAAACGAGTTTCTACTGTTACCGGTGATGCAATTGCAAATCCAGGTAACTTCTTATACAGCATGGGAACTTCTTATGCTGAATTAGTAGAAGCAGCAGGTGGTTTCAAAGAACAGCCTGAAAAGATTATTTCCGGTGGTCCTATGATGGGATTCTCTATGTTTAGTGTAGATATTCCTACAACAAAGACTTCTTCATCCATCCTTTGCTTTACAAAAGATGAAGTAGCAGCATTTGAACCAATCGCATGTATCAACTGCGGTAAGTGTGTAGAAGCTTGTCCGGAACAGCTCATTCCTAGCCGTCTTGCAAAATTCGGTGAAAGAAACCTTATGGCAGAATTTGAACAGTGGTATGGTTTAGAATGTATCGAATGCGGAAGCTGTTCTTATGTATGTCCATCCAAAAGACATGTGGCACAGTCTATTAAGACTATGAAGAAACAGGTTTTAGCAGAAAAAAGAAAACAGAAATAGTAGAGAAAGAGGTAGACAATAATGGGTGAATTATTTCATGTATCCTCTGCGCCGCACGTACGTGCCAAAGACTCTACCAGCAGAGTAATGTTGTATGTAATCTTAGCAATGATTCCTACTACATTATTTGGTATTTACAATTTCGGCTTTAGAGCGTTACTTTTAATTATTGCAACTGTTTTAAGCTGTGTAGCTTCCGAAACTATTTTTAATAAAATTGTTGGAAAGAAAAACACGATTAACGATTTAAGTGCAGTTGTAACAGGTATGATTTTAGCATTGAACCTTCCTGTAAACCTTCCTGTATGGGAAGCGATTTTAGGCGGTGTATTTGCAATTATCGTTGTAAAATGTTTATTTGGTGGTCTGGGTCAGAACTTTATGAACCCGGCACTTGGAGCAAGATGTTTCTTACTTATTGCATTTGCATCTGATATGACAAACTTCGTAACAGATACATACACAGGAGCTACACCACTTGCATTAATCCGCAACAATGGTGGCGTAATTCCACACGATTTGGATACTATGGATATGTTACTTGGTTTCACATCCGGTACAATTGGTGAAACATGTGTAATCGCACTTTTAATTGGTGCAATTATCCTTGTTGTAACAGGAACTATCGACTTAAAGATTCCGGGAGCATATATCATTACATTTGCAATCTATATGTTCTTATTCGGAACAAGTGCATTTGACTTTACTTATGTAGTAGCACAGTTATGTGGTGGTGGTTTAATGTTTGGTGCATTCTTTATGGCAACAGACTACGTTACTTCTCCAATCACTCCAAAAGGAAAAATCCTTTTTGGTATCTGCTGTGGTATCTTAACAGGTATTTTCCGTACCATCGGAGCAAATGCAGAAGGTGTTTCTTTTGCAATTATCTTAAGCAATTGTTTAGTTCCATTAATTGAAAAGATTACAATTCCTACTGCTTTTGGTGTTGTAAAAGTAAAGGAGGGAAAATAGTATGAATAAGAAAATCGTACATGATGCCCTTGTATTAATGGCATTCTCTCTTGTTTTAGGTTTTGCTCTTGGTGGTGTATACACCATTACAAAAGCTCCAATTGCTGCACAGGACTTGGCAAAAGCACAGGAAGCTTACAGAGCAGTATTTTCTGATGCAGATGAATTCACCGCATTGGAATATGACAAAGAAGCTGCAAATGCTATGGTATTAGCAGAAGGTTACAATGACACAATTGATGATGTTCAGGAAGTAAAAATTGGTGGCGAAATTGCAGGATATGTTGTTACTGTAACAGCAAAAGATGGTAGCCAGGGTGCAATTACGCTTTCTGTTGGTGTACGTGCAGATGGTACTGTAAACGGATATTCCATTACAGCACATTCTGAAACACCGGGTCTTGGTGCAAAAGCCGTAGAAGAAGAATTTATGGCTCAGTTCAGAGGTAAAAACGTAGATAAATTAGTTGTTGTAAAAACAGCCGCAACAGCAGAAAATGAAATTGAATCTATCACAGGTTCTACCATTACATCTGCAGCAGTTGCAAATGCTTGTAACGCAGCAAAAGTTTATGCTCTTAGCTTGGTAGGAGGTGCTCAGTAATGAATAAATATACAGAACGTTTATATAACGGTATTGTAAAAGAGAACCCTACCTTCGTATTAATGCTTGGTATGTGTCCGACTCTTGCGGTTACATCTTCAGCAATCAACGGCCTTGGTATGGGACTTTCTACAACCGTAGTATTAGTATTTGCAAACCTTTTGATTTCTATTTTCAGAAAACAGATTCCAAATGGTGTGCGTATTCCGGCATTCATCGTTATTGTTGCTTCCCTTGTAACAATCGTTGAATTCGTATTAAAAGCATATATCCCGGCACTTTCTGAGTCCTTGGGTGTATATATTCCGCTTATCGTAGTTAACTGTATCATTTTAGGTCGTGCAGAAAGCTACGCTTCTAAAAACGGTCCTGTTGAATCTATTTTCGACGGTATCGGTATGGGACTTGGATTTACTGTAGGTCTTACAGCTATCGGTTTAATCCGTGAAATTCTTGGAGCAGGAACAATTTTTAACGCTCCGGTACTTGTAAACATTGGCTTTACACCAATTACTATCTTTATCATGGCTCCTGGTGCGTTCCTTGTACTTGCTTTCTTAGTAGCAGGCATGAACATCATCCGTAAGAAAATGGATGAAAAAGGAACTCCGCTTGCTGAGCCATCCGGATGTATTACTGGTGGAGATTGTGGAAACTGTGCAAGTGCAGGTTCTTGCTCAAGCAAAAATTAATAGGAGGGAGATAGACAATGGGAGAAACAATAGGAAGTTTATTTTCGATTGCCGTTACTTATGCAATCGTTAACAACGTAGTATTAAGCCAGTTCCTTGGTATCTGTCCTTTCCTTGGAGTTTCTAAGAAAACAGATACCGCTGCTGGAATGGGTGTTGCCGTAATTTTTGTTACAACTATCGCAGCTATCGTAACAAATGTTATTTACACATTTATTTTACATGAGGACGGCATTTTAGGTGTTGACCTCACATATTTAAAAACAATCGTATTCATTTTAGTTATTGCTTCTTTAGTACAGTTCGTAGAAATGTTCTTAAAGAAATCTATGCCGGCATTGTATCAGTCACTTGGTGTATTCTTACCACTTATTACAACCAACTGTGCCGTACTTGGTACTGCATTAAATGCAATCACATATGAATATAATTTATTAGAAACAATCGTATACGCTTTAGCTATTGGTATCGGTTTCTTCGTTGCAATTGTACTTATGGCTGGTATTCGTGAAAAAATTGAATATAATGATATTCCAAAGCCTTTCCAGGGCACAGCAACCGTTTTACTTGTTTCAACATTAATGGCGATTGCATTTATGGGATTCTCAGGTATGAAAATTTAGGAGGAAAAAAGAATGACTGGGATTATTATTGCCGGCCTTGTTGTAGGCTGTGTAGGTCTTTTGCTTGGATTTTTCCTCGGTATTGCTGGAGAAAAATTTAAAGTAGAAGTAGATGAAAGAGAAGAAGCGATTAACGAAGTTCTTCCGGGAAATAACTGTGGTGGTTGTGGATATGCCGGATGTTCCGGTCTTGCTGCAGCTATCGTAAAAGGCGAAGCTCCTGTAAATGGATGTCCTGTTGGTGGCGACCCTGTTGCTGCTAAAGTTAGTGCAATTATGGGTGTTAAAGCTGAAGCCGGTGTGAAGAAAGTTGCTTTTGTTAAATGTGCAGGTACATGTGATAAAGCAAAAACAGATTATGAATATACAGGTGTAGAAGATTGTGCTTCTATGGCATTTGTTCCAGGCGGCGGTCCAAAAACCTGTAATTATGGATGTCTTGGCTATGGTTCATGTGTAAAAGCTTGTCCATTTGATGCAATTCATGTTGTAGACGGCATTGCAGTAGTAGATAAAGCAAAATGTAAAGCATGTGGTAAATGTATCGCAGCGTGTCCGAAGAACTTAATTGAACTTGTACCTATTACTGCAAAACATTTGGTACAGTGTAGTTCTAAAGACAAAGGTAAAGACGTTATGAAAGCATGTTCCGTAGGTTGTATCGGATGTCAGCTTTGTAAGAAAAACTGTCCTTCTGATGCAATCACAATTGCAGATAATGTTGCTCACATTGATACAGATAAATGTACCGGTTGTGGTATCTGTGCTACAAAATGTCCGAAGAAGATTATTCTTTAAGAAGTAGTGTTAGCGAATTCTGAGAGTTTATTTTATTATGAAATTAGAAAAGGTGTAACTCGTTGTGGGTTGCACCTTTTCTCTATTATGCTTAATTTCTTATATTGTGTTATGTTGTTTAATATTGCTGTAAAAATAATGTGATGTTAGAATAGGATTGATTTTATACCTTTGTTAAGGTTAGAGAGTATATAATTTTATTTATAAAAAATAGGGCATGGAATAATTTCCGTACCCTATTTTTTATGTGTAATATAAGGAGAATAACTGCTTATAATAATATGCTTATTCCGCGATTTCCACAGCTTTATTTAATGCTTCAATAAAATCCGTAACATGAATGGTTACAGAAGCCACTAAATCAGTTCCTTCAGCCGGAACACCTTCTGTAAGTGGAGTTGCATTTACTTCATCGATTGTTTTGCCTTGTGCATGCCATGCGAAAGCATCTGCTTGTTCAAACCATTCTTTCTGAATTGAAGAAGGACCTTTCATATTGTATCCATATCCAAGTTCATTTTTGGATACTACTTCAGCGGAAATATCGGATGTGATTTTTCCTGTTGCATCAAAATTTACATCTGCCTGTACGGCATCAAGAACGGCACTTGTGATGACTTTTTCTTCATTAAGTGTAACCGCAGCAACTGTCACATAAGCCTGTGCAAGACCATCTGCTGAATCGGTTGCATTCGTAGATTTTGCAATAGATGTTACAAAATTCACACCAAGTAAATCGTCAGCATGAGCACCTTCTTCTGCGGCATTCATTGCAGCTTTTGCAACAACTTTCTGGAAGTTTCCGATGTACATGGTACAGCCTGCAACAAGGTCCTTATCAGCTGCCTGACCGGATTCATTCATAGCAATTCCTAATACTTCTTCTGCGGTAAGGCCGATACAATAGTGAGCAAATGCATCAACCTGTGCATGCCAGTCTTTTTGAATTGAAGAAGGACCAGCCATACCATAGCTATCGCCTAAAACTTGTTTAGAAACAAACTCGGTAGAAGCATCTGTTGTAATTGTACCGGTAGAATCAAAACCGATAGAAACAGCTAATGTATCAATGTAGCAATCAGCAATAACGCCTTCTTCATTTACAGTTACAGCAGCAACTAAAAATTCACTAGCGGCAGAACCATCTGCTTCAGCAGTTGCCTCTGTGGATTTAGAAATCGTGGTAATAATGCCAAGACCGGTTTTTAAATCCCCGGTAATGTGCTTTGTGTTGCTTACAGATTTTGCTGAAACAACAAGGAGAGTACTAAGTAATAATAGTGTAATTACAGAAGTGATTTTTTTGTTCATTTGTCATTCCTCCTTAGAGATTATTTTGTTTCTTGAGTTGCTATAGCAACTTTTATCAAATCAACCTTCCCTTGATTGACAATATTTTATCAATCTTGTTTATATTAACATAAATGGATTTTGTATACAATAGGAAAATGTTAGAACTTTCGTTTTTTTTAGTATGATTTTTATGGAAATACACAGGTAGAGATGCAAATATCCTTTTTTGCAATTGATAGAAGTATGTTTGGGTTGATTTTTAGGAAAGATAAGTCTATACTATCTTAAGATTTGCGAAAGGAGTATGATGTATGAATTTTATTAAAAAATTTGTGGGAAATAGGGCTTTTTATAAAATGGTGTTGTCAGTAGCAGTCCCGATTATGATTCAAAATGCAGTTACCAGCTTTGTTGGTTTATTAGATAATATTATGGTTGGGCAGTTGGGAACAAATCCGATGTCAGGTGTTTCTATTGTAAATCAGATACTAAATGTATTTTATTTGTGTATTTTTGGTGCAGTTTCGGGCGCAGGATTGTTTACGGCACAATTTTATGGAAAAGATGACCAGGAAGGAATTCGCTATACGATGCGTTTCAAGTTGATTTCAACCATATTTATTACGGTAGTTTGGTTGGGTGTCTTATTGGTTATACAAGAACCATTGATTAAGGTATTTTTGAATGATGCGGATGTCAATAGCGTAGCAGAAACATTAGGATATGCAAAACAATATTTGGCGGTTATGCTTTTGGGACTTGCACCGCTTGGGATTACGCAGGTATATGCAAGTACACTTCGTGAAACAGGTGAAACGGTTGTACCAATGATAGCAAGCGTTGTGGCGGTGGTAGTAAATCTGTGTTTGAATATTCCACTTATTTTTGGTTTATGGGGATTTCCGAAGCTTGGAATTGTGGGTGCAGGAATTGCAACGGTAATTGCACGTTTCGTAGAAGTGGGAATTGTAATTTACTGGGCACATTCCCATAAGCAGAAATTCCCATTCGTAGAACATATGTATCGCTCTTTGTATCTTCCGGGAGAATTGGTAAAAGAGATTGTGGTAAAAGCCTCCCCACTTTTATTAAATGAAACTTTGTGGGCGGCAGGAATGGCTACATTGACACAATGTTATTCGATAAGAGGATTGGAAGCAATTGCTGCTTTTAATATTTCAAATACCATTAATAGTTTGTTTTCGGTTGGGTTGATTGCATTTGGTAGTGCAATTGGTATTATTGTAGGGCATCAGCTAGGTGCAGGAGAAATTGAAAAGGCGGTAGATACCGACAGAAAATTGATTGCTTTTTCCGTAGTTAGTTGTGGCGTAATGGGGCTTTTTATGTTGTTGTTTTCCGGCATATTTCCGGCAATTTATAATACAACAGAGGAAGTGAAACGTCTTGCGACAGCACTTATTACCTGTCAGGCATTGTTGATGCCGGTACATGCTTATTATAATGCGACCTATTTTACTTTGCGTTCCGGTGGGAAGACATTTATTACGTTTTTATTTGATAGCGGATGCATTTGGGCAATTAATATTCCAATTGCGTTTTGCTTAAGTCGCTTTACGAGTCTTCCTGTTGTACCAATGTTTTTAATTGTAGAGTTTATTAATGTATGGAAATGCATATTGGGAACATATCTTGTGGCAAAGCGGGTATGGGTAAATAATATGGTAAAAGAATTTTAGTGAAACGAATCCTGTGTACCATTTTTAAAATATAGAGATTATTTAGGCTGTGAAAGTTATTTTCTGTAATGATTTGTCGAATTTGTTCCTGTGGAATTGACATAAAAATACTCCTTTTTGATAAGCATTGTTCTATCTCAATTCTTACCCAAAAGGAGGTATTTCTTTCCAAAGACACAAAATTTTTTACACTACCTAGTAGTTTTTAATTTCTTAGAGTTTTTTAAATGGTATTTCCGTTCCAATTCCGGAAGAACAATGAATTTCATAGTCACTTGTAATAAATAGGGCTTCTACACCATCCAAAGATTCAATCAATTTCATGCCATCTTCCAATCCCAATGCAAAACAAGTTGTGCTTAATGCGTCTCCATCAAGTGAAGAATCCGAAATAATTGTAACTTCATAAAGTTCATTTTCTATAGGATATCCTGTTTTTGGATTTAAAATATGGTGGTAAAGCTTGTCTTCTACCTTAAAATAACGTTCATAATTGCCCGAAGATACAACGGATTTATTTGCTACTTCAATGATTCCAATAGATTCTCCGGTAGCCGAAAATGGTTTTTGAATGCCGATACTGTAGAAAGAGCCATCCGGTTTTTCGGATAAAGTTAAAACATTTCCCCCTAAATTGATAATACCGGAAGATACACCTTTTTCGACAAGATAGGTCTTCATTTGGTCAGCAATATAGCCTTTTGCAATGCCACCTAAATCAATAGAAGCATTGGAATCGGCAAGTCGAACTTGATGGTCTTTGATTTCAATCAAAGAATCTCCTATATGAGAGAGGCGTTCTTGGATTTCTTCATCGGAAGGAACAGAAGAAGCATCTGCAATTCTATTTTCATCTAAGGTTTTAATACGTTCTGATATATTCCACAATTTACTTAAAGGTCCAATGCTGATAGTGAATAGCCCATCGCTAAGAGTGCCAAATTCCATGGCTTTTTGAATTAAATAAATAGTTTCCTTATCCACTTCGACAAAAGAACCTGCATTTGCATTGATGCGAGAGACATCGCTATCTGCAATAGTGGCTGAAAACAGTTTTTCGTAGTAGGAAGCTAATTGGAAACAATCGTCTATATAGGTTTCCTGTTCTTTATCATATAATGTGACGGTGATGATGGTATCAAAATAGAAGTTTGATTTTTGAACCTTCTCATTTGATTTTTGACATCCGGTAAAAAGTCCTATGGTCATTGTTAATAGGAGTAGTATAGAAATAAAGCGTTTGGTCATGTGAGTTGACATCCTTTCTCAAAATAATGTAAAATTGTAAACTTAATTGATGCATTTTGTTTATCCGCAATAGAAGTTGTAGAGGGAAATACAATATCAATTAGTAAGTATTATTTTAACGTATTCTGTTTTTTATTACAACTATGATTGATGTGATGGAAAAGATATGTTAGAATGATTTTATTGTTTAGACCATGCCATACACTTTGTTGTGGGCGTGGAGAGAATGTGTAAAGTAAGCCAAAGAGATATTTATCTCGCAAAGGTAACTCTAATAAAGGATAGTTTTTAAAGACAAGAAATAAAGGAGTGTAATAGAAATGTTAGAAGAAAAAATCAAAAGAATCAACGAATTATACAGAAAATCCAAAGCGGAAGGCTTGACAGAGGAAGAAAAAAAGGAGCAGGCATTGCTTAGACAAGAGTATATTGCAAATGTACGCAAGAATTTGAAAGCACAATTGGATAATATTGATATGGTAAATGCAGATGGCTCTGTTGAAAATCTTGGTGAGAAGTATGCAAGTAAGAAAAATTTGTCATAAAGTCGCATTGTATTTCGTATTACACATAACGAGTTAGAATTGTATTAATTATTACTGAGAATAAATATGAGCGAGAAAATTTTTAGAGATACTAGAACTCAGATTAAAATTGTTGAAAGCAAAAAAGAAGAACATGGAGGAATTCAGTATGAAAAAAGTAATTGTAATTACTGGAGCAACGGATGGCATAGGAAGAGAATTGGCAAAACTTCTTTCAAAAGACTATGTACTGGCTTTGTGTGGAAGAAGCAGAGAAAAAATGGATTCTCTTTTAAAAGAATTAAGTAATGCAGAGATATATCAAGAATGTTTCGATATTACCGATGATAATAAACGTCATAATTTCTGTGAGCATGTAAAAGAGAAATATGGTACAGTAGATGTTGTAGTTAATAATGCAGGAGCAAATACAAAGAAGGATAAGGTGACAGACATTAATTTGGATGATTTGCGTTATATGTTTGAACTGAATTGTGTAAGTGCATTAGGCGTTATTAAAGAGTTTTATCCGGTGATGAAAGAAAAACAGTCAGGGCTGTTTGTTAATATACTGAGCAGCTGTTGTTTGTTTCACAATTCAATGACTGGAAGTTATACAGCTTCTAAGGATGCAATGGAAGCAATTTGTAAGATATTATTAAAAGAAGTAAAAAGTGATCATATCGGTGTATGTAATGTATATCCGGGTGGTGTCGATACTAATTTCCGTTCCAATGCTAATGCAAATTATTTAAGACCGGAAACAGTTGCTAAAATGATTAAAATGTGTATAGAAAATGAGGATGGCTGTGTGCACGATATTGTAATACGCCCGTTTATAGAAGATAATATAGCATAGTTTAGAGGGGTCGGTATTATACCGGCTCCTTTACTTATTTATATACAAACTTGTTTTCAAGGTCATTTTTAAATTTTGATTTATTTAACAATATCTGTTCAAATTCTGCAGTTGAATGAAACGATATATTATCCGGTTGAAATAGGAGTAAGTTTTTAGTTAAATATTAGGCAAAAAATGTAGATTGCAAATAACGGGCAAAAAGTGTACAATGAGAAGCAATTATGTAAGTAAAGTTTGAGAAAGGAAAGAACATGTATAATAAAATAGATTTAAGAAATGTATCCGTAGAAGAATTAGAGAATATTTCTTTTGATGATATAAATTTAGAAGTTTCGCCTCCAGAGTTTGAACCGCAACGTCAGCATTATTTTATAGCAAAATGTCGTGAATATGTGAAAAAGGAGTCAGAAAAATTGGGGCGACCGCTTTATGCGTGTACGACAACGTTTGGCTGTCAGATGAATGCAAGAGATTCCGAAAAATTAGTCGGCATCTTAGAACAAATTGGTTATGAAGAAATTGAGGATGAACATGCGGATTTTGTTATTTATAACACTTGTACCGTACGTGAAAATGCCAACAATAAGGTTTATGGCAGACTTGGATATCTATCCAATTATAAAAAGAAAAACCCGCATATGAAAATTGCCCTCTGTGGCTGCATGATGCAGGAACCAAATGTTGTGGAGAAAATCAGAAAAAGCTATCGCTTTGTGAATCTGGTATTTGGAACACATAATATTTATAAATTTGCAGAATTATTGTACAGAAGCTTTGAGTCTAATTCCATGATTGTAGACATCTGGAAAGATACGGATAAAATCGTAGAAGACCTTCCGATTAAGCGAAAATTCTCCTTTAAATCAGGTGTGAACATTATGTTTGGATGCAATAATTTCTGTAGTTATTGTATTGTGCCTTATGTAAGAGGACGTGAAAGAAGCCGTCAGCCTCAGGATATTATTCGTGAAATTAAAGGCATGGTAGCAGATGGTGTCTGTGAAGTTATGCTTTTGGGACAAAATGTAAATTCTTATGGAAAGAATTTAGAAAATCCAATGACATTTGCCGAGTTATTGCGTGAAATCAATAAAATCGAAGGATTAAAGAGAATTCGTTTTATGACATCTCATCCAAAGGATTTGTCGGACGAGCTGATTTATGCAATGCGTGATTGTGAAAAGGTATGCAAACATATGCATTTGCCGCTGCAATCCGGAAGTTCCCGTATTTTAAAGATTATGAATCGTCATTATGATAAAGAACAGTATTTGGAAATCGTAAGAAAGTTGAAAAAAGAAATTCCGGATATTGCGATTACGACAGATATTATTGTTGGTTTTCCGGGAGAAACAGAAGAAGACTTTATGGAAACGATGGATGTGGTAAAACAGGTAGAATATGATAGTGCATTTACGTTTATTTATTCTAAGAGAACCGGAACTCCGGCAGCAGCTATGGAAAATCAAGTACCGGAAGAAGAAGTAAAGACACATTTTGATATGCTGTTAAAAGAAGTTTCTGAAATTTCAGCAAGAAAAGCAATGCAGTTAGAGGGCAAAACGGTACCTGTTTTAGTTGAGGAAATGAATACACAGGATGAAAGTCTTGTAACAGGTCGTTTGGATAATAATGCAGTCGTGCATTTTCCGGGAACAAAAGATATGATTGGAAATATTTACAATGTCATATTGGAAGAATGCAAAGGATTCTATTATCTGGGAAAGGTAAAAAAGGATGAATAAGCGTTTTGGAAAAAACGATGTTATTTTTTTAAGTTTGCTGGCAATGATGTGCATTGTAGTATGTGTAGTGATTTATGCAGGCGGAATGAAAAAAGGCAGTTATATTACAATTACCGTAGAAGGAAAAGAATATGGGACATATTCCTTGCAGGAAGAACAGACGATTCCTGTAGGGGAGCCTGTTATGAACATCGTTGTAATTGAAGATGGAAAAGCAATGATGATGGAAGCAGATTGTCCGGACCAGCTATGCGTAAGACAAAAGTCGATTTCCTATGATAAGGAGTCCATTATCTGCCTTCCAAACAAGATTGTGGTGACAGTAACGAGTGAAGAAGAAGGCGAACTGGATGCAGTTGTAAATTGAACGCAAGATGCAAAGCAGCTTGTCTTCACGAGAAAGTAGCGAATGTGGATTTCAAGAGTCCGCTTTACTAAATGACTGGAGAATTTATGAAAACAAAAACAGCTTATTTGGGGGTATTTTTGGCACTTGCATTAATATGCAGTTATATTGAACGTTTGATTCCGTTTTCCATAGGAATACCGGGGATTAAGCTTGGGCTTACCAATATAGTAGTGGTATTTGCTTTGTATACATTAGGTATAAAGGAAGCATTTCTTATTTCTTTTGCCAGGATAGTGATTTCTGCTTTTATGTTTGGGAATGCGATAGGCATAGCATATTCACTTGCAGGCGGTTTGCTTAGTTTTGCAGTTATGGCAGGATTAAAGAAAACAAAACTTTTGCATTGCATTTCGGTAAGCGTGGCAGGAGGGGTATTTCACAATATAGGACAAATTATTGTAGCAACATTTCTGGTATCAAATTATTATGTGTTGTATTATCTTCCGGTTTTAATGGTAGCAGGATTTATTACAGGGGGATGTATTGGTGTTTTGGCACAGGAAATATTCTTAAGGTTAGGCAGTCATAGATTTGCAAATGTTCGGTAAGGTATGGAAATTCTCATGATAAAAGGGAGGAATTTCGGAAAATAGGCTTAGTTTATTCTGCATTCAAGTAACAAGGAGATTGCAAATATCCGTGTACTGCAATTGATAAGAAATAGTAGAACAGAAAGTAAAAAAAGCGGATTTTAAGAGTTCGCTTTACATAAGGAGATGAATCTATGTATTCATATATTAGAGGAGAATTAGCGGAAATTGAAACAGACCATATCGTAGTGGATGTAAATGGAGTTGGCTATAATTTATATATTCCAGCAAATTGCTTTGCATATTTGCCACAAATTGGAGAGGAATGTAAAATACATACCTATTTGCATATCAGAGAAGATATGATGATGTTATATGGATTTTTGACAAAAGATGACCTGTCGATGTTTAAACTACTCATTACAGTAAGCGGAATCGGTCCCAAAGGGGCAATTGGTGTGTTGTCTGTACTTTCCGCAGACGATTTGCGTTTTGCCATACTCGCACAGGATGCAAAGGCAATATCCAAAGCACCGGGAATTGGGGCAAAGACCGCACAGAGAGTTATTTTGGAATTAAAAGATAAAGTGAATTTTGAAGAAGCTTTTGAAAAGAAATTGGACAAAGAGCAGACAGTAAAGGCATCTGCGAATAGTCAAGTGAAAAATGATGCAGTTTTGGCATTGAATGCATTAGGATATTCTTCCGCAGAAAGTTTAAAAGCCGTGTCAAAAGTGGCGGTTACAGAGAATATGAGCGTAGAAGATGTGTTGAAAGCTGCATTAAAGTGTATGCTGTAGCTTGCTTATGAATATCCATTTGACGAATGAATGAAAAGAAATGATAGATCCATATGGACGCATCGTAGAGTATGCGGATGATAATTTGCTGTTTTGGGGTAAATTCATATAATCATTAGAATGTTCAAAATAAAAAAGTGAAATGTGAGATAGAATTTTGACTAGCTTTAAGTAAAGGCGTTGACATAAATTAAGGAGGATACAAAAATGGAAAGACGTATCATTTCCACAAAAATACAGGAAGAAGATGTAAAGACAGAATCCGGTCTGCGTCCGCAAACATTGGAAAACTATGTGGGGCAGGAAAAGATTAAGGACAATCTTCGTATATATATAGAAGCGGCAAAACAAAGAGGAGAAGCACTTGACCATGTATTGTTCTTTGGACCGCCCGGACTTGGAAAAACTACATTGGCAGGCATTATTGCTAATGAAATGGGAACACATATGAAAATCACTTCCGGACCTGCAATTGCAAAGCCAGGGGAGATGGCAGCGATTTTAAATGGCTTATCCGAAGGTGATATTCTTTTTGTGGATGAAATCCACCGCTTAAACCGTCAGGTAGAGGAAGTGCTTTATCCGGCTATGGAGGATTATGTGATTGATGTTATGATTGGAAAAGGGGAATCTGCCCGTTCTATCCGTATCAATCTGCCGAAATTTACGCTGGTAGGTGCAACAACAAGAGCTGGTATGTTGTCCTTGCCGCTTCGTGACCGTTTTGGCGTTATCAGCCATATGGAGTATTACACGGTTGATGAATTAAAGACAATTATTGTGCAGTCTGCTAAAAAATTAGATGTAAAAATCGAGGAAAAAGGTGCGTACGAGCTTGCAAGACGTTCTCGTGGAACGCCACGACTTGCGAATCGTCTGTTAAAGCGTGTGCGTGACTTTGCAGAAGTAAAATACGATGGCAATATTACATATGAAGTAGCTGCATTTGCGTTGGATTTATTGGAAGTAGATAAGTTTGGTTTAGACCAAAATGACCGAAATATTCTTTTAAATATTATAGAAAAATTTGGTGGAGGTCCGGTAGGACTTGACACGCTTGCAGCAGCTATTGGAGAAGATGCGGGTACGATTGAAGATGTGTATGAGCCGTATCTGGTAAAGAATAATTTTATTCATCGCACTCCAAAAGGGCGTGTTGTGACACAACAGGCATATGAGCATTTTGGATTATTAAAAGAGTAACGAGTAAACGAATAAATGGGTTTGTATTAATTGTGGAAAATAGTGGTTATTTTGCCGTGTAGGAATATGGATAGTTCGTGTTTTGTTACTGGTTGTGTGTGAACAGTAACCGTATTTTAGAATTCCATAAAAATTAATATTTAAATAGTTGCTTAAATAGTGTTGAAAATGTATAATATGTATAATGTTTGTAAAAATTGGTTGTGAATGTCAGATTAAGTGAACCAAAAATTTGTACATTTCAAGTACATAAAGAAATGATTGTTTTAACTGTGTGGAGTATAGAGGATGGAAGTTAATGCCTTAGTATAAAATATTTGCAATCATTGTGATGTTTTAGACAAAGAAGAAAGGGGAATGCAGTATGTCGGTAAAAACAACTACTGAAGTAGTAATTGGAGGAAAGATATGCACGTTAAGTGGATATGAGGAAGAAGAATATCTTCAGAAAGTTGCTGCTTACATCAATGCGAAAATCAATGAATTAGATGAACTGCAAAGTACCAGACTTCTTCCCCAAATGATGAAAGGAACCTTGATTCAGATTAATCTTGCAGATGATTATTTTAAGGCAAAAGCACAGATTGAGAAATTGGAACATGAAGCAGTACAAAAAGATAAAGAAATATACGATTTGAAACATGATATTATCGCAGCACAAATAACGGCAGAAAATTTAGAACAGCGTATTTTGGAGTTGGAAGCTGAAAATAAAGAGTTGATTTTAAATAAAACCAGACTAGAGACCGCATTAGAAGAATCATTATTAGATGAAAAGAAATCGAAAAAGAAACGATAGGGTATTAATAAAGGGACGGAAGAAACATCTGTCCCTTATTTGTTATAATTGTACGATTATGGATGTTATACATGATGGAATACTCAGTAGTGTGGTTGGAGATTTTGTAATTATTATAGAAAGCAGGATAGTAAGATGAAGCAAAATTTTGAGTTGCTTGCTCCGGCAGGTTATTTTGAAATATTAAAAGCAGTAATCGAGGCAGGAGCAGATGCCGTTTATGTAGGTGGAAGCCGTTTTGGTGCAAGAGCCTACGCAAATAATTTTACAGAGGAAGAATTGTTAGAGGCAATTGATTATGTACATTTAAGAGGGAAAAAGTTATTTTTGACCGTCAATACGCTATTAAAAAATAAAGAAATAGGACAAGAATTATATGAATATTTGCTTCCCTATTATGAAAGAGGTTTAGATGCGGTTATTGTACAGGATTTGGGAGCAATTTCTTTTTTGAAAAAGCATTTTCCAAATCTGCCGATTCATACAAGTACACAGATGACTGTTACAGGCGTAGAAGGGGCTAAGTTATTAAAAGAGTTAGGTGCAGAACGCATTGTGCTTGCTCGTGAGTTGTCTATTTCGGAGATGAAAGAAATAAGGGAAAAAACAGGTGTGGAATTGGAAGCCTTTATTCATGGGGCATTATGTTATTCTTATTCCGGCCAATGTCTGTTTAGTAGCATCTTAGGGGGAAGAAGCGGAAACAGAGGACGTTGTGCTCAACCATGCCGTTTGCCGTATGCAGTTTTAGATGAGGCGAAAAAAGAGTATAAAAAGGAATCCTATGTGCTGAGTTTAAAGGATTTATGTGGAATTGACTATTTAAAACAGCTTCGTGATGCAGGGGTATATTCGTTAAAGATTGAAGGTCGTATGAAACAGGTTTCGTATGCAGCAGGCGTGGTATCATTTTATCGCAAATACATTGATTTGGAACAGCAGGTTTCAGAGCAAGATAGGAAACATTTGTATGAATTGGGAAATCGCTGTGGCTTTACAAGTACTTACTTTGAAGAACAAAACGATAAGAGCATGATTACTTTTGACAAGCCTTCCTATGAGAAATCGAATGAATCGCTTCATCAAAGTATAGAAGCACGTTTCACAGGAGTAAAAAGCCGATTGCCAATACAAGGAGAATTATTTGCCATAAAAGGACAACCGCTTGCACTTACCGTATTTTATAAAGATGTTTGTGCATACGTTTCCGGGGAAGAAGTTGCTGAGGCAAAAAATAAGCCGTTATTGCGGGAAGATGTAGAAAAACGCATGAAAAAGACGGGGGATTCGCCATTTGTGTTTGAGTCATTGCATATCGATATGGATGCAGATATTTTTGTGCCAAATGGCGTATTGAACCAGTTAAGGAGAGATGCGTTGGCACAGTTAGAGCAGCAGTTGTTACAGGGATTTAGACGAAGTTTGGGTGATATCGCAGATATACAAAATCAACGAAGAATGCAAAATCTTGAAATGCATGTGAAAAGACAAGAGAATTTAGTATACATTGCCTCTTGTGAAACAAAAGAGCAATTTCATGTTCTTCTAAAATGTGAAAAAATAAGCATCATTTATGCGGATGCTCAAATGTATACAAAAGAAAGCTTGATTTTGGAATTGGAAAAGGACATTTTGTCTGCTCATAAAGCAAAGAAAGCATTGTATTTGAAATTGCCGGCAATTTTCCGTAAAAGAACAGCAGACTTTTATAAGGAGAAAGCAGAAGCACTAAAAACGCTTGGATTGGATGGTTTTGTAGTTCGTAATTATGAAAGTATTGGTTTTGTAAAAGAGCATTTTGCGAAAGCGGATATGGTAATTGACCATACACTTTATACGTATAACAATGATGCAAAAAAGGCATTTGCGGAGTTTGGAATTGTAAGGGATACCGTTCCATTGGAATTAAACAAAAAAGAAATTCGCCATAGGGATAATCAAAACAGCGAAATGGTTATTTACGGGCATTATCCGCTTATGACAACAGCCGGCTGTGTTCATAAAAATACGAGAGCTTGTGACAAAAAAGCACAGATTACGTATCTGAAAGACCGTTACCAAGTGCTTTTTCCGGTAAAAAATTACTGCAATGATTGTTATAATGTCGTTTATAATTCCGTTCCGGTTTCTTTGATAAAAGAACAAGAGGCACTAAAAGGGATGCAGATATCATTTTTTCGTCTGGATTTTACGATTGAAACGGAAAAAGAAACGGAACATATCATAGACTTTTTAGAAGGAAAAAGTATGCAGATTTCCTCCTGTACTGCAGGACATTATAAAAGAGGAGTAGAATAGTTTTATGACTTCAATTGTAATACAAGGTTCAAAATATTTGATGATGTTCATGTTTTTGATTTACACATTTGAATGTTTTCATGTGTTCCGATATGGAAATGAAGAACTTGAACAAAAAAGCATCTATCGGCTTCAGAAAGTGATGCTGTATGGAATTCATGCAATTGGTTTTTTATGCCTTTATTTGCAGCAGCATGATGTGCAGTTAGTAGGCTTTTATTTGATGCAGGTCATGTTGATTAGCGGAATTTTTATGTTTTATCATTATATGTATAAAAATCCGTCGATTCTGTTAATTAACAATATGTGCATGCTTCTTGTAATCGGATTTATTATGCTTACAAGGCTGTCGTTTACATATGCATTCCGCCAATTCGTTTTTGTATTGGCAGGCGGGCTTGCCATGTTGATTATTCCCTTATTTTTACAAAAAGGCTCGATGTTTCGTAACTTCTCGGTAGCATATTTTGTGCTTGGTGTAGTAGCTTTAGCAGTTGTAACGGTTATGGGCTCTACAAGCTACGGAGCGAAGCTAACGATTTCGATTGCAGGTCTTTCTTTTCAGCCTTCTGAGTTTGTAAAAATAATTTTTGTCTTTTTTATTGCCTCAATGCTTTATAAAAAGGCAGATTTTAAAAGAGTATTGCTGACGAGTGTGTTATCAGCGGTATTTGTGTTATTGTTGGTGGCTTCTAAGGACTTAGGCGGAGCATTGCTGTATTTTATGGCATATTTAATTATGATTTATGTTGCATCTCGCAGAAAAGAATATCTGATTGCAGGAACAGTCGGCATTTCTTTGGCATGTGTAGCAGGGTATTTCTTGTTTTCTCATGTCAGAACGCGTGTATTTGTTTGGCTGAACCCGCTTGCGGATATTGACAATCAAGGGTATCAGATTTGCCAATCACTATTTGGAATCGGTACAGGCAGTTGGTTTGGTCTTGGCTTAGGACAGGGGCTGCCAAATAAAATACCGGTTGTGGAAAAAGACTTTATTTTCTCGGCTGTATCAGAAGAATTGGGGGCAATTTTTGCAATCTGCTTGATTTTACTTTGTTTAAGCTGCTTTATTATGATTGTGAATATCTCCATTCAGATGAAGGACCGTTTCTATAAGCTGGTGGCAGTAGGGCTTGCAACATTATATGCGATGCAGGTTATTTTAACGATTGGTGGGGCAATTAAGTTTATTCCATCTACAGGAGTCACACTTCCTTTGGTAAGTTATGGCGGAAGTTCCATGTTGTCGACTTTGGTTATATTTGGGATTGTGCAAGGGCTTTATATGCGTAAAGCAAATGCCCAGAATACTTCCAAAAAGAAACAGAATAATAAAGAATTTACAGTTGTTACATATATTTTTACCGCAATTTTTGTGCTGATGATAGGGTATTTTGTTTACTTTGTAGGATTTGCGAGTGAGGACTTTATTAATAATCCATATAATGGGCTTCAGACATTGTTTGAAAAAGATGTGGTAAAAGGGCAAATTCTTACGTCAGACGGATATGTGATTGCAGAGACCGTAACAGATGAAGACGGAAATGAAACAAGAACATATCCATATGGAAAAATGTTTGCACATGTGACAGGCTATACGCAAGGTGGAAGAACAGGGCTTGAGAAACAATTAAATTTCACGTTGCTTCGTTCTCATACGTTTTTCGTAGAGCAGCTTATTTGTCAATTTACGGAAGAAAAAGCGATTGGTGACAATGTAATTACAACTATCCGCTATGACATGCAAAAAACGGCATATGATGCGTTAGGTAAATACGATGGAGCAGTTGTGGCATTGGACCCGCAGACGGGGGAAATCCTTGCGATGGTTTCCAAACCGGATTACAACCCGAATACGATTGCTAAGGATTGGGAAAAACTTCAGGAAGGCTCTGCTCTTTATAACAGAGCGACACAGGGGCAATATACACCCGGCTCTGTATTTAAGATTTTTACCACGCTTGCATATATTAAGGACAATCCGGATTATGCAGATTATACATATGAATGCAAAGGCGAGATTACGATTGACGGCAAAACGATTCATTGTGCATCCAATAAACGCCATGGTGTGCAGACATTAGAAGAAACATTTGCAAATTCCTGCAATACTTCTTATGCAAATTTAATTTCGTCCATAAGTGAGAAAACATTTAACGAGGTATGTGATACATTAATGTTTAATCAGGCACTTCCGATTGCATTTGAATCTTCCATCAGCAGTTTTGCAATTTCCAACAAAGACACAACTGCATTAAAAATGGATACTGCAATTGGACAGGGAAAGACCTTGGTTTCTCCGCTTCATATGGCTATGGTAGCAGGTGCAATTGCAAATGATGGAATTGCAATGCGTCCAACACTTGTGGATTACAGCGAAAACTATAAGGGCATTTTAGTAGAGGAAACAGAAGCAAAGGAATATAAAACATTGCTTACAACAGAAGAAACAAAGCTGCTTGCACAATTTATGCGTGCAACTGTGGAAGATGGAACCGCATCGTCCCTTTTATCGGATAAATATACCACATATGGAAAAACCGGAACGGCTCAGACCACAAGTGATTTAGATAAGACTAATGCATGGTTTGTAGGCTATGCGGAATATGAAGGGAAAGAGATTGCCATTGCAGTTGTTGTGGAAGATTCGGGAAATGGAAGCAAGTATGCTGTACCAATTGCCAAGAAGGTGTTTAATTGTTATTTTTCTCAATCTAATTAGTGCGTTGAGCAATATTTTTCAATTACTGAAAATGTGATTTCAGACGTTTATAATGTATGCTTTTTGTGTAATAAATTTATTGCATATAAATGGGAAAAAGGTTATACTGAATGTAGTTTATGGAAATACAGTTACTGTACGTATGAAAACTTGAATGATGCAAGTAAAAATCCATTTGCGAAGCAAATTTTACATGGATTTTTACTTGTTACCAGAACGGAGTAAACAGTAACAAAATACACCAACACGTAGGAGGGATTGCAATATGATCGAGGCAACGAGTTGTGGCGGTGTGGTAATTTATCGTGGTAAAGTATTGCTCTTATACAAAAACTATAAGAACAAATACGAAGGCTGGGTTCTCCCAAAAGGCACAGTAGAACCAGGGGAAGAATACAAGGATACGGCAATCCGTGAAGTAAAAGAGGAAACGGGTGCCAGAGCAACCATTATCCGCTATATCGGAAAAAGTCAGTACACATTTACAGTACCGGAAGATACTGTTGAGAAAGAAGTGCATTGGTATCTTATGATGGGGGAGAGTTATTATAGCAAACCGCAAAGAGAAGAATATTTTGTGGACTCCGGTTATTATAAGTACCATGAGGCCTATCATTTATTGAAATTTTCCAATGAAAAACAGATTTTGGAAAAAGCATATAATGAATATTTGGACTTAAAAAAGAGTAACCTCTGGGGAACTCATAAATATTATTGGTGAGGTGTACATGAAGTGGTATTATAACTTATTTTTGGGAGAGAAAATCGCTCCTAAGTATAAGCAGACCGTATTGAAAATAAAAAACAGAGAACTTACACCAAATGTATATGTAATTGCACTTGCATCCAATCCGCAGAATCTTTTGGATATTCTGCCTGCACGAGAGTTTCTGCAAAACGGATATCCAAAAGAGCAGATTCGGGTCATTGGATTGGCAGAGGGGAAAAGAGAGGCATTTGAAGTCACAAGGCGAATTGTGGATGAAGTTTACCAAAAAACGGGCAATACTAATGTAAGAGAGTATTTGATGGCAGAATGGAGGGCGGAGTTATGCAAATAGTCCTTTCTATTTTGCAATTCATTGGGATTGCACTTTTGGTATTGCTTGGGATTGTATTGGTTTTAATTTTAATAATACTGTTTTACCCCATTTGCTATACCATAGAAGGGGAAATGTATAGTGAAAAAAATGCAAAAGCAAGAGTTTCGTGGCTGTTTCATCTGATACGGGCGAGAGTGGTGTATGAAGATGATTTGATTTCTGCCAAAATAGGTATTTTTTGGAAAAATATTCCATTTTTTTATGAGCTTAAGCCTAAACAGAACATGGAATCAGATGAGGAGTTTCAAAAAGAGCAAGATGAAAATCATGCACAAGCAAAGACTGATTTGGATGGTAAATATGATGAGACGGAAACAGCATTTGATAAATCATTGAAAAAGCCGGAAACTAAGCCGACATTAGAAGAAAAAAGGTTAGATACTGATACAGATGATATATCTAAGATGCAGAATGAAACAGAAGTTTCTGTGAATTGTCAGCAGGATTCCGTAGATATAGAAAGTGATAGTACAGAATCTGAAGAGGATATAGAGGACGTAAGTACATCTGATATATTAGAACCTAAAAATGATATAAAGGATGTAAATATATCTGATGTATCAGAGCATGAAAATGTAATATCGCAATCCAATATGGATAGCATATCCGAAAGTCAAAAAGATGATTTGCGTAGTGCCTCTAAAGATGTAAACAGAAAAGAAAAATCAAAATTTCATAAAAAAAGAACAAAAAAAGAAAAAACGAAAGCCAAAAATACATCAAATTCAAGTACATCAGATAAAGAAAAAATTAACTTTACCGAAAAAATCAAAGGTATCATATCTAAAATTAAGGGCATTATAAATAAGATAAAGCAACTATGGAGCGAAATTAAAACAGTTATCACGGATGAACGTAATAAATCGGCTGTGAAACATATAAAAGATGAAATTATTTCACTATTGAAAAGTTTTCTTCCGATAAAATCAAACGTAGATGGCACATTTTCCATAGGTTCTCCGGATAAGACAGGACAGGTATTTGGCATTATTTGTGCGTTTCCATTTATATATCAAAATGAATGGAGCTTAAGACCTGATTTTGCAGCAGAATCAGCATATTTTGAAGGCAGATTTTATGCGAAAGGAAGAATTTATTTATATAAAATGGTAGGAATGGTTCTTCGTATTTTGTTGGACAAAAACTGTCGAAGATTGTATCGTGTCATAAAACAATTTATCAATAACGTAAAAGAATCGAATGGATAAAAGGGAAGAAATTTTAAATTCATGCATGTTGAAAATCAGTATAGGAGGGATAGAAATGGCTGAGGATAAATTAAATACAACAATAGAGTCTTTATTTAAAGGAATGGATAGCGTTGTTAGTACAAAAACAGTTGTAGGCGAGGCGATTACAGTAGGTGAGACAATTATTTTACCATTAGTCGATGTGTCATTTGGAGTAGGTGCAGGAGCTTATTTAGATGACAAGAAAAACAATGGTGGAGGCGGTATGGGTGGAAAAATTTCGCCAAGTGCGGTCTTAGTAATTTCAAATGGTTCTACCAGACTTGTAAACATCCGAAATCAAGATGCAATAACTAAGATTTTGGATATGGTACCGGATTTGATGGATAGGTTCGGAATGAAAAAAGAAGATGATATTTTAGAGCCGAAGAAAAAAGAGGATAAAGAAGAAAATTAAAAGATACTCTTTTGGTTAGGCAAAAAATGTCTAATGAAAGGTATCTTCAGTAAGCGATTTTATATCTTTAAAACTAATCGGCATAGTTGATAGGAATCTTGTATATCAGCTATGCCGTTTTTTCTGTTTTGGTGCATGGAGATGTATATACAGAAATATTTATACGAGAACAGCTTATAAAGAATGGGCTGGGAATTGAAAGATTATAAAGGAGAAAAAGACTATTATGATTAAAGATATTATGACGGCAAATGAGTCCGTAACTCCTAATCAAAAGGAAATGGCAATTTTACGTGAGAATTTTCCATCTTGCTTTCGTGCTGACGGTTCTTTTGATATGGTAAGATTTTCAGAATTTTTAAAGGATAAGATTGATATTTCTCATGAGGGATATGAATTAAAATTCCTTGGAAAGAATTATGCTAAAATGCTTGCTTCACTTGATACTGAAACCATCATTGTTCCGGACGAAGTACATAACAGTTTGCCAGAAAATGTCAATAGCGAAAATATATACATTAGTGGAGACAATCTTGACGGTTTGAAGCATTTATTAAAGTCTTATGCAGGACAGGTAAAATGTATTTATATAGACCCACCTTATAATACAGGAACAGATGGTTTTGTGTATAATGATAAATTTAATTTTACGGTTGCAGATTTAGTTTCTAAGTTAAGTATTGACGAAAAACAGGCACAGCATATTCTGGATTTAACAAATCGAGGTAGTGCCTCTCATTCAGCTTGGTTGATGTTTATGTATCCTCGTTTACAATTAGCAAGAGACCTATTAAATAAAGTAGGAACGATCTTTATATCTATTGATGATAATGAAAAAGATAACCTGAAATTGTTATGCGATGATATATTTGGAGAAAATAATTTTGTTGCGAGTATTATTGTTCAGTCAAACAAAAGAGGACAGACATATAAACAATTAGCGAAGACACATGAGTATATTTTGGTTTATGTTAAAAGCGAGGATTCTGTATTAAATGAATTATCAAAAAGTGCAGGAACTTTTGATAAAGAAGATTCCATTGGAGAATTTGAAGATAGAGAATTAAGAAATCGTAACCCTAAGTTTGGTCGCTTTAATCGTCCTAATCTTTTTTATCCTATTTATACTAATCCTAATAAAACTGATGAATGTGGATATTGCCCTGTTTCTCTTGAACCAAGTGATGAGTTTTCAGTTGAGATTTTACCTTTAAATAGCGAAGGAAAAGAAAGCTGTTGGCGTTGGGGAATAACAAAGTTTTTGAATAACACCAACCCTAATTCTATGGAAAGTGATGTGGTAGCAAAATTAAAAACTACTGGAGAATACGGTGTATATGAAAAATATCGAAAGGGTACATTTAAAGCTAAAACTATATGGTATGAAGATAATATTATTGGAGATTTAGCTGATGAAGAAGATGATATTTGGGAAGAAACAGGTGTAATCACGGAACAAGGCTCTAAAGAATTAGGTGTTTACGAAATGTCAGATGCTTTCGATTTTCCAAAACCATCCTATTTAATAAAAAAAGTAATGCAAATAGGTGGAATGAGCAATTCATTATTTGTTGATTTTTTCTCAGGGTCAGCGACTTCTACAGAAGCATTGATGTCGCTAAATTGCGAGGATAATGGTACAAGAAAAATCATTGCAATTCAGCTACCGGAAAATTTAGATACAAAATATGAAAATGCGGCAAAAAATGAAAAGCCAAAGGTAAAAAAAGTTTTAGATTTTCTTGATTCTGTTGAACGTTCTCATTCTCTTGATGAAGTTGGTCAAGAAAGAATTATTCGTGCTGCTAAAAAGCTACGTGAAGAAAACCCTAACACTATTGTTGACCTTGGTTTTAAGCACTATACATTGCATGAAGTAAGCCAGACAACTCTAGATAAAATTGAGAAATTTGACAACAGCGGATTTATTACAGATACTACGGTATACGATGAATTTGGTGCCAATACTATTCTCACAACTTGGCTTGTTCACGATAATTATGGTTTTGTGAATAACTGTGAAATGCTTGACATGGCAGGATACACAGCATATTGGTGTGTTAATCATTTGTATTTGATTCATCCAGGATTAACGGAAGAAGCTATTAAAGCCTTGATTGAAAAATACAATAACGAAGGAAATTTCAATCCGCAGAACGTTGTTTGCTTTGGATACAGTTTCAATTATGTGGAAATGGAGAACTTAAAAACCAATGTAAAGATATTACGTGATTCCGAGAAAAACTTAAAAATTAGTTTGGATATTAGATATTAAGGAGGTGCAGATTTTGGAACTAATACTTGAACGAGAATTAGATCATCAGAAAAAGGCTGTCGATGCTCTAATATCTGTACTCGATGGTGTTTCTATGATAATGCCTCGTCTTTCATATGAAAATCCATCTTTCGATAGAAAAGAACTGCGATTGATTCATAATCTTATGAAAGTGCAAAAAGGCATACGAGCAGATTATCGTGGATGTCGTGATGATGGGGATTACCTTAATCTTGATGTAAAAATGGAAACAGGAACTGGAAAGACCTATGTATACACACAAACTATCTATGAAATGCATAAAAAATTCGGTTTTAATAAATTTATTATTGCAGTTCCTTCATTACCTATCAAGGCAGGCACATCGCAGTTTATTGCAGACAGTTATGTAAAACACCATTTTTCTGATGCTTGCGGATATAACTGTGATATTGAGTTGAGTGTATTGGAAAGTCCTAAGAAAAAGAAAAAAGGATTTTTAGCAATGCCATCTGCTGTACGTGACTATGTTACAGGCTCTTGTCAGAATACAAACAAAATCTATGTACTGCTTGTAAATATGCAACTTTTAACAAACGGCAATATGCTAACACGTTCTGATTACGATTACTTGGTGGAAGGTTTTTATAGACCGTTTGATGCATTGAAAGCCACAAAGCCTGTTGTAATTATTGACGAACCACATCGTTTTTCAAGAGACCAAAAAGCATATAAAGCAATCATTGAGGAATTATGCCCACAGATGATTATTCGTTTTGGTGCAACATTCCCGGAAATATCCTTTGGAACAGGTCGCAATAAAACTACATTTAAAGATTTTAACAATCTTGTTTATGAATTAAATGCCTGTGATTCCTTTAATCTTAATCTGATAAAAGGCGTTGCTAAGGAACATTTTGAACCACTTTCGCAAAAGGAAGAAAAGGTCAAATTAGTAACTGTAGTAGCAAAGACATCTGCCACTTTCCAGTTTAAGAAACGTGGAGAGGATACAAAAACATATATGCTGACTCCAGGCGATTCCTTGTCCGTAATGGATATTGCATTTGAAGGTATTACTATTTCTGCAATTGGAAAGAATTTTATTGAACTTACGAATGGGCAGACAAAGTTTCAAGGTGAAGAATTTAATACGGATATTTATTCTTCGTCATACCAAGAGCAGATGTTGAAATTGGCAATTCAACGTCATTTTGAAACGGAAAGACAGAATTTTTCAGGCAGACAATTCAAAATAAAAACGCTTGCACTTTTCTTTATCGATGATATTACGTCATATAGAGATACAGAAGAAGGAAAGACTCCATATTTAAAAGAAATGTTTGAGAGTTTACTTTTGGAAAATATCAATAGCTTGTTAGCTACACTTCCTAGTGCAGAACAGGAATATCGTGAATATCTCGAAGCTAGTGCAGCAGATATTTCTGCTTGTCATGCAGGTTATTTCGCACAAGACAATAGTGATTCCGATGAGGCGATTGCTAATGAGGTTGTAGATATTCTGCATAATAAAAAAGGTTTAATTTCCCTTCGCAATGCAGATGGTTCATATAATACAAGAAGATTTCTATTCTCTAAATGGACACTAAAAGAAGGCTGGGATAATCCTAACGTATTCACAATAGTTAAGCTACGCTCTAGTGGTAGTGAAAACAGTAAATTGCAAGAGGTTGGACGAGGATTGCGTTTGCCGGTCGATGAAAATGGAAATCGTATATCCAACGAGGAATTTAAGCTGAATTATATTGTGGATTTTACGGAAGCTGATTTTGCAAAAAGATTAGTCGATGAAATAAACGGAGAAATGTCTGCTACTGCTGATGTATCGAAAGAAGCATTGAAGAAAGTTGCCAAGGCGAGAAATATGGATACAAATGCTTTCGCATTAGAATTAATGAACAAAGGGTATATAAATTTTGAGAGAAAAATTAATATTGAGAAAAGAGAACTATTTTTCGCTGATTATCCGGAATTTGCAAGTGGTGTTGGTAGCAATAAAATTACGGATGTTAACAAGAATAAAAAAGAAGAAATCCATATCCGTAAGGCAGTTTATTCTGAATTGAAGGAACTTTGGGAAAGTATAAATCATAAATATTATTTATTCTATGACGCAGACTTGAAAGACGAAATACTACAGGCATTGCATGATATTCTGCGAAAAGGTGGTATTTTTGGAAATGTTACGTTATACAGCCATCGTGATGAAGTCACTACTGACGGAAATATGATGATGTTTAGAGAAGCTACAGGTGTATCCTACTTCATAAAAAGACCATTAGCCTACAATGAGTTTTTAAAGCGAATCAATATTCAGACTAGTGTTCCTATTATAGAAATTCACAAGGCAATGTGTAAGTATGCCAGCGAAAAGGCAGATGGTATACCTGATGACTATATCAACGAGTATACTGTTGCAAATATTGTTCGTGCCTTTGCTGATTGGCGTATCGAGAAAATGCAGACACGCTTTAAGTATTCACGTTCTAATCAGCCTGTTGTAGAAACAGCACTAACATATAAGGACGGAACTCCTAGAGAAGTCATCAAACAAGGAAATGTGGGGACTATGTTTGTTGAAGGTACTCCTTCTAATAAATATTTGTATAATCGCATTGCATTTGACTCTCCATTAGAGAAAGAAAATATTATGACTGATATTGATGAGGTTGTGGTATATGGTAAAATTCCTAAGTCAAGCATAGCAATTCCTACTATCGTTGGAGAGAACTATAGTCCGGATTTCATGTATGTTGTAAAACATACAGACGGAACGAAAGAATTGAATATTGTTGTAGAAACAAAATCAGTAGAAAAGCAATCTACACTTCGTGGTACAGAACGTGCTAAAATGGAATGTGCAAAGGCTTTCTTTCAGCAATTGACTATTGACGGATACACCGTATCATTCCATACGCAACTTAATAACAAAAAAGTAAAGCAGATTATAGAAGATGTAATTGCTGGCTAATTCAAAAGAAAAACGACTATACAAGAGTCAATCAAAACTAAAGTATGGTTGTAAGAGTCAATCAAAAATTGTTGTTATCCAAAATTCCTAAGTGAACTCTCTAAAAGGGGGTTCACTTTTTTAAATCATATAAAATAAAAAATACTTGATTCTTACGCTACGGAAGAAGGTACAGTATAGGTGAAAGGGGATGAGATTATGTATAAAATGAAAGAAATTTGTGAAAAGACAGGTTTAACAGAAAGGACGGTTCGTTATTATATTGAAGAACAATTAATACAGCCGATTGTAGAAGATGGTGTGTATCGAAAAGCATATTTTTTTAATGAAGAACACATACAGACATTACAAAATATAGCCGCACTTCGAAGTGTAGGATTTAGTATTATGGAAGTAAAGGAAGTTCTACAAAATCCGACAAAAATTTCGGCTATTGTTGGGAAAAAAGAAATGGAGTATGAGGAGGAGATTGATAAAATAAAAAAAGCAAAAGAGATTCTTGGAAATCTAAGCATAGAAGAACACAAAGATGTTTCCAAACTGGCTGATGCCATTCATCAAAGGACTCCGTATCACAAGGAAACGTCATGCAGTCAAAGTTCCAGAAAGAAATGGAGAAAGGTATATGCAGTTTTATTTCTAATTATTATGCTAATATATTTTTCGCTTGGAATATCTGGTGTTGTTTGGTGTGGTATGCTGTTTTTTGGAGTTGTCGGAATATGGTCGCTTCTTATGGCAACTGCGTATTTGACCTATAATTTCCGTTACAAAAAGATGAAACATCATGGAGTGGGAAAAATAGTTGCAGTTATAGATGGAAATACCGTAGAGAAATATTTGGGAGAAAGTAAATGGTTGAATGTTGTAGCATTTTTGTCTATGGGAATTGTGCATTGGAATTGGGTGCGTCCGGATCATTGGTTTTCGATTATACAATTTGAGACACCGGATAAGACGGTACATACGACTACATTTCGTTATGGATTGTTAAAAAAGGATTGGAAGATAGACGACGAAGTAGAAATTGCATGGAACGAGGGAGAGGAATGACATATATGTCCATATAAAAAGCCGATTTTTATGAAAAAGGGACTTATTTATCTCATTATTGGAATAGTACTTTTCTTGCTTGTGGCAAGTTATTATATTCCTGCGATATCCATGTTTTGTTCGATAGTACAAGCAAACTTTAGTTAGGAAGTGATTATTTCATAAATATTGGTAAAAAATTATAAAATAATATGAAATTTTTTGAAAAAACTAGGAATTGCTTATATTGAAATAATAAAAAAATCTGTTATAATTATGAACGATTCTTGAAAAATGTCTATTATTTGACAGATTCAAGGAAACGTAAATCAAAAAATATGCTTTTATAGCGAAAAATCTTTTATGTATGGAGGAAAAATATGAGCAATTTTTGGGTAACTAAACTGTTACATTAAATTTAAACCAATCTGTATAAATGTATACAGAAGTATAGATTTTATCAAACAGAAAGCCCTCTGTATCAAGTAATTGATGCAGACTCAGAGTTAATTGCTTTTAATCCCTAAAGCCTTACACCCAAACAGTAATCCGAAAGGATAAGCTGCGTGGTGCGAAAGCAGAAAAAACGTAAGGATGGCATACGGTGAAACAAAAGTACCTTAGTGTTCATGGATGGACAGATATACAAATCTGGCGTAACACATGAAAAACGGGTATCCTAAGTGCTAAAACCGAACGGTTTAAAATGGGTGTTTAGCAGCGAAAGTCCTAAACCTGAATCAATTTCGGGCATGGAAGACGTTCAACGACTATCTCCTTGAGGGAGAGTAAAGCCACAAGCCAAGGGTGGAAGAAAAATACTGCTCCATGCAAATGGCATGGATGAAGATATAGTCTACGCTTATGTGAAAGCATAAGAGGTCTGCCGGTGACGGTAAGACTGCCATAACGTTGCGAATTATGGTGAATGAGATAACTATGTATAAACTGAACAAATGTTCTATAAATCTATTGAAAGTTATCCCAAAGAATGTTATACTTTTTGAAAAGGAAAAGTGGGAATATTCGTAAAGTGAAAGTTGGGTAAATTTGTTAAATTTATAAAAATCGAACCATTTTTCCTAAAAAGGAAAGGTGGTGAAAGGGTTGCTTATCGGAAAGAAAATCCGCCTCCTGCCCACACCCGAACAAGAGATAGTATTTTGGAAAAGTGCGGGGGTGGCAAGGTGGGCATATAATTATTTCTTAGCGGAACAGGAACGTGTTTATCAGGAATATTTGGACAATGGAAAAAACGGACAGCGTTATGTAAAAGAGGGAGAAGTTCGAAAGTACATCAACAACGTACTCAAAAAAACAACGCACACATGGCTTGCAGAAGTTGGTTCGAATGTGATGAAACAAGCGGTGAAAGATGCGAATGAAGCCTATCAGAGATACTTCAAAGGTCTTTCGGAGAAGCCAAGATTTAAAACAAAACATAAAAGTGAACCGAAATTTTATGTAAACTATGAATCGCTCAAACGAAAACCAAACGGTTTTCAAGGAGAAAAATTAGGTATCGTAAAAACCGCTGAACATCTTCCGAAATTGCCAAAAGGAGCGAACTATTCGAATCCAAGAATCTCATTTGATGGAAAATATTGGTATCTTTCCGTGGGATATGAAATTCCCGAAAAGGAAGAAGAACTGACAGAAGAAAGTCTTGGAATCGACCTTGGTGTCAAAGAACTTGCGGTTTGTTCGAATGGAAAACGCTATAAAAATATCAACAAAACCAAACGGGTCAGACAGTTGGAGAAAAAGTTACGTAGAGAACAACGAAAACTTTCACGTAAGATGGAAGCGAATATCAAGAGTTATAAAGTGATAGGAAAGAAACGGTATCCGATTTGGAAAAAACCCTTGAAAGAATGTAAAAATATCCAAAAACAGAACAAGGTCATTCGATTACTACATCGAAAACTAACCAGTATTCGAAATAATTATCTGCATCAAAAGACCACAGAGATAGTGAAAACCAAGCCGTCTCGAATTGTAATGGAAAATCTTAACGTCAAAGGAATGATGAAAAACCGACATCTTTCGAAAGCGATTGCACAGCAAAAATTTTATGAGTTTAAAAGACAGATAAAATATAAATGTAAGTTAAGAGGGATTTCATTTGTGGAAGTTGACAGATATTATCCAAGTTCAAAAAAATGTTCCTGCTGTGGAAGTATAAAGAAAGATTTAAAATTATCAGACCGCATTTACAGATGTGAAAAATGTGGATTGGTAATAGACAGAGATTACAATGCAAGTATCAATTTAGCAACTTATGAGTTAGCATAAAGTCACGGAAAAGACGATGCTGACATGTACCTAACGCTACTGGGGACTTTAAGCCTATGGAGTGTTACACAAAACGAAAGTAGCTGTGGCAAAATCGGACACAAAGAAGTAGGAAGTACAAATCGTGAGATTGGACACAGTATAGATTTGTATAAATATGGATAATTTTATACATATTTATCGTAGCGGATGCAAGTGTTTGGGGAGGAATGAATGTTGTTGCAGCATTATTGCTTGCTTTGCTTGCAGCTAGTTTGTTGAAAAAAGGAATTAAGATTTTGAAAGAGTCTTTAATTCCAACATCTGTTCTTGCAGGCGGAATTTTGTTATTAATATCATCTGTATATAGTGCAATTACAGGAACGGATATGTTTGAAACCGCATTTTTTGGTGGAAATGGAATTACTGTTTTAGAAATTATTACATACCATGCGTTAGCACTTGGTTTTATTGCATCTACATTTGAAAGTTCAGAAGGAAAACTTTCTAAACAGAGACAAACAGAGATTTTCAATACAGGTGTTACAACCGTAGCAACTTATTTGATTCAGGCAATTACAGGACTTGGAATTTCATTAATTGCTGCGAAAGTTATTTCCGGATTCTTCCCGGCAGCAGGAATTATTCTTCCATTTGGATATGGACAGGGAACTGGACAGGCGATGAATTATGGCAATATCTATGAAACAGAATATGGATTTGTAGGTGGAAAGAGCTTTGGTTTGACAATTGCAGCATTTGGATTTATTAGTGCAAGTATTGGTGGTGTTTTATACTTAACATGGTTGAAAAGAAAGAACCATTTAGTAAAACAGGATGCAGGAACAATGAAGACAGCTATCGAAAAAACATTGCGACAGGATGAAATTCCGTTGTTTGAAAATATGGATACACTTAGTGTTCAGTTTGCTTTTATTATTGGATGCTACATGTATACGTATGTTATTATCTATATTTTAGGTGAACTTATTCCGGGATTAAAGTCTGTTATCTACGGATTTAACTTTTTGATTGGTGTTCTTGTTACAACCGGAATTAAGAAATTGTTAAGCGTATTAGAAAATAAGAAAATTCTGAAAAAACATTATGTAAATGATTTCTTAATGGTACGTCTTCGTAATGTATTTTATGATATCATGGTAGTTGCTGGGATTGCAGCAATTCGTTTGAGCACAATTGGCGATTATATTGTAGTACTTTTAATTATCTGTATTGCAGGTGCAGTTGCAACATTTATTTATAACCAAATTGTTGCAAAAACACTTTTCAAGGATTACGCAGAGGAACAGTTTGTTGCAATGTATGGCATGCTTACAGGTACAGCAAGTACAGGGATTGTATTGCTTCGAGAGCTGGATATGGAATTTGAAACACCGGTTTCCGATAATCTCGTATACCAGAACTTCCCGGCAATCGTATTTGGTTTCCCGCTTATGCTGATTGCAGCATCTGCACCGGAAGCACCGGAAAAGACATTTGTGATTGTAGTGGCATTTTTCCTGGTGTTGAATATTATTTTGTTCCGTTCAAAGATTATGGGATTATTTAAGAAGAAAGTATAACATACATATTCGTAATTTGGTTAAATTAATATAATTTTAAAAAAAGTACTTATAAAGTAAGTGCTTTTTTTATTGTGAACGTAGAACAAGCAACGAAGTTGCCTGCGTTCATGAGCAAGTAGCGAATGCGGATTGCGAATGTCCGCTTTACATGTTATACTATAAACAAGTTGGAGGTGTATCATATGGATAATTTCATTATTAAAGATATGAGTAACTCATATATCGAACATTCCATTATAATCAATAATTTTGTTGCAATCGTAGGAAATCAAGCAAAAAACAGTTTATGTCGTGTCTTTGGGGATAATGTTAAATATAAATGGCTTGAAAATGATAACAAATCAGTTATTCCGGATATATCTATTAATTGTGATATTAGAAACAGACGAACAACAACATTTATGGGTGTACCTCGTTTTATCATGGAAGTTTTGTCGGATGCAACAGAAAAATATGACCGTGGTGAAAAAATGGAATTGTATAAAAAAGTAGAGGTTGCAGAATATTGGATTGTGGATTGGAGAAAAAAGAAAGTAGAAATTTATTTACTTTCTCCAAATGAGAACTCGGTTGATGAAGCAGAATATATTCTTTATAAAACTGTAACAAAAGAAAATAAAGAAGATTTAGAAATTGTAATGTTTCCAAATTTTCAGATAGAATTTGATGAATTATTTTATATAGAATAAAAATGAAATGATTGGACAGATAAGATGAAAAAGGACTGTCAAATGACAGTCCTTAAAAATTCATCTCAAATTAAGCTCTTTCAACACGGCCAGATTTTAAGCAGGAAGTACAAACATATAATTTCTGTGGTACTCCGTTTACTTTACAACTAACACGTTTGATGTTTGATTTCCAAATTTTATTTGATCTTCTATGAGAGTGGCTTACTCCGTTTCCGAAATGAACGCCTTTTTCACATACTGCACATTTTGCCATACTAATTGCACCTCCTTTAGTTCATTAAGCTCAAAATCATTTTGTCTGAGCTCGCAACATAGATATCTTATCAGATTAATTGCCATAATGCAAGAAAAAAATACAAAAATTTGAAAATTTTCATAGAATGTTTGCTTTTTATGAAAAATCGGGTATAATGAATAGTAGTTGTGTATTAACGATTGGAAGGTTTGTACATTTACTGCGCAAACTATATAAAAATCTATGGTTTGCTATGTATAATTCACGGAGGGCCCTAATTATGAAAGGACAAATGGATACCCAATATGGTAAAGTATTAATTGATGAAAGTGTTATTGCGACATATGCTGGTTCGGTTGCTGTGGAATGTTTCGGCATCGTAGGTATGGCGGCAGTAAACATGAGAGATGGTCTTGTAAAATTATTAAAGAAAGAACATCTTAGACATGGCATTAATGTAACTGTTGACGAAGATAATGAAATTACGATTGATTTCCATGTGATTGTTGTTTATGGAGTATGTATTAATACTGTAGCGGACAACTTGATTGAAACTGTGAAATATAAAGTAGAGACATTTACAGGTATGCAGATTAAGAGAATCAATATTGACGTTCAAGGCGTTCGTGTAATTGATTAAGGAGGATAAAATCGTGCAGATTACAACAATTAATGCAGAAGTTTTAGCGAAAATGTTCCTTGCCGGAGCAAAAAATCTGGATGCAAAAAAGGAATGGATTAATGAGTTGAATGTATTCCCGGTTCCTGACGGGGACACAGGTACAAATATGTCTATGACAATTATGTCAGCAGCAAAAGAAGTAAGTGCTATGGAAAAGCCAACCATGGAAAAACTTGCAAAAGCAATTTCTTCCGGTTCTCTTCGTGGTGCAAGGGGTAACTCAGGTGTTATTTTATCCCAGTTATTCCGTGGTTTTTGTAAGGTAATTAAAGAATACGATGAAATTGATGTTTGCGTTCTTTGTGATGCGTTCCAAAAAGCAGTAGAAACAGCGTATAAAGCCGTTATGAAGCCAAAGGAAGGAACAATCCTTACAGTAGCAAAAGGTGCAGCTGACAAAGCATTAGAATTAGTAGATGAAACAGATGACCTTGTATATTTCTGTGATGAAATTATCAAACATGCAGATTATGTATTAAGCCAGACTCCGGAAATGCTTCCTGTATTAAAACAGGCAGGTGTAGTAGACTCCGGTGGACAGGGTCTTATGCAGGTATTAAAGGGTGCATATGACTTAATGCTTGGAAAAGAAGTAGATTACACAATCGAAGCAGAAAGCACAGGTTCCGGTTTTGTTAAGATTACAGCGGAAACAGAAGCAGAAATCAAATTCGGATATTGTACAGAGTTTATCATTGTTTTAAACAAACCTATGACAGATAAAGAAGAAATGGAATTTAAGACATTCTTAGAATCCATTGGTGACTCTATCGTAGTTGTAGCGGATGATGAAATTACAAAGACTCACGTACATACGAACGATCCGGGTCTTGCATTACAGAAAGCACTTACTTTCGGCTCCTTAAGCAAGATTAAGATTGATAATATGCGTGAAGAACATGAGGAAAAATTAATTAAAGATGCTGAAAAGGTAGCAGAGCAGCAGAAGCAGGAAGATTTAGTGGCAGCAGAGGAAGCAAAAGCAGAAGAACCTCGTAAGGATATGGGATTTGTTGCAGTTTCAATTGGTGAAGGTATGAACGATATCTTTAGAGGACTTGGTGTTGACTACATTATTGAAGGCGGTCAGACAATGAACCCAAGTACAGATGATATGTTGACTGCAATTGAACATGTAAATGCGGACCATGTTTTCATTTTGCCAAATAACAGTAATATCATTATGGCAGCAAATCAGGCATCTTATTTAGTAGAAGATAAAGAAATTATCGTTATTCCAACAAAAACAGTTCCACAGGGTATTACAGCCGTTGTAAACTTTAGTCCGGATTCTTCCGCAGAAGAAAATAAAGAAACGATGATGGAAGAAATCCTGAATGTAAAAACAGGACAGGTGACATATGCAGTTCGTGATACTGAAATTGATGGTCATGTAATCAAAGAAAATGACTTTATGGGTATTGGCGATAAAGCAATTCTTACAGTAGGAACAGATTTGAAAGAAACAACGCTTGGCATGGTAGATTGTATGGTGGATGAAGATTCTGCAATCGTAAGCATTTACTACGGCAGCGATTCTACAGAAGAAGATGCAAATGAACTTGCAGAGTTGATTGGCGAAAAATATCCGGATGTAGATGTAGAAGTAAATGAAGGCGGACAGCCGATTTACTATTATGTGATATCCGTAGAATAAAATAAAAAGACTGGACAGCCTTTAAAATAAGGTGTTTCCAGTCTTTTTATTTTACTCGTGATGTTAATATGATGTTAAAAAAATTACTATTTTATTTTGCTCCGTTTTGTTTTAGAAAATAAAAAAGCTCATATTGGTAATCGTGCAAAGATTATAAGTTCAATATATCAGCAATTTCAAGGAAGTTGATATACAAATCTTGATAGATATTGACTTTGATTGTAGAATCGAAAGTATATGGAATGTTAAGAATATCTCCTTCAAAATAATTTACAGTTACAGATTTTCGACGTGGGTCTACAATCCAATATTCACGTACTCCGGCATTTTTATAGTAGTAAAGTTTTTTAATATAGTCATCTGCTGCATTACTTGGAGAAACAATTTCAATGATGAAATCAGGTGCACCGTTACATCGTTTTCCATCTAGTTTGTTTTTATCGCATACAATCATAATATCCGGTTGCACGATAGTGAGTGGTTTGTTAGAAAGTTTTACATCAAATGGAGCAGGAAATACAGAGCAGTTCCCATTCTTGGATTTGATGTAATTGCGAATAGTAACAAGCAGTTCTGTAAGGATAGTTTGATGTTCTTGCGATGGACTGGCCATATCGTAAATAACTCCATCGAATACTTCTATTCGTTCATTTTCAGAATAGGATTCGTATTCTTCTAAGGTGATAAGTTGTATTTGTGGTTGTAATGCTGGCATAGTGTTTACTTCCTTTCGTGATTAGTTCTAAAGAAAAAAATATGAAGATATTATGCAAATGTTTTCAAATCCATCATAACTATATTATAACTAATTATAAAATTCAAGAAAAAGAAATAAAATTATTGCATGAATAATCAAAAGGTGTATAATTATTTCTTTGTGTCATAGTATAAGTATTACGAATGACAAAATGAAGTTCTCTCTCTTCCAAAAAATAAAAATCGACACAAAAAACTTGAACATTTCCTGAAAAACAAATAAAATTAATTTTTAAAGAAAACAAATAGAAATAATAGGCGGTTACAACAAATAATATGAACTTGAATGCATCAATTACTACAATAAAAGGAATTGGCGAAAAGACAAAAATAACATTTGAAAAATTAAATATCTATACAGTTCGTGATATCATTATGAACTTTCCGAGAAATTACACACAATACCCAAAAGCCAAGCCACTTCACTCAATAGAGTGTTTGCAGGAAGGTATGAATGCACTTCTTATTACTGTAAAAAAATCTCCGGTTGTTAAAAAAACAAGAAGTATGGATATTACCATTTTAACGGATATCGTTGGAAATACACCGATACAGTTTATTTGGTTTCGCATGCCATATATTAAATCCAGTTTACTTTCGGGAAAACAATATGTTTTATATGGAAAGATTGCATTAAAAAAGAAAATTTTCACAATGGAACAACCAACGATTTTTGAAGTGGAAAAGTACAAAGAATTAGAGGGATTGTTGCAGCCGGTATATGGACTTACAGCTGGAATGACAAATAATCTTATGGTAAAAACCGTGAAGACAGCTTTAAATGACAATCCTTTGATACAAGATTATATTCCGACCAATATACGCAAAAAGTATGGCTTATGTGAATATAATTATGCTATTAAACAGATTCATTTTCCGGATTCCTTTGAAACATTAGTAGAGGCGAGAAGATGTCTTGTATTTCATGAATTTTTCTTATTTATTATGGGCATTCAATTTCAAAAAGAGAAACGTGTAAGAGAAGCAAATGCTTTTTATTTTCAAAATATGGAATTTATTGCAGAATGTATAAAAAAACTTCCTTATGAACTTACGAATGCACAAATTCGCACATTACAGGATATTCAAAAAGATATGACAAGTCCTTATGTAATGCAAAGATTGATACAAGGTGATGTTGGTTCCGGCAAGACAATTATTGCATTTTTGCTTATGGCATGGTGTGCAAAAAACGGCTATCAGTCCGCAATTATGGCACCGACGGAGGTTCTGGCAAGACAGCATTATGAAACATTTGAAGGATTTTGTGAGCGTTTTGGATTTTCTTATCCGGTGGTGCTTTTAACAGGTGCAATGAAGCAGAGAGAGAAACGATTGGCGTATGCAAAATTAGAAAGTTGTCCAAATGCACTTGTGATTGGAACACACGCATTGATACAGGAAAAAGCGGTATATTCCAATTTGTCTCTTGTTATTACGGATGAACAGCATCGTTTTGGCGTAAAGCAAAGAGATACATTTGCAGAAAAAGGGCATATGCCACATATCCTTGTTATGAGTGCAACTCCAATTCCAAGAACGTTAGCGATTATTATTTATGGAGATATGGATATCTCTGTCATTGACCAAGTTCCTGCAAAACGTTTGCCAATTAAGAATTGTGTGGTAGATATTGGCTATCGTCCAAAAGCATATCAGTTTATTGTAAAACAGATAGAAATGGGGCATCAGGCATATGTGATATGTCCATTGGTAGAGGAAACAGAAAATATGGAAGGAACAAATGCCACCGATTATGCACAGGAATTGTCGGAACTGCTTCCTTCTCATATAAAGGTTGGATTGCTTCATGGAAAAATGAAAAATGAGAAGAAAAATGAAGTAATGGAAGCATTTGCACGAAATGAAATTCAAGTCCTTGTATCTACCACGGTTGTGGAAGTTGGAGTAAATGTGCCAAATGCTACAGTTATGATGATTGAAGATGCAAATCGTTTTGGTTTGGCACAGCTTCATCAGCTGCGTGGGCGTGTAGGGCGTGGGGATGCACAATCGTATTGTATTATGATAAACACCTCCAATACAAAGACAGCGGCGAAGCGATTGGAAATTTTGAATAAATCGAATGATGGATTTTTTATTGCAAGTGAAGATTTAAAATTGCGAGGTCCGGGAGATTTCTTTGGAGTACGCCAAAGTGGAGAATTAGCATTTCAACTTGCAGATATTTATCAGGATGCAGGAGAGTTACAACAGGCTTCGGAAAGCGTGAAAGAAATACTGGAAAAAGACCCGGAATTAGAGATGGAAGAACATATGATTTTACAGTTGGAAATGCAACGATTTGTAGAAGATGAAATGCGAAAAATGAGTTTGTAATGGAATGAAATGAAATTAAATTAAAAAGCTCTTTTAGTTACTATCTTATTTGCAAAAGTCATAGTATAAATAATATAAATAACAAAACCACAAATCCTCGTTCTACACAAAAAAATAATCAATAAAATTTTTTAATCATATTTTTATCTATCTCTCATAAAATGAAACAAAAAAGAGTTTTATATGGAACAAGAATTATATCTAACGGAATACGATGAGCATGTCCAGACCAGAGAATTACAGATGTTAAAATCAATGCTTCCGTTTGTAAGCCCAAAAAACCAAATGTCTCTTGCGATGTTAATTCAATACATAGCATTTCGAAATACAATGAAGATGTTTCAAAATAATACGGATGTATTGTCTGCGGCATCTTTTACAAATGAAAGTGACCGTAGGAATGCTATGTTGCAAACCATGCGACGTTTTTGTACACCAAAAGAACGGGAAACAATTGACAATATCCTTAATATAATAAATGTGATAGAGAATTATGAATCATTTATATAACTATTAGGAGGTATTGAATTTGGAAGATTTTTTGAAAGGAAATCCGCTTTTAAACGGAATGGACCCATTAAAGCTGCAATTTTTAATGAATTTTGCCGGAAAGGAAAAACCGGCAAGCCTTAATCAGGCAATGCCGTTTCTGATTGCAAATATGAATCAGGCGAAAAAGCAAAATATTCATTTTTCAGATGCGGAAATCCGATTAATTGCAGAAATTCTCACAAAAGATTTCTCGGAAGAAGAAAAAAATAAAGTCAAGAAAATTATGTCCATGATGGGAAAAAATCTATAATTTTTATCTTATATGCACAGACGAACGCAATTAGATTCGTTTGTGCATATATTATTTATTATAGAAAATATAAAGAGAAAGGAACAAAATGGGAAAGTTAATTATAGATGGAACTAGTGTATTTGAAATTGATGAAGATTGTGCAAAGAGAAAAAGACTGCCGGAAAGCTGTGATATAAAAAAATATCTGCAAGAGACTCCTTGTAAAAAAGATAGAGACATTAAAAAGAAATCTACTATAAAGTGAACTAATTCCATAAGGCTGTAGGTGAATACGAAGCTTTATCTATCCGTAAAGCGAGAGCCATTGAAAAGCGGATTTTGAGCATATACTTTACTGCTTAACTTAAGCACTGAAAAATAAGAAAGTCCTCATATCAAAAATTTATGTAATCATTGATGTGAGGACTTCTTATTTTGGGTCAAAGAAGTGCTGCCACACTATTTAATAGTGCGGCAGCACTTTACTATATCAGCATTCCTTCTATCTTAATGCTCTAGCATTTAAAGCGAGAGAATGCCCCTTTTTTGTCAAATTAGCACATACTGTTGTTGCCACAGCCACATCCACAGCCGCCGCCACAGAACAGAAGAAGAAGGATAATCCAGATACAGTTGTTATTGTCGCCACAGCCATTGTTGTTGCCCCAGTTAAATAAACCGCTATCGTTGCCGTTGCCACAGCAGCATAATAACAAGATAATCCAGATGATTGAATTGTTTCCTCCGTTGTTACATCCACATCCACAGTTTGTTGCAGCTAAATCACTCATAGTGACCTCCAAATAATTTATTTTACAGTATAGACTATGAAAATGTAAAAAAATGGTTCCAAAATTCTTTATGTATTTTTAAAAACATTGACTTTATAAGTACAAAAGATTAATATTTAAGTAATCATAAGTTTTAATTGAAAGGAATATAGATATGGAAAAAATTAAGATGACGACTCCATTGGTAGAAATGGATGGAGATGAAATGACACGCATCCTTTGGAAAATGATTAAAGATGAATTGATTTGTCCTTTTGTGGACTTAAAAACAGAGTATTATGATTTGGGATTAGAAGAACGTAACCGTACAAATGACCAAGTTACAATTGATTCTGCAAATGCTACGAAAAAATATGGAGTAGCTGTAAAATGTGCTACCATTACGCCTAATGCTGCTCGCGTAGAAGAATATAACTTAAAAGAAATGTGGAAAAGCCCGAATGGAACAATTCGTGCTATTTTAGATGGAACGGTTTTCCGTGCACCAATCATTGTAAAAGGCATTGAGCCAAATGTAAAAACATGGGAAAAACCAATCACAATTGCAAGACATGCATATGGTGACGTTTATAAGGCTTCCGAAATGAAAATACCTGCTGCCGGAAAAGTAGAATTGGTTTATACAGCAGAAGATGGAACAGAAATAAGAGAATTAGTGCATAACTTTACAGGTGCCGGAATGGTACAGGGACAGCATAATTTATGCAATTCTATTGAAAGTTTTGCACACAGTTGTTTCAAATATGCGTTAGATACAAAACAGGATTTATGGTTTGCAACCAAAGATACGATTTCCAAAAAATATGACCACAGCTTCAAAGATATCTTTCAGGAAATTTTTGATGCAGAATATAAAGAAAAATTCGAAGAAGCAGGCATTACTTACTTCTATACTTTAATTGATGATGCGGTTGCTCGTGTAATGAAATCAAAAGGCGGATATATCTGGGCTTGCAAGAATTATGATGGAGACGTTATGAGCGATATGATTTCTTCTGCATTTGGTTCTCTTGCAATGATGACTTCCGTGCTTGTATCTCCGGAAGGATACTATGAATATGAAGCAGCTCATGGAACGGTTCAGAGACATTATTACAAACACTTAAAGGGCGAAGAAACCTCTACAAACTCTGTTGCAACTATTTTTGCGTGGACAGGTGCTCTTAGAAAAAGAGGCGAATTAGATGGTATTCAGGGACTTTGTGATTTTGCAGATGCTTTGGAAAAGGCTTGTCTTAGCACAATCGAAAGCGGAAAAATGACAAAAGACTTAGCCCTTATCACTTCCTTAGAAGATGTAACAGTATTGTCCAGTGAAGGATTTATTAAAGAAATTCGTAAGAATTTATCTGCTGCGTTAGGTTAAAATACATAGAAAGTAGTGAATCGGATTGCGAATATTCACTTGACTAACGTTTCGTAGAATGATATAAATCAGCAAAAATATAGGGGGAGGACAAAGAATTGGGAAAAGAAATTTCGCAGGCTGTTATTCGGCGTATGCCTAGATATTACCGTTATTTGGGCGATTTGCTGGATGAGGGAGTTGAGCGTATTTCGTCCAACGATCTTAGTGCCTTAATGAAAGTAACTGCTTCTCAAATACGTCAGGATTTAAATAATTTTGGCGGATTTGGACAGCAGGGATATGGTTATAATGTGTCTTATTTATATGACGAAATTGGTAAAATATTAGGTTTGGATAGAGAACACAATATTATTATCATTGGTGCGGGAAATATGGGGCAGGCATTGGCAAATTATCCAAAGTTTAAAAGGCTTGGTTTTATCGTTACTGCATTATTTGATATTAATTCGGAATTAAAAGGGAAAAGAATCTGCAATGCAGAAATTCATATGATGGATGAATTGGAAGAATACTGTAAATACCACAAGGTAGATATCGCAGCACTTACTTTGCCAAAAGAAAACGCAAAAAAAATTGCACAACATATCGTGGACTTAGGAATTCATGCAATCTGGAACTTTGCTCACGTGGATTTAAATTTGGATAATAGTGATGTGGTTGTGGAAAATGTGCATTTATCAGACAGCCTGATGCAGCTATCATACAATATTGTAAAACAGTCAAATGAATAAGTCCGGAGGGGGTTTATGGAAAAAGAGCAAAGATTTCGAAAGGCGTTAGCAGATAAAAAAATGGCACCGTTGGTATTAGACCAGAAGTGGCATCGATTATTTGCAGTTCATGGAAAAACCGCTGAGATAAAAGAATTAGAAAAAGAAGTCAATTTACTTTTGGCAAAACAGGGTAAGCTAAACAATTATCTCAAAGATTTGAAACGCCTAAAAGGACAGTTGTTAGATGGTATTGTTCAAAATATGGATGATAGCATTGAAGAAAGAGAACGAAAACTTGAAGAAAATAAACGGTTAGTAAATGAAGTGAATCAGAAACTGGATGAATGTGAAGATGAACTTATGGATATCCCTTATCAAATCAATTCCGCAAATACCGAACTTATGATACGCAGCATGGAATATTTCTATGAAAAGATACGTATCAATAGAGATAGGTCACAGGAACTTGAGGAATTAATTAAGGAGATGCGTATTGAGTTAAAACGAAATATTATTCGCAAACAAAACTGTGATATCAACAACCGTGAAATGTATGCCTATTTGCATGCTGTATTTGGTGCAGAGGTAATTGATTTATTTGATATTAAATTTGAAGAAGAAGAGAAAGAAAAAGAAGGCAAGGAAACATCGTGAAATATTTAGTAACAGGAATGGAAATGAAACTTCTGGATAATAATACATCTGATTATTTCCATGTACCGGGAGTTGTGCTGATGGAACAAGCAGCAATAGGATTTGTGCGTGAATTCTTAGCATTGAATCTGCCATGTAAAAATGGAATTGTATTTTGTGGTTCAGGTAATAATGGAGGAGATGGAATTGCGATTGCACGTCTTTTGAATGAGCAGGGCATACATACAGAAGTTTGCTATGTTCCAAAAAGTTATAGAATCTCTGCAAGATATTCAGAATTATGTTCTGTTCAGAAAAATATATATGATACGTATTGTTTTCCTGTCGCAGATTCTATGGAAAAAATTTTTGCATCTTCTTATGATTTTGTTATTGATGCGATATTTGGAACCGGTTTATCACGCAGCTTGAGCTCTGAATATATTCAAGTAATCGAGGATATCAATCACCTTTCCGGGATAAAATTGGCAGTCGATATCCCAAGTGGAATTTGCTCGGATAATGGCAAACAGCTTGGTGCAGCTGTATCTTGTGATTATACGATTACATTTTCCTTTGAAAAAATCGGACATTTCTTATGGCCGGGAAATGAATATACGGGAAAACTTATTTGTACCCCTATTGGCATTACTGCAAAAAGCTGGTTGAACCAAAAACCATTAGCTGCTGCTTTGGAATTATCTGATTTATATAAATTGCCGAAACGACCTGAACACTCCAATAAAGGAACATATGGCAAACTTTTGATTATTGCCGGAACAAAAAATATGGCAGGAGCGGCAATTCTTGCGGCAGAGGCTGCATATCGGACAGGAGCAGGATTAGTAAAAATTTATACAAGAGAAGAAAATCGCATTATTTTGCAGACTGCTGTTCCCGAAGCAATTCTTGCTACATATGAAGAAACGAAATGTAATAATAAAATCCATTCTCAAATGAATGATTGCGAAGCAAAATATTTAAAAGACATTAAAACCGGAGAATCATTATTCGGATATGAAGATTTACAAGAACATTTAGAATGGGCAGATGCTGTTGTTCTTGGTCCGGGAATCGGAACTTCATCTTATTCTGAAAAATTGGTGTATGAGGTTATTCGAAACATCCGTGTACCACTTCTTTTGGATGCGGATGCATTAAATATTTTGTCAAAAAATATTTTATCGGAAAGCTCACAAAATGCAGAATCAAAGATGATAGGACAATTACCTTTCTTTCCGGCACAAACAATTATCACTCCACATCTTGGCGAAATGGTAAGATTAACCGGAAAAACAGTATCACAAATACAGGAAAGTTTCATAGAAACAGCAATCAATTTTGCAAAACAATATCACATAACTTGTGTCTTAAAAGACTTTCGAACAATAATTGCTGATGAAGAAATGCCGATTTATTTGAATCTGTCAGGAAATAACGGCATGGCTACGGCTGGAAGCGGAGATGTGCTTACTGGTATTATCGGTACATTTCTTGCACAAGGCATGAAAAAAGAATTAGCTGCGGCATATGGTGTATTTTTACATGGATTAGCCGGTGATATGGCAGCAAAAAAAACAGGTACACACGGCATGTGTGCACAGGATATTATAGAAGGATTAAAAGAAATTTGGAATAAGGTGGAGCATGATGGAAACCAGTAGAGTATATGCAGGAATCAATTTATCTGCAGTATTATCCAATTTAGAATCAATTCATAAAACAATTCAAGAAAATACAAAGGTACTTGCAATTATCAAAACAGACGCTTATGGACATGGTGCACTTCCAATTGCAGAGGCGATTGAAGATGTTTCATATCTTTGGGGGTATGGAGTTGCAACAGTAGATGAGGCAAAACGTCTGATAGATGACGGCAGAAAAAAACCAATTTTGGTTTTGGGTGTTAGTTTTGATGAACAGTATGAAACTATCATCGAACACGATATTCGTTCTTGTGTTTGTGATTTGGAAACAGCACTCACATTATCGAAATTGGCAGTAGCAAAAAAGAAAAATTGTCATATTCATATAAAAATAGATACGGGTATGAGCAGGATTGGCTTTCAGGTAAATGAAGAAACCGTCAAAGTGATAGAGCAGATTTCTGTTTTACCGAATATCTGCATTGAAGGGATTTTCACTCATTTTGCCAAAGCAGATGAATCTGATAAAACTGCAACATTTGAACAGATTGGATTATTCCGTAAAATGTGTCAAATGCTGGAAGAACGAGGAATTGATATTCCATTTAAGCATTGTTCGAATAGTGCAGGCATTGTAGATGTTCCGGGTGCAAACATGAATATGGTAAGAGCCGGTATCATTTTATATGGTTTGTGGCCGTCTGACGAAGTAAAAAAAGAAAATATAGAATTGAAACCGGTTATGTCATTAAAGAGCAGAATTTCATTTTTGAAAGAACTGGAAGCCGGAAGAAGCATCAGTTATGGTGGAACTTACGTAACACCTTCTAAGAAGCTGATTGCAACCATTCCTGTCGGATATGGCGATGGATATGCAAGAGGGCTTTCCAATGCAGGATACGTGTTGATTCGCGGTCAAAAAGCACCTATTTGCGGAAGGGTATGCATGGATCAGTTTATGGTAGATGTAACCCATATCAAAGGCGTTATGCAAGGTGATGAAGTAACCCTTTTAGGAAAAGATAAAGATGAAGTTATCACCATGGAAGAATTAGGTGAAATTTCCGGTCGCTTTAATTATGAATTTGCCTGTTTGATTACACCGCGTGTTCCAAGAGTATATTGTTATGTTTCAGATGAACAATAACAATGATATATTGTGACCAAAGTTATACTTCGCTTTGAATATCTTCGAAAAACTTGGAGATAATACTGTTATACCAAGTAAACGGAGTGTGACAGAATATGATTTTGAGAGGCGATATTTATTATGCTGATTTACGTCCGGTAGTAGGTTCGGAGCAAGGCGGTATCCGTCCGGTACTGATTGTACAAAACGATGTGGGAAACCGCCACAGTCCGACTGTAATTTGTGCTGCTATTACATCGCAGATGCACAAAGCGAAACTTCCTACCCATGTAGAGTTAGATAGTGAAAAATATGACCTTGCAAAAGATTCGGTGGTTTTGTTGGAGCAACTCAGAACTATTGATAAAAAACGATTGAAAGATAAAGTTTGTCATTTGGATAACCAAATGCTTCGGGAAATTGACAAAGCGTTGGGAATTAGTCTGGAACTGTATACATAGCTTATTACTGTTCCGGTAGCAACCATAACTTGACGAAACATACAGCTCCATGCTATTATGATATTGTTTGTTTATACAACATTCAATATTATAACAAAAGGAGAAGTAAAATGAACGAAACTACAGACCCCTATTATTATTTAATCATGGGTTTGATGGCAATTATTGTGATTTTATTAATTGTCGTAATTGGAATATTAGTTTTATTCCGCAAAGATTTAACAAAAAAAATGAAAAACGCTATGCATGGTGCGGAAGAAGATGTAACGGAAGAAGAAATCATTTCCATGGTAAAAGAAGGACATGAACAAGGCGTTCTTCTTGCATCGGAAGCAGAGATGATTCATAATATTTTTGAATTTGGAGAAAAAGAAGCAAAAGATATTATGACTCACCGTAAAAGCATTACTGCAATTGATGGAGAGATAAGCTACTACGATGCAATTTCATTTATTGTAGAAACAGGGCGTTCACGTATACCCGTATATTTAGAGGATATTGATAATATTATTGGTATATTGCACATTAAGGATGCCTTTTCTTTCTGTCAGCGAAATGAGTTTTTCCGTACGTCTATTAAGGATATTCCGAAATTAATCCGTGCAGTGGATTTTATTCCGGAAACGCTCAGCATTGGTACTTTATTTACACAGATGCAGTCCGATAAGAATCATTTGTGCGTTGTCATTGATGAATATGGACAGACTTCAGGCATTGTGGCAATGGAAGACATTCTGGAAGAAATTGTAGGAAATATTGAAGATGAGCATGATGAAGAAGAAGATGTGCTTTCTATGGAATCGGATGGAAGTTATACATTAGATGGATTGACAGAGCTTCGAGATGTATTAGAAGTCATTCCGCTTCCGGTAGAAGAAGATGCTTTTGAAACTTTAAACGGACTTTTGATTTCATTGTTGGAAAAGATTCCAAATGATGGTGAAACGGAGAGCATTACAGCACTTGGTTATACATTCGAAATTCAGTCTGTAGAAAATCGAATTATTCGTCAGGTTCGAATTACGAAAGCAGAAGAAGCCTAATAGCGTTAAAATATATGCATGAAAGTATTCTCTAATACTTTAAAATATAAAACTATTTAGAAAAGAGGAATTATTATGTCAGGACATTCCAAATTTGCGAATATCAAACATAAAAAAGAAAAAAACGATGCTGCAAAAGGTAAGATTTTCACTATCATTGGACGTGAAATCGCAGTTGCAGTAAAAGAAGGCGGACCAGACCCGACAAACAACTATAAATTAGCACAGATTATTGCAAAAGCAAAATCTAACAATATGCCAAACGATACTATCGAAAGAGGTATTAAAAAAGCCTCCGGTGAAGGAAGTAATGTAAACTATGAATATGCTACATACGAAGGCTATGGTCCAAGCGGAACAGCCATCATTGTAAAATGTTTAACAGATAATAAGAATCGTACTGCTTCCAATGTAAGAAATGCATTTACAAAAGGAAACGGAAGCATTGGTACACAGGGATGTGTGTCTTATATGTTCGATGAAAAAGGACAGATTCTTATTGATAAAGAAGAATGTGACATGGACCCGGATGATTTAATGATGCTCGCTTTAGATGCAGGTGCAGAAGATTTTTCAGAAGAAGAGGATAGTTTTGAAATTACAACGGTTCCTACAGAACTTGAAACTGTACGTAAAGCATTAGAAGAAGCAAACATTACTATGGCATCAGCAGAAGTCAGCATGATTCCACAGACATATGTTACTTTAACGGATGAAACAGATTTGAAGAATATCAACAAAATCTTAGACTTGCTTGATGCAGAAGACGACGTGCAGGAAGTGTACCACAACTGGGAAGAATAAATAAAATTCTCTAAAAACTTGTTTAATTAATTTAATTATGTTATACTTACCTCAATAATGTATTTCATTGTTAATCAAAGACAAAAATATTAATATTAGGGGGTTAAATATGAAAAAAATACTTTTCGTAGCTTCAGAATGTGTTCCATTCATTAAAACGGGCGGACTCGCTGACGTTTGTGGTGCATTACCAAAAGAATTTGATAAGGAACAATGGGATGTTAGAGTCGTAATTCCAAACTATTCTTGTATTCCGGAATATTTCCGCAATCAGATGGAATATGTAACTCATTTTTATATGGGTTCCGGAACTTATATTCCAAACAAATATGTAGGTGTTCTTCAATACCAATTTGAAGGCATTACATATTACTTCATTGATAATCAGGAATATTTCAACTGCGTAGTTCCTTATGGTGATACTCGTGGTGATATCGAGAAATTTACGTTCTTTGATAAAGCAGTTCTTTCTATGTTACCACTTATCGGATTCCGTCCTGATATCATTCATTGCCATGACTGGCAGACAGGCTTTGTTCCGGTATTCTTAAAGACAGATTTCCAGGGAGATTCTTTCTTCTGGGGAATTAAATCAATCATGACTATCCATAACTTAAAATTCCAGGGTATCTGGGATATTAAGACGATGCAGGGTCTTACCGGTTTTGATAAATCCTTATTCACACCGGATAAATTGGAATTCAAAAAAGATGCAAGCATGTTAAAAGGCGGTCTTGTATACGCTGATTACATCACAACTGTTAGTGATACTTATGCATACGAAATTCAGACAGAAGCTTATGGTGAAGGATTAGAAGGATTACTTTCTGCACGTCATTATGACTTACAGGGTATCGTAAACGGTATTGATTACAGCAACTATAATCCGGATACTGATGCAAAACTTTATGTAAATTACAATGAAGGAAACTGGAGACAGAAAAAATCACAGAATAAAGAAGCATTACAAAAAGACCTTGGTCTTACAGTAGACAATAATAAATTCATGATTGGTCTTGTTTCCCGTCTGACTGACCAGAAAGGTCTTGACCTTATCAATTACGTAATGGAAGGTATTGTAGATGAACATACACAGTTCGTAATTATTGGTACAGGTGAACCACAGTATGAAAATATGTTCCGTCACTATGCTTGGAAATATCCGGATCGTGTTTCTGCAAACATCTGCTATAATGATGAATTAGCTCGTAAATTATACGCAGCTGCAGATGCATTCTTAATGCCATCCAGATTTGAGCCATGTGGACTTACACAGTTAATCTCTTTCCGTCATGGTACAGTTCCGATTGTACGTGAAACAGGTGGATTAAAAGATACTGTTATTCCATACAATGAATTTGATAACACAGGTGATGGATTCTCATTCTCTAACTACAATGCAGATGAAATGTTATACGTAATCAACTACGCAAAACATATCTACTATGATAACAGAAATGAATGGAATCAGATTGTTGACAGAGGTATGACAAAAGACTTCTCATGGAATGCTTCTAAATTCCGTTATGAAGGATTATACAACTATCTCCTTGGTGAATATAACTAAAAAAAATGTACATACTAAAACGGACACCATTATGGTGTCCGTTTTTTATACGGTTTAAGTTGGCTCTAAGTTTATTAGCAGCTACGTGGGAACAGGGACATTTTGGAGTTATGTACTGCTTAACAGATACATAGACAGTACATAATTTTATAAATAAGAACAGAGTTATCGAAAAAGGAGTATACATTATGGGCGAAAATGCAAACAATGAAGTAAACGAACAACAGGATGAATTAAAAGAGTATGGACAAAGCGTATTGCAAGATAATGATGTGACAATTTATCTTATTTCCATTATCGGGGAAATCGAAGGGCATGAGTGTTTACCTTCCAATACGAAAACAACAAAGTATGAACATATCTTGCCAAGACTTGCAGAAATTGAAGATGACAAAAAAATTGATGGAGTATTGCTGCTTTTAAATACAGTTGGCGGTGATGTGGAAAGCGGACTTGCGATTGCAGAGATGGTCGCTTCTTTGAGCAAACCGACGGTTTCCCTTGTGTTAGGTGGAAGCCATTCGATTGGCGTTCCGCTTGCTGTTTCTACGGATTATTCCATGATTGTTCCAAGCGGTACGATGGTGATTCATCCGGTGCGAATGAGCGGCACGGTGATTGGTGCACCGGCGACATATGATTATTTCAAGCGTATGCAGGATAGAATTATTACGTTTATCACAAATCATTGTGAGGCGGATTACAAAAAGATTGAGGAACTTATGATGAATACGCAGATGCTGACAAAAGATGTTGGGACGATTTTGGTGGGGAAAGAAGCTGTAGAGATAGGTCTGATTAATGAAATTGGTGGAATTTCCGAAGCATTTGCAAAACTTAAGGATTTAATAAAAAACAAATAGATTAGATGACAAGACCGCCAAAATATGGTATAGTATGTTTCAATGACTTTCTTTAGAATAGGATATGCAGAGTTCTATTTTGAGTAAGCAGCAAACGGATGGCAAATATCCGCTTGACATAATTTTATGGATATTTTGGAGGTTATTATAAATGGCGAAGAAGAAAAAGACTTCTTCCAAAAGAAAAACAACAAAGAAAAATGCGGCAGATTTAAAAAAAGCAGAGTCTTTCCGCGTTGAAATTATTTTATGGACAATCATTGCATGTTCCCTTCTGCTCATGATTAGTAACTTTGGTGTAGGAGGGGCAGTTGGCAATGGAGTCAGCAGCTTTTTATTTGGATTATTTGGAATTATTGCTTATATTTTTCCAATTGTGCTTATGCTGGGAAGTTTTTTTGCAGTATCGAACAAAGGAAATCATTTTGCAACTATCAAACTTGTTGCGGCCGGTATTTTTACGATGTTTTTATGCATGTTTACGGCAATGGTCGCATCGGGGAATTCTGTGATGAAGCCATTGGAAGCATTTCAATATAGTTATGAAAACAAGCTGGGCGGTGGCATTATCGGCGGTTTTTTGGGATATTATATCAGTCAAGCATTTGGTGTCATCGGTACATATATCATAGACATTGTCGTACTTATTATTTGTTTGGTCATTATAACTGAAAAATCCGCAATAAAAGAATTTAAAAAAGGCGGACAAAGAGTTTATGAGTCTGCTAAAGAAAACAATGAGCGTTATCAGGAATATCGCAGGACAAAAGTGCAGGAGAAACAACTTCGAATGGACAAAAAAGTGTCCGGTGTTGCCATAGGAGCAAAGGTGGTTGATAGAAAGTCTGCAACCATGACAGATGAGTTAAATGAACTTCATGTAAAAGATGTACTTTCTTTGCCGGAAGTCTCAGAAGAAAAGAAAAATGTAAAATCTAAGGCAGGACCTAAAATTGTAGGTGATTTTATAAGTGATGAGGAGCTTACATCACCGGAAACGGTAGCACAGCCGGTTGTAAAGGAAAAAAGTACACGAAAAATGCGTAGCAGTAGTACTGCAGATGAGATTGAAAAAGCGGTAGGTGATGTAACGAATGAGATCGCAACGGAGTCCGCAGAAAGTTTTAAAAATTATGTTTTTCCTCCGGTATCGCTATTAAAGCCGGCTGTTAACAAACGTGTAGGAAATACGCAAAATCAATTACGAGAAACTGCACAAAAATTAGAGAACACCTTAAAAACATTTGGTGTAAATGTTACGGTAACAGATATCAGTTGCGGACCTGCCGTTACACGTTTTGAGCTTCAGCCGGAAGTGGGCGTAAAGGTAAGCAAAATTGTAAATCTTGCTGATGACATTAAATTAAATCTTGCGGCTGCGGATATCCGTATTGAAGCACCAATTCCGGGAAAAGCTGCGGTTGGTATTGAAGTTCCGAATAAGGAAAATGTCATGGTTTCTTTCCGCGAATTGATAGAATCGAATGAATTTCAAAATGCATCTTCGAAAATCAGTTTTGCAGTAGGAAAGGATATTGCGGGCAAAACAACGGTTACGGATATTGCAAAAATGCCACATGTATTGATTGCAGGTGCAACCGGTTCGGGTAAATCCGTTTGTATCAATACAATTATCATGAGTATTTTATATAAGGCAAAACCGGAAGAAGTAAAACTGATTATGATAGACCCTAAAGTTGTAGAGCTTAGTGTTTATAATGGAATTCCGCATCTAATGATTCCTGTTGTAACGGACCCGAAAAAGGCAGCAGGTGCCTTGCATTGGGCAGTTGCAGAAATGATGGAACGTTATGATAAATTTGCAAAAGCAGGTGTGCGTGAAATCAATGGATATAATACAAAAATTGATGCACTTAGTCTACCGGAAGGACAGGAAAAACCGAAGAAATTACCACAGATTGTAATTATTGTAGACGAGTTAGCTGACCTTATGATGGTTGCTTCCAACGATGTAGAAGAAGCGATTTGCCGATTGGCACAGCTTGCAAGAGCTGCAGGTATTCATTTGGTAATTGCGACACAAAGACCATCCGTAAACGTCATTACAGGTTTGATTAAGGCGAATATGCCAAGCCGTATTGCATTTGCAGTAACTTCCGGCGTGGACTCACGTACTATTTTGGATATGAATGGAGCAGAAAAACTCTTAGGAAAAGGCGATATGCTCTTTAATCCGCAAGGTGTTCCAAAGCCAATCCGTGTACAAGGAGCATTTGTGTCGGATAACGAAGTTGCTGCCGTTGTGGATTATATTACAAAAGCGAATGGAAATGCCCACTATAATGCAGAGGTTCAGCAGAAACTGGAAAATATGGAAAATAGTTCCAATAGCAATATGGTTTCTATTTCCGATGCGGATGCAGGAGGAGATGGAAAAGATTCTTATTTTATGGAAGCAGCAAGTATTATTATTGATAAAGAGAAAGCATCAATTGGTATGTTGCAACGATATTTGAAAGTTGGATTTAATCGAGCTGCACGTATTATGGACCAGTTAGAAGAAGCAGGCATTGTAGGACCGGAAGAGGGAACAAAGCCAAGGAAGGTTTTAATGTCATTGGAGGAATTTGAAAGTACTTTTGGAAAGTAAATTGGAAAAAGTCTAAGGAGAATAAAGATGATAAAACGAAGAAAGACTAACAAATTCCAATTGTCAAAATAATTACGTTTTAGAAATAGTTTTCTAAAACGGAGAAAATAAATTATATTTGGGAGGAAAAATGATGAAAACAGACATTCAGATTGCACAGGAAGCGGTACTTTCACCAATTAAAGAAGTAGCTGCTTCTATCGGAATTATGGAAGATGATTTAGAACTTTACGGAAAATATAAAGCCAAATTATCTGATGAATTAATGGAACGAAGCAAAAACAATCCGGATGGCAAACTAATTCTTGTAACAGCTATCAATCCAACTCCGGCAGGAGAAGGAAAAACAACGACAAGTGTTGGTTTGGGACAGGCATTTGGAAAATTAGGAAAAAAAGCCCTTATCGCACTTCGTGAGCCATCCCTTGGACCTTGTTTTGGTATCAAAGGCGGGGCAGCAGGTGGCGGATATGCACAGGTTGTACCAATGGAAGATTTAAACCTGCACTTTACAGGTGACTTCCATGCAATCACTTCTGCAAACAACTTACTTGCCGCATTACTGGATAACCATATTCAGCATGGCAATGAACTTGGCATTGACCCAAGACAAATTATTTGGAAAAGATGCATGGATATGAATGATCGTTCTCTCCGTAATATCGTAGTTGGTCTTGGAAGCAAGATGGACGGTATGGTTCGTGAAGACCACTTTGTTATTACTGTAGCATCTGAAATTATGGCAATTCTTTGTCTTGCAAGTGACATGAACGATTTAAAAGACCGCCTTGGAAAGATTATCGTTGCGTATACATTTGATGGAAAACCGGTTACAGCGGCTGATTTAAAAGCGGTTGGTTCTATGGCAGCACTTTTGAAAGATGCTATGAAGCCAAATCTTATTCAGACACTTGAACATACACCGGCAATCGTGCATGGTGGACCATTTGCGAACATCGCACATGGCTGTAACTCTGTAAGAGCAACAAAAATTGCATTAAAACTTGCGGATTATGTCATTACAGAAGCAGGATTTGGTGCAGACCTTGGAGCAGAAAAATTCTTTAACATCAAATGCCGCAAAGCCGGATTAAAACCGGATGCAGTTGTACTTGTAGCAACGATTCGTGCATTAAAATATAATGGTGGCGTGGCAAAAGAAAATTTAAATACAGAAAATCTCGAAGCACTTGAAAAAGGTATTGTAAACCTTGAAAAACATATTGAAAACTTACATAAATTTGGCGTTCCGGTAGTCGTAACCTTAAATTCCTTTGTTAGCGATACAAAGGCAGAGACTGATTTCGTAGAAAACTTCTGTAAAGACAGAGGCTGTGAGTTTGCATTATCTGAAGTTTGGGGAAAAGGCGGCGAAGGCGGTATCGCTTTAGCGGAAAAAGTGCTGCAAACATTAGAAACAAAAGAAAGCAACTTCCATGTATTATATGATGATGCACTTTCTTTAAAAGAAAAAATCGAAACCGTTGCAAAAGAAATTTATGGGGCAGATGGCGTTACCTATTCCGCAGCGGCTGAAAAAGAATTAAAACGCATTACGGATTTAGGAATGGGAAATTTACCGGTATGTATGGCAAAAACCCAGTATTCTTTATCCGATGATGCAAAGAAACTTGGCCGTCCAAGCGGATTCACCGTAAATGTACGTGAAGTATATGTATCCGCAGGTGCAGGTTTTGTGGTTGCAATCAATGGTTCAATCATGACCATGCCGGGACTTTCTAAAAATCCTGCTGCATATGGCATTGATGTAAATGAAAACGGTGTTATCACCGGATTATTCTAAGGAGTATCAAAAATGGCAAAAATTATCAATGGAAAATTAATTTCCCAACAAATTAAAGATGAGTTAAAAGAAGAAGTGGCTCGTTACAAAGAAGAAGGCAAAGAATGTGCACTTGCAGTTATTCAGGTAGGAAATGACCCGGCTTCTACGGTTTACGTTTCCAACAAGAAAAAAGCATGTGCTTATATTGGAATTAAATCACTTTCCTATGAACTTCCGGAAGATATCACGGAAAACGAGCTTTTGGAATTGATTGACAAATTAAATGCAAATGAACAGGTACATGGTATTTTATGCCAATTACCACTTCCAAAACACATTGATGAAAAGAAAGTGCTTCAGCGTATTTCCGTAAAGAAAGACGTTGATGGCTTCCATCCGCAAAGCGTGGGTTCTTTAGTTGTGCAGGAACCGGGATTTGTATCTTGTACACCGGCGGGCATTATTGAACTTTTAAAACGTTCTGATGTAGAAATTACAGGAAAGAACTGTGTAGTCGTTGGCAGAAGCAATATCGTAGGAAAACCAATGGCACTTCTTATGTTAAATGAAAACGCAACCGTAACCGTATGTCATTCAAAAACACAAAACTTAAAAGAAATCTGCAAAACAGCAGATATTTTAATCGTTGCGATGGGCAAACCACAGTTTATTACGGCTGAATACGTAAAAGAAGGTGCGGTTGTCATTGATGTTGGCATTCATCGTGATGCACAGAATAAATTATGTGGTGATGTAAAATTTGATGAAGTAGAACCTCTTTGCTCTGCCATTACCCCTGTTCCGGGCGGTGTTGGACCGATGACTATCTGCATGCTAATGAAAAACTGTGTGGAAGCTATGAAAATGTAGCGAGTATTGGATTACTTGTTCTATCTATGCTCCGTATGAAAATATGGGGCATAGACATGAAACAATGTCATTTGTATAAGATAGAGGTTAAATGATATGTAATTAGGATATCTTATTTAAATGAGATTGCTTTAGTAAAAAACTTTATTTATAAAGGGGATTTTTATAAATGAAATGCATTCATTGTGGTGAAAGTATAAATGAAACGATTGCAAGATGTCCAAAGTGTGGCAAAGCTACGCAAATGGTTCCTGACTATAGTATCTACGATGACGATAATATTAATGTACTTTTAGAAGGAACACAACATATTTCTATTTTAAAAGAAAAAAAGTTAAAAACGGATATTCAAACAGAAGAAAAGGATTTACAAAAAAAGAAAGCGGAAGCAACAAAAAAACAACAGGACAAAATGATAATAAAACTCATTTCTGTTATATGCATTTTGTTATTAGTAGCAGGACTTACATTTAAAATTTTTATTGATAATTCCAATCAAAATTCATTGGAATATCAGTTGAAAAAAGGAAATGAAGCATTCGTGGAGCAAAATTATGAGAAAGCACTTGCCTATTTTGAACAGGCAAGCAAACTCTCACCTAAAAATTGTGAAGCATTGTTTTCTCTTTCGGAAGTCTACTTAAAACTAGAGCAAAAACAGCAAGCACTCAATTGCTTGCTGCAAATCATAAAATTAGATTCTTCCCATACGAGAGCATATAGTTTATTGATTGACTATTATGAAAAGCAAAATGATACGGAATCTATTTTGAAATTAATGAAAACAACAGAAAATGCACAAGTATTGAGGTTATTTAAAGACTATATGGTAGAGATGCCTTCTGTAAGTTTGAAAGAAGGAACCTATCAAGAATATATCAAATTGACGTTATCCTCAAAAATGAATACCAAAGTATATTATACATTAGACGGTTCTGACCCCATCCAAAAAGGAACTCGTTATAATGGACAGATTTCCATTGATGAGATGGGAGAATTTACTTTAAAGGCTGTTTCGAAAAATGAAAAGGGTGTCTATAGTGATGTTTTAACGCAGAAATATGTGATTAAAATTGCCCCACCATCTTATCCGATTGTATCTCCCGGAAGTGGCATTTATACAGAAGAAACTTATATCTCTATACAGATTCCAAATGGATGCAGTGCTTACTATACTTGGGATAATACAAATCCAACAGAAAATTCTTTACTGTATGTCGCACCGATTCGTATTCCGGAAGGAAGAAATCAGGTGCTATCAGTGGTCATTATTGACAATAATACAGGGTTGGCAAGTTCCATTTATCGTGGCTCGTATGATTATGTACCCGAATCTACAGAAGAATTATAGTTTAACCGAATCAAGAAAGTCCCACATTATTCTATTATGAGCAAGTAGCAAAGCAAAGTGTGAATATCCACTTGAACGGAAACTGCAAAATAGATTATTAGGAAAAAGAAAGAATGAAAATAACATTAATTACAGTTGGAAAAATAAAAGAAAAGTATTTAAAGGATGCAATTTCAGAATATTCCAAACGATTAAGTAAGTATTGCAAATTGGAAATTATAGAAGTTGCAGATGAAAAAACACCCGATAATTCGAGCGAAGTGATAGATAATGCAATTCGTACCAAAGAAGCAGAACGTATTTTAAAATACATCAAAGAGGATGCGTATATTATCACATTAGAAATTAATGGAAAGCAATTAACTTCCGAAGAACTTTCGGGAAAAATGGAAAAACTGGGTGTACAGGGAATTAGTCATATTATCTTTGTTATTGGTGGTTCAATTGGTCTAGGGCAAGCGGTTTTAGCAAAATCTGATTATGCGCTTAGTTTTTCCAAAATGACATTTCCACATCAATTAATGCGTGTCATTTTATTAGAACAGATTTATCGTGGTTATCGAATTATGAATCATGAACCATACCATAAGTAAGTGAGGTTTTTTTGTAGGATTCCTTATAGGGAATAGCAGAGTGCACACAAAATACTGAAAAAAGCAGATATTAGGAAAGATTAAAATGACTAATACACTACGATGAAAAAAGTGTATTGGTCATTTTTTATTGTGCAGAAATAATAATGTTAGTTAAAAATATACTTCTTAAAGTACATATATTATTCGTAAATATATAATCAAATTATAAAATATCTATCATTTTTAAAAGTTTCTCTTTCTTTTCAATAGAAAAATCCTTAATAGCTCTTACAATTTCATTATCTAAAGCTAAAGAAGCATTTTCATATTGATTAGATAGTAAAAAGTCAATAGAAGTATTGAGTGAATTTGCTATTGCAAGTAATACATTAAGACTTACTTTAGTATGATTATTTTCAATATTTGAAATATGAGAAGTATTACAACTGACCATTTCGGCAAGTTTATCTTGTGTTAATCCTTTACACGTTCGTATTTCTTTGATTTTCATTCCTAATTTTGCATAATCAATTTCTTGTAACAATTTTACAGCCTCCATTTTGTCTCTGCAAGTACTTTTATTTTCTAATTGTAATGTTTAATATTTTATGTTAGAATAATCCATATAAGTTAAAAGTACTTATATAGACAAAAAAGGGACATATTATGACAAAAAATATAATTTAGAAAGGAATTTTAATATGGGAGATTTATTAGACTGTTTATTGAACATTGGAGCTGAGATATTATTTACAAAAAATGAAAAACTAGCAAATTTTGTAAGTAAGCAAACTGGCAAGAATAACAAATACATTGAAGATGTATTAGCTATGAGAGAAAAATATGATATGGCTTCTAAATCTAAAGAAGAATTAAAGGCACTTTACAAAAGAACAAGTAATGAAAAAGTTAAAAGAGCAGTACAGGTAGAATTAGGCGAAAGGGGAAAGTAAAATGGGAACAAATAGCACACAATTAGATGAAAATTTTAACACAAAGTGTATTTCTTGCAGACGTATTGTTTCGGGAAGTGATGCAGAACTTTGCGTATGTTGTGACCGATTTGTATGTAAATCATGTGCAACTTATTTAAGACAGGGCGACCCTTTTTATGGTTGGGTATGCAAGAAATGTTATGCACAAATTAAAGCCTCTGCAAGAAAAAAATAAATATAATAAAGGATAGGATTATGTATAGGTATATAAAACTTCGCTCTAAAGTATACTTTTGCAAAGGAAAACAAAACAGTCTTATTATGGACTGCAATAGATTAAAACTATACCATCTTGATAAGGAAGCGACCGAATATTTAGGCTTTTTATTAAATGGTTATGCAATAAATACAGAGTACATTTCTGATGAAGAAAAATTAAATTTAATAAAATTTTTAGTAGATAAAAAACTGATTAAATTTACAAAAGAATATGAAAATTCGCAATTATTACCAAATGCTTATTTGAACCATAAAGTTAAAACAGTATGGTTTGAGTTAAGGAAAGCTTGTAATATGAAATGTTTACATTGTTACAATGAGTCTGAACCTTTCGCAGATGTTTTAGAAAATATTTTAACAATTGAACAATGGAAAAATATTGTTATACAACTCCAAGAATATAAGCCTACTACGATTGTATTAATAGGTGGAGAGCCATTGATGTATCGGGAGATTATAGAGTTAATACGATTTACCTATGAGCATTTACCAAATACGCAATTAGTTTTATATAGTAATTTATCTTTATTAAATGATGAACTCATAAATATACTAGCTGAATATAAAGTAAAAGTTGTTACTTCTATTTATTCTTACAAAGACACAATACATGATTCTATTACACAAGTTATCGGAAGTCATAAAAAGACAGTAGAAAATGTAAAGAATCTAAAAAAAAGAAAAATTGATGTAAGAGCTAATACCGTTATAATGCGTACAAATCAGCATGATATAAAAGAAACAAAAGAATTTATTAACAAACTTACAGGTCATAATCCAAAAAGTGACATTGTTAGGTGTGTAACAGATGACCTATTACATTTAAAGCCTACTAATATACCTAATGCTCATGTTATTTCTTCTGAAAAGAAATTTTCGGGAATAACGCAAGAAAAACTAATGAGGGCAATTGCAGGAAATTCCTGTTGGCAAGGAAAGCTAAATATTTCTTATGATGGTTATATCTCTCCATGTATAATGTGGGAAAATTGTGAAGAAATATACAACCTAAAAAAATATTCCTTAAAGGAAGTATTGGAAAACCAGTTATTTCCAAATTTTTGGAGCTTATCTAAGGATTGCATAGAAGTATGTAAAGACTGCGAATTTAGGTATGTATGCCATGAGTGCCGACCTCTATCCCAGTCATTGGAAAAACGTGGAAATATATGCCGTTATGACCCTTATAAAGGAAAATGGGAATAAGTATTGAGCGTCATTTATTAAGTTATTTTAGGTTTATACCTAAATATAAAAAATACATAAAAATAAGATTAGGAGGATTCTTATGTTTATCACAGAAATTGAAAATGAAATGTCTACAAGTGGTTTCATCTACGAAAGAACGACCTGTACACCAGAGGAAATATGTAACCCAATCTATTGTCTGCCTGATGCATACAATGTGTGTGACCCTGAGTGTGATGAGGAAGGTGGATGTGACCCTCATTATGACAGCTAATATCTTTACAAAAGTACATGCAAAAATAAAATAAGTAACAAGAAAGCCAATATGCAGAAATTGTATATTGGCTTTTTTAATTGAAAAAAGGAGTTAAGATAATGCAAGATTTTATTACGAAAAATGAAACCATACATAAAATGGCGGTATTTAACAAACAGGGGGATAATCGTTATGAATTAACCATTTCCATTGAAGCCAAGAAAAAGAAAAGTATATTGATTATTGGTTTAAATCCTGCTTCTGACAATATACAAGTATTGGATACAACTACAAATTACATTATAAACAACCTTTTTCCTATGGGATATACCACTATTACATTATGCAATCTCTTTTCTGTAATATGCACTAAGTTAAAAGTAAGTGACATGATTGAAAATGAAAGTAACCGAACGTATATTCAAGAACTTTTGCAGAGAGAGTTTCAAGCGGTTGTTGTAGGATATGGCAACACTTATACAAATAACAGAAAAGTAAACGCAGAGAAAAAATTTATGGATTCCGTATTGAAAGATTATAAAGGAAATGTATTTGAAATCGTTGACAAAAAGGAACAGTATTCCCGATTGAAAACCATTCATCCGTTATTTGCAGGACAAAGATTTTCGGGAGAATGGAAATTTAGAAAGTATGTAGTCAAAGAAAGTGAGGAAAATCCAAATGATGAAAAAAATATGGACAGCAAAACAGTTGAAACAACTGAAACAGTATGCAATTCCGCAAGTAGTGTATGAAGAAATTGAAAAGACTGTAAAAATATTAGATGAAAACTATGGAATTGACCGAAGTGAAACAGATGATGGTGGTTGCGTTTTCTTACTTCTATCTTCCGAAGAAAACCACTATTTAACCGATTACAACTTAATTTTAAAAGAATATCATTTAAGTACAGAATTAGCGGAATTTACAGACGTATTGCATGAGCAGAGCAATCTTAAATGGTACTTGGAATTGTATGTATTAACAGAGTATGGTGTTACAATTATTTATTGTACAAATTAGAAAGGGGGTGAAAAGATGAAATATGTATGTTGTGGAATGATTACAGGTATTATCGTTATTACGGCTATGGAACTATTGATTGGAGATTATGCTTAAAAAGGGGGTGTATTTATGACAAATGCAATTTTGTTTTTACTTGGTTTTTCGTCTGTTGTTGGAGTTTATGAAATCGCTAAAACTAGCAAAAGAAGCAGTACTGCAAAATTAGAAAAAGCAATTAACACTTGTAAAAAAATGATGAAGTAATCCTATTAATTTAGGAACAAAAAGACAGATACCACGATTGCTTGTGGCACTCGTTGGTATCTGCTTTTTGTAAATGAAAATTAATTTTTTATGGGGAGATGATGTAAAAAAATTTTTCTCTTACACTTATGTAATTTTTTTTTACTATTTATCCCCCCTAAATAAGGAAAGGGAACTACTAAAATAGTAGTCCCTTAATTTTTGACTCATAGTCCGTCGTAGGCAACTCACCGTAAGTGCGTAGGCACTCAAGAAAGGTAAGTAAATCTGTAAGTACAAATTGTGATTTTTTAATACCAATAGGAGATAGAAGACTGAAAAATTCTAAAAAATTCTGAAACTTATGTCTGAACTCTGCAATATAAATTGGATGAATAGGCTCTAAAGCCTCTAAAAAGGGCATAAAAAAAGCACTTAGTGAATCAGTAGTCACTTTGTGCCATTCGCAGTTGGATAGTTCCCTCATAAATCGGGTTCTCTGATTATTTGATTTTTGAGTACTCTTTAGACTTCCTCGAAAAGTTCCCTCTGCAATCATCAGTTGTGCTATGCTCCATTCTATTTGGTAGCCATTTTTTCCCTTAATGATTGAATTTGTCCACAATAATTCAAATAATTCTTGGTAGCGTTTAACCATTTTTTTAATATCGTCCATTCTTGTGTTTTCATATTCGTCATAAGCTAAATTTGATGGTTTACCACCATAAAGATTTTTGAAAATTTCAACTTCTATCTGGTATCGAGTCATAAATTTTTGCATAAAACACCTCGTGAAAAAATATTAGTGATTTTAATTCAACTAATGTTTTGTTCTGACTTCCCCTTGATTTCAAAGGGAAGTAAAAGTGTATGAAAAATAAGGCTTTAAGATAGGGGACAAAAATTAAAAAAATTGTCCCTTTATACATTTTTAAGATTTTGTGTCATAATTCGTATTGTAAAAAACACTTGCAAGTGAAAATAAATACTAAGAAATGGAGATTTGGAGCAGAGATTCCAACTCTCTTCATTGATAGGAAAGGTTGTAAATATTACACCAGAAGGTAGTCAACACAAACTTTTTAATACAAGTATTTTAAAGGCTTTGACAGGTCGTGATGCAGTATTGATTGAAGAAAAATATAAACTACCTTACACGACTGTTTTACATACGAAATTGGTTGTTGTTGCGAACCATTATTTGAATGTATCTGATGACAGTTTTGGTTTTTGGCAAAGAGTTCTTCCAATTCCATTTCCAAATGTATATTTACCTTTACCTGCTAATGGAAAAAGAAAAAAAGGGGTTAAATACCAAAACGTCCATTTAGAAGAAGAATTGTTACAGGAATTATCAGGAATTTTTAATTGGGCTATGCAAGGCTTAGCCCGATTAAAAGCGAATAACTGGTCTTTTTCCTATTCACAAACGATAGAGGAATTTAAAAATAGATTAATGTTAGTGAATAAACCCGTTGAAATTTATCTGAACGATTGTATAGAAGAAACCGATTTTAATAGTAAAATTAAGAGTTCTTTATTACACTCTACTTTTATAGAATGGGCAACGGAAAATGAGTTAAATATAAATGAATATTATGACTCACGAAAGTTTCATAGAGAGTTAAAGAATTGTTTACAAGGAAAAGGGATTCCATATGAAGTAAGAAAAAATAGTGTGGATTATTACTATGGTATTAAATTTAATGATGAACTATTAGAAATAGACGAGAGGTAAAATGTATGAATAACATAGATATTCTTGTAGAACTGTTAGCAGAAATAATATTGGATTATTTAAAAAATAATGAGAATTTATCAAAAACCACTATTACATCTTTAAAGATGTAACAAAGAGAATTACAAATATATATTATTTTTAAAATAATAAGAAGGAGGTTTACTTTTATGTTTAGCAATGAAACAAACAATACAAAAACAATTATTGTTGCAATTTATTGTCGAGTTAGTACAACAGAACAAGCAGAAGAAGGTTACAGTATTGGCGAACAAGAGCGACTATTGATTGAGTATTGTGAAAAACAAGGATACAAAGTCTACAAGACATTTTGTGACGCTGGCATTAGTGGAAAGGACATTAAACACCGACCTGCTATGACACAATTATTGGAAGAAGCTTATGAGAAGAAATTTAACATGGTATTAAGTTGGAAAATAAATCGCATAAGCAGAAAACTTGGTGACGCAATTAGAATTATTGAAATTCTTGAAAAGAATGGAATAACTTATCGTTCTTATTCTGAACCTTTTGAAACGGCTACACCTGCAGGAAAAATGCAATTCCAAATGATGGCTTTGATTGGAGAATTTGAGAGAAATACAATTGCTGAAAATGTAAAAATGGGTATGTGTGCAAAAGCAAGAAGTGGAGAATGGTGTGGCGGTGCAAGTCCATTAGGCTATGATTGGCAAGTAATGGAAGGCTATGAAAATGCAGTAAGAAAAAAATCCAAGTTAGTTATTAATGAAAAAGAAGCAGAAGTTGTAAAAATTATGTTTCAAGAATATGCGAATGGAAAAGGGTACAAAGCTATTGTGAATAGTTTAAATAAACAAGGGTACAAATCTAAGAAAAATAACTGTTTTTCGGTTGCACAATTAAGAAGTATCTTAACTAATCCTGTCTATATTGGGAAAGTAAGATATAATGTTAGACGAGATTGGAGCGAAAAACGTAGAGGAAATATTAATCCTACACCTATTATTTGTGACGGAATACATGAGAAAATCATAGATGAAAGTCTTTTTTATAAGGTTCAGTATATGATAGAACAAAAGCAGGGAAAACCAAACAGAGTTTTTGATGGAGAATATCCATTAACAGGAATTTTAAAATGTCCGAAATGTGGTGCAGGTATGGTTATGTCAGGTACTACAAATTATTTAAAAGATGGGACAAAAAAGAGAATTTTTTATTATGCATGTGGTGCTTGGAAAAATAAAGGAACTGGAGTATGTACAAGTAATGCTATTCGGGTAGAAAAAGCAAATGCTGTTGTTTATAGGGAGTTGGATAAACTATTTAACAATGAAAATATTATTAAAAGAGTAGTGAAAAAGGTAAATGAACAGAATATCCAAAAGATGAAAATGGCAAAAAAGGGAGTAGAAAAATTAGAAACAGATTTAACTTTATTAGAGAACAGACGAAAAAAGATATTTGAAGCTTATGAAGATAGTCTTATTACAAGTGAAGAATTTTTAAATCGTAAGAAAGTTTTAGATGAAGAAACAGAACTGTTACGCCAAAATAAGGAAGAAGCATTAATTTTACTTGCACAAGAACACCGAAAAGAAATACCGTATGAATTAGTAAATGAATTTATGCAGAATTTTGGTAAGATTTTACATAATGAAAAAACTTCAAAAGAATTAAAAAAGAGACTATTACATATGATTATTTCCGAAATAACGATAGATAATCGTAAGGAAATAGACAACATTAAAATCCACTTAACAAGCGACTTAGTCGCATTTGTAAAAGAGCAAAATGGGGGAACACTTTCAACAGGTGTTCCCCCACTTTTTAATGATGATTATTTAGGAATGGATAGCATTGAGCTTGAATTTGTGATATAATGCAAACAATTAGTAATACTTGAAAAAATTTATATAGAGGTGCATTATGTGTGATGTAAAGAAATTTAGTAAAATATATAAAGAGATTTCTACACTCCAACCAGAAGATACCTTACAATTAGTATTAGAAGTTGAAACAGAGGAAGAAAAGGATTTTTATGAATTGGTAGGAGATTTCCTTCTTCAGAAAAAACAAAAGCAAGTAATTGAAAGGAATTTGTTTTAGTGAAAAAGAAGGGAATCTGTTAGAGGCTTACCAATTTATTGACCACGTTACTGAATATCAAAACAAAATAACAAGGGGGTATTTGTATGAAAAAAATGGAAAACAAATATTACACATGGGAACAAATGGTAGAAATGTTTCCTGATAAGTGGGTGGTTGTAGAAAATGCAAAATTGGATAGTGGAAGATTTATTGAAGCAGGTGAGTTGATAGCAATCTGTGATGATAATGAAGTAGATAAATTTATTATTGAATGTTACGAAATGGGAAAGAAAATTGACTATGAGAGAACAACGGAAGAAGGGAGTTTGGGGATTATAAATGTCGAAGGTATTAAGATTAAAGTTGAAGCCTAATCGTGATAAGCCATTATTTACCACAATTACGAAATATGATAGAAAAATTTTATGCTTATTTGATACAGGTGCAACAATGCCTGTTTGGTGTAGTAGTGAGGGATTATTTAAAATTGTTTTTCCTGATGCAATATTATTAGATGAAAAATTTGTATTAAGTGGATTTGGTAAAACTCCTGAAATAGTAAATGTATACAAGATACCTGTATTTTATCTAAAAGATGATAATTCAAGTTTAGAATTTAGAAATTTACATATTGCTACATCATTTGGTAGAAGTTTTGGTTGTGATTTAATATTGAGTTATACAATGTTTACAAAGATGGATTGTCATATATTAAACAGAAATCTTAATAATGCAGTATTACAGATAGATTATGACAAAGATATTTATAATATCGGTATTATGTTAAGTAGTAAAATGCCTAACATTGTACATAAAATTTACAATTTCTCTCTTGAAGAACAAGGTAATTTTGTAAAATAAAGTTTGAATAAGCGGAGATTAAATAGAGGTTTAACTCAAAAACCTACTATGCGTATGTTATGGAGAACCTTACCACAAATAAAAATCAAAACAAGAAAAATGTATATTTAACTATAATTGAGCAATACGAAACATTGCACAAAAATAGGTTTTAAAATTGTAAAATCAACCGAGGATAAAACATTATGTTTGAAAACAAAATACTCTTAAAAAAACTTGTAGCATTAGCTGCACTTATTCTCGTAGCAGTACTGTCCATTACCGTTGTATCAAAATATGCAACATCTCCCGAAGTGCATGCTGCTACAATAGAAGAATTAGATAATAAGAAAATGCAGGTATTGGGGTTAACAACGTCCGTGACACTTGCTTCGACAGCTCTTTCCGCAATTCCGGGTGATGCAGCGACTCCAATTGCAGAACAGCTTTCGGAATTAACCACGCCATTGTTTATTATTATATGTACCCTATATCTGGAGAAGTTTTTGCTGACTACATTAGGATACCTTTCTTTTAGTTGGCTTATTCCAATTGCATGTATATTGGTTGGTATCTATATTTTTTGCGAACATGAAAACTTCAAAATCACTGCAATCAAACTTGCGGCAAAATTAGCAATTTTTGCTATCGCTATATATTTCATCATTCCTATAAGCGTGAAAGTGACAAATATGATAGAAGCTACTTTTGATGAGTCTATATCAAGAACATTTGAAACAATTGATGAAATTTCGGAAGAAGCAGAAAAGTCTGCTGAAGAGGAAGATACAAGTGGATTTTTAGATTTTCTATCCGGCATAGGAGAGAAAGCAACCGAATTAACAGAAAATGCAAAAAATGCACTCAGTATATTTATAGATGCGATTGCCGTTTTGATAATAACCACCTGTTGTATCCCTATAACAGTAATCTTATTTTTTACATGGATTATTAAAATAATATTTGGGGTTAATATTGATATTTCAAAGGCAAAAAAATTGCTGCCTCACAAATCGATAATTGAATAACAACTTTTTTAAGTGACAAATGCGGATTTCGAATGTCCGCCTTATCAAGACAACCGATACGATAAAACAATCGCATTGGTTGTCTTTCGTCTTATATTTTCATGCATCAGACAACAGAGAAATTGAATAGGATAAGTTTTCCGAACATATAGTATATTATGAAGTATCGAAAAAAAAAGACCGCAGCCAACTTCATAGATGCATTAGAACTTCCGAAAGATGTCCTGCTTGGGCTTCCCAATATGGAAATAAACGGAAATCGAGAATTGTTTATTTCCAATCATCGTGGAATTTTAAATTATAATCAGGAAAATATCGAAATTCTGGCAAAGGACATCCACATTGAAGTGACAGGAAAGGAACTCTATATTGAACTCTATTCCGCAGAAGAAATTATCATAACCGGATATATGGAAGAAATAAGGTTTTATTAGCATGAAAAATTTGATACGATGGTTTTGCGGTTACTTATGTATTCATTTAAACGGAAGACAACTCAATCGTTTCTTGAATCTTTGTGCAAGAAATGGAATTGAAATATGGAATATTACAACAGATATGGAACGTATGGCAAAGGCAAATCTTAGATTAAAAGATATTTACTTAATACGTCCATTTTTAAAAAAGACAAAAACACGTTTTCGCATTCTCAAAAAGAAAGGGTTTCCGTTTTGGTGCCATCGCCATAGAAGATTAAAATGGACGTTTGTTGTTGCATTTGTAGCGGTAATCCTTTATTTGAACAGCCTAACGTATATCTGGAATATCCATATTTCCGGAAACAATAAAATATCAACAGCAGAAATCCTAGAAATCATTTCAGCAGACGAACTGATTGGAAAGAAAGGAAAATCCATTCATTGTACTGATATTGAATATCAGTTGCGGGAAGAATATAATCAAATGGCTTGGGTTTCCGTTTTTGTAGACCGTACTAACCTATGTATTTATATTAAGGAATCTCTCTATGAGGAATATGTTTTTCAGGAAGAAGATACCATACAAAGGTATGATTATATCACCCAAAAAGATGCAAAAATCTATTCAATTGTGACACGAACCGGAACAGCAGTAGTAAAAAAAGGCGATAACGTTTTGGCAGGCGATGTTTTGGTCTTAGGGCAATATGATATTTTTGATGATAGTGGAGTTATTAAGGATACATTATCCGTAAAAGCAGATGCATTAATTTATGGAGATGTGTCATATGAGTACCATGGATTTCTCACAGAAATGGAACTTTTGGGTGCAAAAATTAGTGGAGAGGACACCGAAAGTGCCATAAAAAGGCTTTCTTTTTTTAAATTTAACCAATTTCTTGAAAAATTAGAGAAAAATGGGGTTAAAATTCTTGCAAAACGTGTTATGATAGAACAGAATGAAAATTATATCTTTATAAAGGGCAGTATTAGAGCCCGAGAAGAAATTGGAACGAATATACCCGTGGAGGAACAAGTGATACATGAGTTTGAATGAAAAACTGATACAGCTTCCGGCTGACAATATTACAAATATTTTTGGACAGTTTGATGTGCATGTCAAAAAGATAGAACGTGCATTAGGCGTTACCGTCGTTGTTCGCAATGACCAGATTAAAATTATTGGTCATGAATCGAATACTGCTGCTGCGGCAGAGTTATTTTCCCAATTGAATAAACTGGCAGAACGAGGCAACACGATTACGGAACAGAATGTAAATTATGGCATAGCCCTTCTTGCTGAAAACAAATCGAATGTTATGGTAGAAATTGACAAAGATTTGATTTGTCATACAACAAACGGTAAGCCTATCAAACCAAAGACGTTAGGACAAAAAGCCTATGTAGATGCCATTCGCAAGAAAATGATTGTTTTTGGAATGGGACCTGCGGGAACCGGCAAAACATATCTTGCGATGGCTATGGCAATCACAGCTTTTAAAAATGAAGAAGTCGGCAGGATTATTTTAACACGTCCTGCCATTGAAGCAGGGGAAAAGCTTGGCTTTCTTCCGGGAGATTTGCAAAGCAAGGTTGACCCTTATTTAAGACCGCTTTATGATGCATTATATCAGATTATGGGAGCTGACAGTTTCCAAAAAAACATGGAAAAAGGCTTGATTGAAGTAGCACCGCTTGCCTATATGCGTGGACGTACATTAGACAATGCTTTTATTATTTTGGATGAAGCACAAAATACAACCCCTGCACAAATGAAGATGTTTTTAACTCGTATCGGTTTTGGCTCAAAAGTAGTCATTACAGGTGATGCCACCCAAAAAGACTTAGCACCAAACGCAAAGTCGGGTCTTGATGTTGCGTTATCCGTTCTTAAAAATATTGAAGAAATCGGCATTTGCAAACTGACGAGCAATGACGTTGTAAGACATCCATTAGTACAGAAAATTGTACAGGCTTACGACGATTATGAACAAAAAGCGACAAAGAAAAACAGAAACAAACGATAAAAATAAAGGGGGAAATGGTTATGAGTTTTTATTTAGAAGAAGAAGTGGAAGTGCCTTTTTCGTTTGCATATGCGAAAATTGCAGAAGAAGTAATCAATTTTTGTCTTGAATATGCAAACTTTCCTTATGAAGCGGAAGTGAATGTAACACTTACCGATAATGAAGGGATTCATGCCATCAATAAAGAATTTCGCAATATGGACAAACCTACGGATGTATTGTCTTTTCCAATGCTTTCTTATGATGTGCCGGGAGAGTTTGCATTTTTAGAAGCGGAGGACGAAAGTGATTTTAATCCGGATACGGGAGAAGCAATGCTTGGAGATATTGTGATTTCTGTTGACAAAGTAAAAGAACAAGCAGAAAGCTATGGGCACAGCGAACTTCGTGAATTTGCTTTTCTGATTACCCACAGCATGCTTCATTTGTTTGGTTATGACCATATGACACCGGAAGATGCAAAGGTCATGGAACAAAAACAGGAAGAAATTCTTGCGAAACTAAACATATTACGATAAAACGAGGAACTTATCATGAATAAAAAAGAAAATAATGGGGCGGGATTTTTAGTACAAGGGTCTATTTTAGCGGTAGCCTCTATTATCAGCCGTATTATCGGTCTTGTATACCGCCTTCCTATGACAAATATTATCGGAGATACCGGAAATAATTATTATAGCTGTGCTTTTGAAATCTATAATATTATGCTGATTATTTCATCATACAGTTTGCCGCTTGCTGTTTCTAAGTTGGTTTCTACCCGCATTGCTAAGGGGCAAAGACGGCATGCTTATGAGATTTTAAAAGGAGCACTTACTTTTGCTATCCTTACCGGATTAACAGCTACCATAATCATTTATTTTGGTGCGGAATTGTTTACTTCGCTACTTCAAACGCCACTTAGCGTGTTTGCTTTAAAGATTTTAGCACCTGTTTTAGTAATCGTTGCTGTATTAGGCGTTTTACGTGGATTTTTCCAAGGCATGGGAACGATGATGCCAACTGCAATTTCCCAAGTGATTGAGCAAATTGTAAATGCCGTTGTCAGCGTATGGGCAGCCTACGTATTATTTGAGCGTGGGAAAAACATCGGTGCTGTCTTAGGTGACCCGGAAAGCTATGCAGCAGCCTACGGTGCGGCTGGCGGAACGCTTGGTACAAATATTGGTGCGATTTCAGGCTTAGCATTTATGTTATTTGTATTTTATGCCTATATGCGAGTTTTCAAAAAGAAAATGAAGCGTGAGAGGGGCGTAAAAGTTAATTCTTTCACCTATACGATGAAGATTCTTATCGTTACGATTATTCCTGTATTATTAAGCACGACCATCTACAATATCAGCGGTATTATCGACCAGGCGTTATTTAAAAATATTGCAACGCTTCAAGGTTATACAACAAATGAGATTGATGTATGGTGGGGCGTATTTTCCGGAAAGTATAAGGTACTCATCAACGTGCCGATTTCCATTTCCTCAGCACTTGCAGCTTCAAGCGTGCCTACACTTACCGCGGCATTTGCAGCAGAAAATGACAAGCAGGTGCGTAATCTTATTAATGCGGCTATGCGATTTGTTATGGTAATTGCTATCCCAAGTTGTGTGGGACTGGCTGTGCTTGCAAAACCGATTTTTATGTTGCTATTCCCTGGAACAATGGAAACTTTGGATATGGCATCGCAGATTATGCTAATCGGTTCTGCAGCAGTCGTATTTTATTCCATGTCCACGCTTTCCAACGGGCTATTGCAAGGTATCAATAAACTAAATGTGCCTGTAAAAAATGCAGCGATTGCGTTAGTTGCACATATCATACTTCTTGTAGGACTTATGTTGTTTTTCCGTCTGAATATTTATGCGGTTGTTGTTGCAAATGCATTCTTTGCACTTGTGATGTGCATTTTAAATGCAAGAGATTTACAAAGATATAGCGGATATAAGCAGGAAATTCAAAAAACGTTTCTTATTCCGGCAATTGCATCTGCAATTATGGGAGCTATAGCATATGGTGTATATCAGCTGTTCTATAGTGTTTTCAATAACAATGCGGTAGCCTTATGTATTTCCATTATTATTGCAGTACTTGTTTATGCGGTTGTTCTGTTGTTGCTGAAAGGCTTATCCGAAGATGACATTCGCAGATTCCCGAAAGGACATTTGATAGTAGCTCTTGCAAAGAAAGCACATTTATTGAAAAATAAATAGTTGAACCAAAATTTGAATAAAACATAAAAATATGCAGATACTTATTTGGGGTGATAATATGAAAAAACAAATAAGTGTCTGCATTTTTTTGTCCGTTGTACTTATTGCATTAAGTTTGGCATTTATAAAATTTAACAATACCAAAAAAGAATATGAGCAAGCAGACCATACACAAATTACAGAAGATACGCAAGAATCACAGGAATTGGTTGAAGTCGATATCAAGCAGGAAGCATCGGAATATATGTTTTATATTTTGGAAAAAGATAATCAACTTGTTGTATATGAAGCCCGAACAAACCAATTTTATATGGAAACCGGAATTGCAACAGAGGATTTGCCAATAGAGCTTCTTGAGAATTTAAAGAAGGGCATTTTTTTGAAGACCGAATCTGATTTATATGATTTTTTAGAGAGTTATTCCAGCTAAGTTTCGTGTTCTTGAACAGCAACTTGAACGCTTTACACTTTGACTTTCTTATGATAAACTGTTAAACGAGTGTGCTATCATTCTTTTTTGCTTATGAAAGAAAATAAATCTAACCGGCACACGATTGCTTGTATTGCATAAGAAAAGGATAATGAAAAGTATGAATTGGGATATTATCGTAATAGGTGCAGGTGCTTCCGGTCTTATGGCAGCAAGAACAGCTGCAAAACAGGGAAAACATGTGCTTGTTTTAGAACAGATGGATAAATGTGGAAAGAAAATTCTTGCTACGGGAAATGGAAAGTGCAACTTTACAAATGCATATATGGAACAAAGTGCTTTCTTTGGAAGGAAAGCACTGATTGAGCAGATACTTTCCCATTTTACAAAAGAAGATTGCCTTTCCTTTTTCCATGAAATCGGTATTTATCCAAAATGCAAAAATGGTTATTATTATCCGGCAAGTGAGCAGGCAGCTTCCGTTGTGGTCGCTTTTGAGAATGAATTAAACCGATTAGATGTTACGATACAATGTGACGTATGTGTACAGAAGATTATTCCGCAAAAATATGGATTTGAATTGAAAACAAATAATGGCGTATTCCGTGGAAAAAAAGTGATTATTGCCTGTGGGCTTTTAGCTTCGCCAAAATTAGGAAGCAATGGCTCTCTTTTTGATGCAATAAAAGGATTGGGACATCGCTTTGTTCCTATTTTGCCTGTACTTTGTGCATTTTATGCGAAAGGATTGCCGTTTAAAAAGATAAGTGGTGTGCGTGCGAATGGAACGGTACAAGCAGTTGTGAATGGGCAAATGCTAAAAGAAGATACAGGTGAGATTCAATTTACGGACTATGGAATTTCCGGAATTCCGGTATTTCAAATCAGCCATTGCCTATCCACCGCATTATATGCAAAGAAAAAGACACAAGTTTGCATAAATTTGCTGCCGGATTTTACACTGGAGCAACTTATGGAAGAATTGATGTTTCGCAATCGCTTAGGTGGCAATCTGTTAAATGGGCTGATTAACCAAAAACTTGGAGATGCTGTTTTAGGTAATTTTAAAAAGACAGCATCAGGACAATATTCCAAAAAAGAATTAAAAGAAATTGCTGATTGTTTGCAAAATATAATCGTAACAATTGAGAAACCCCGTGATTTTGAATTTGCTCAGGTTTGCACAGGTGGAATTTCTGCGGATGAGATTGAATTGTCCACTTTAGAATCAAAATATATAAAAAATCTGTATTTTGCAGGAGAGGTTTTGGACGTAGATGGCATCTGTGGTGGTTATAACCTGCATTTTGCATGGGGAAGCGGGTATTTGGCGGCAATAAATGCAAGTAAATGATGATATTAAAGAGGAAACTATGATTCAGATTAATCAAATAAAATTGCCAATCTCCCACTCAGAAGTGGAATTGGCAAAAAAAATACGAAAAGTGCTTCGTCTGGACAAAAGCCAGACGTTTACATATTGTATCGAAAAGAAGTCTTTGGATGCAAGACAAAAGCCGGAACTTTATTATGTGTATTCTTGTCTTGTAAACGTGGCGAACGAACAGAAAATTGTAAAAAAAATAAATATTCCGTCGGTTTCCATTGCAAAGGATAAAACATATCATTTGCCTGATTGTGGGGAAGAAACTTTGCAGCATCCGCCTCTGATTATTGGAGCAGGTCCGGCAGGTTTGTTTGCAGCGTATATCCTTGTTGAAGCAGGATTTTGCCCTGTTTTAATAGAAAGAGGAAAAACTGTGGAAGAACGCACGAGTGATGTGGCACAATTTTGGAAAACAGGCATTTTAAATACTGCTTCCAATGTACAGTTTGGAGAAGGCGGGGCTGGTACGTTTTCGGATGGGAAACTGAACACATTAGTAAAAGACCCTGCCAACCGCAATCGTTTTGTGCTTGAAACATTCGTGCGGTTTGGTGCACCCGAAACGATTTTATATGAAAATAAACCACATATCGGAACAGACATATTATGCGAAGTGGTAAAAAATATGCGAAATTACCTTTTGGAAAAAGGAAGTGCTATTCATTTTAATACTTGTGTGACCGATTTTATAATAGAAGATAATACGATAAAAGGGGTTTTGTGTGGTACAAAACAGTTTGATGCATCAGTTGTTATTTTAGCTTTAGGCCATAGTGCAAGAGATACCTTTGAGCGGTTGTATGACTTACATGTACCAATGGAAGCGAAAAACTTTGCAGTCGGTTTTCGTGTGGAACATCCACAAGATATGATAAATCATGCAATGTATGGATTACAGAAAAAATCAACGTTGCTTCCACCATCTCCGTATAAAGTAACCGCTAATTTCCCGAATGGGAGAGGTGTGTATTCCTTTTGCATGTGTCCGGGTGGCTATGTTGTAAATGCTTCTTCGGAAGAACAGCGTTTGGTTGTAAATGGAATGAGTTATTCAAAACGAGATTCGTCTACCGCAAATAGTGCGATTATTGTTTCGGTTGGAATGGAAGATTTCTTGCATGAAATTTCCCAAGAAAACGAACATGCATTAAGCGAACATTCGCAAAAAGAAAATCATCCGTTAATAGGTCTTGCCTACCAAAGAAGTTTAGAGCGAAAAGCCTATTTATTGGCAAATGGTAAAATCCCGCAGCAGTTGTTTGGAGATTTTAAAGAAAACCGTATTTCGCAGGCATATGGTGATTTTTCATCCAATACAAAGGGTATGACTGCATTTGCAAATTTAAGAGGATTATTAAATTCGGAAATGGAACAAGCATTTGCAGATGGAATGCAGCATTTTGGTCATATCATACCAAACTTTGACAGAAACGATGCAATCTTATCCGGAATTGAAAGCCGTACATCTTCTCCGGTTCGTATTTTGCGAAATGAAGCATTTGAAAGTATGGTAAGCGGCTTATATCCATGCGGAGAAGGGGCAGGATATGCAGGCGGAATTACGTCTGCGGCTATGGACGGTATCAAAGTAGCAGAGGCGATTATTGGAAAATATCGCAACCATGCATAAAAATACGAACAAGAAATGGTATAACAATATTAGAAAGAGGACAAAGTAGTGATTGATATTTCACAATTGTCACCGATGATGCAGCATTATGTACAGACAAAAGAAGAATATAAAGATTGCCTTTTGTTTTATCGATTGGGCGATTTTTATGAAATGTTCTTTGATGATGCAATCATAGTGTCAAAAGAATTAGAACTTACATTAACAGGAAAAAGCTGTGGCTTAGAAGAACGTGCACCAATGTGTGGCGTACCGTTTCATGCTGCAGATACATATATAAACAGATTGGTGCAAAAGGGGCATAAAGTAGCCATTTGCGAACAGGTAGAAGACCCAAAAACTGCAAAAGGCATTGTAAAACGTGAAGTTATCCGTGTTGCCACGCCAGGTACAAATATGGATATGCAGTCTTTGGATGAAAGCAAAAATAATTATCTGATGTCCATCGTGTATTCTGTTGACAAATACGGAATTTCGATAGCTGATGTGACCACAGGGGATTTTTTCGTAACGGAATTAGATTCGGAACGAAAACTTTTGGATGAATTAAATAAATTTATGCCATCGGAAATTATCTGCAATGAGGCTTTTTATATGAGCGGCGTTGATATTTCTGATATTAAAAATCGCCTTGGAATTGCAATTTCCACATTGGAAAGCTGGTATTTTGGGGACGATTTGGCAAAAGAAGTCTTGCTTTCTCATTTTAAGATTCATACCTTGGAAGCCTTAGGTCTTGCAGATTACAATTGCGGAATTGTAGCTTCTGGGGCGTTGCTGAAATATTTATATGAGACACAGAAAAATTCGCTGTCGAATATTTTGGCAATTCATCCGTATTCCATTGGAAAGTATATGATTATTGACAGCTCTTCCAGACGAAATTTAGAGCTTGTGGAAACAATGCGTGACAAACAAAAACGAGGTTCTTTGTTGTGGGTTCTTGATAAAACGAAAACTGCAATGGGAGCACGTTTACTGCGTTCTTATGTAGAGCAGCCGCTTGTAGATAAAAAAGAAATCTTAAAACGTCAGGAACTTATTTTAAATTTAAATAAACAGGAAATTACAAGAGAAGAATTACGGGAATACCTTGCTCCTATTTATGATTTGGAACGTTTGATTACGCGAATCGCATATCAGACTGCAAATCCAAGAGACTTGCTTGCATTCCGTAATTCCTTGAAAATGATTCCTCCCATTAAGATGTTGCTATCGGAGTTAAAAGGAGAACTTGCAGAAGAAATTTTTGAAGAACTGGATGAATTAAAGGATATTTATGAACTTTTAGAGAACTCCATCCAAGAAGAACCTCCGATTACCGTTCGGGAAGGCGATATCATAAAAGAAGGCTATCATGAAGAAGTAGACCATCTTCGAAATGCAAAAACAAAGGGAAAGTCATGGCTTGCCCAGTTAGAGGCTTCGGAGAGGGAAAAGACCGGTATTCGAAACTTACGCATCAAATACAATAAAGTATTCGGCTACTATTTGGAAGTTACAAATTCTTTCAAAAATATGGTGCCGGATTATTATGTCAGAAAACAAACACTCACGAATGCTGAGCGTTATATTACACCGGAATTAAAGGAGTTAGAAGACTCTATTTTAGGCTCAGAAGAACGTCTTTTTGGTTTGGAATACGAGCTTTATAAGGAAATTTTATCCCATATTTCCGATAATGTCGGACGTATTCAATCTTCTGCAAAAGCCATTGCAAAAATTGATACATTTGTTTCTCTTGCTTTGGTTGCAAGCCAGAATAATTACTGTAAGCCAAAGATTAATGAAAGCGGTCTTTTGGAAATCAAAAATGGCCGCCATCCGGTTGTGGAGAAAATGATTACTAATGATATGTTTATTGATAATGATACGTATCTGGATAATAACCGTCATCGCATTGCGATTATTACAGGTCCGAATATGGCTGGAAAATCCACGTATATGCGACAGACTGCTTTAATTGTTCTTATGGCACAAATTGGAAGTTTTGTTCCGGCAAGTGCTGCAAATATTGGCATTGTAGACCGTATTTTTACGAGAGTCGGTGCATCCGACGATTTGGCCTCGGGTCAAAGTACGTTTATGGTGGAAATGAATGAAGTGGCAAATATTTTGCGAAATGCTACATCAAATTCTTTGCTTATTTTAGATGAAATCGGCAGAGGAACAAGTACGTTTGATGGTCTAAGCATTGCGTGGGCAGTTGTTGAGCATATCAGCAACACTCGTTTAATTGGTGCAAAAACGTTGTTTGCTACGCATTATCATGAATTGACAGAGTTAGAAGGTAAATTGAATGGGGTAAATAATTATTGTATTGCCGTAAAAGAAAAAGGCGACGATATTGTTTTCCTTCGAAAGATTGTAAAGGGTGGTGCAGATAAAAGTTATGGAATTCAGGTTGCAAAATTAGCCGGACTTCCGGATAGCGTGATTGAACGTGCAAAGGAAATCGTGAACGAATTGATTTCGCATGATATTACTGATGTTGTTCGTAATATTTCCATTGATACTACACATAAGAAAAAGAAAAAAGAACATCTGGATGAAGTGGATTTGACGCAGATGTCTTTATTTGATACGATAAAAGATGATGACATTATCAATGAGCTTCGAAATGTGGACATTGGAAATCTTACGCCACTTGAAGCGTTAAATAAATTATATGACTTACAAAACAAGGTAAAAAACCGTTGGTAGAAAAGGAATGTTTATGTCAAAAATAGCTTTACTTAGTCAAGATACCATTGACAAAATTGCAGCAGGGGAGGTCATTGAACGACCTGCTTCTGTTGTGAAAGAACTTGTGGAAAATGCCATTGATGCAAATGCAACTGCGATTACCGTAGAAATCAAAGAAGGCGGCATTTCTTTTATTCGTATTTCCGACAATGGGTACGGTATTGATGCAAAAGAAGTTCCTCTTGCTTTTTTACGTCATTCTACCAGCAAAATCCGAAACGTAGAAGATTTACTTTGCGTGTCTTCTTTGGGATTTCGTGGGGAGGCATTATCAAGCATTGCCGCGGTGTCAAGAGTGGAGCTTATTACAAAAACGCCAAATGCCTTAACAGGCATACGTTATCAGATTGAAGGCTCTAAGGAAATTGCAGTAGAAGAGGTTGGTGCACCTGAGGGAACAACATTTTTAGTAAAAGACTTATTTTTTAATACACCTGCCCGCAGAAAATTTTTAAAAACCGCACAAACAGAAGGTTCGTATATTGCGGATATGGTAGAGAAACTGGCTCTTTCGCACCCGAATATCTCCTTTAAGTTTATTCAGAACAATCAAACCAAACTGCACACATCAGGAAATGGAAATATCAAAGACTTGATTTATCATGTGTTTGGTCGGGAATTTGCTTCTTCCGTCCTTTCTGTTGAATTGCAAAACGAATTGTTTTCCGTAACCGGCTATATCGGAAAACCTACGATTAATCGGGGAAACCGCAATTTTGAGATTTATTTTATCAATGGACGATATATAAAAAGCTCTCTATTGTCGAAAGCAATAGAAGAAGCCTATAAAAGCTTTCTGATGCAGCACCAATATCCATTTTGCGTTCTTTATTTTACATTTAAAGGAGAAACATTGGATGTAAATGTACATCCGACGAAAATGGAACTTCGCTTTGATAACAATATTGAGGTTTATAAAAAACTATGGGAAGGACTTCGGGATGTATTATTGCAAAAAGAGATGATACCGGAAGTACCGGTAACGGAAGAAAAGAAACATGCAAAACCCGTTCCTGAATATAAAGAATCCATTCCTGAACCATTTGAGAAACGCAGGCTTAACGATATACGAAATGCAGTTTCTAAGGATAGTCCTTATGAAAGGAAATATCCTGACAGATATTCAGATAGGTTTCCAAGCGGTTCCAGTCAGGTTTTCGATAGAAAGAGCGTATACGTTGGAAGTCAAAATGAATATAAGAAAACTGCTGCACAACAGGAGTTCAATGATAGAGTTGCACAGAATCACGAATATGCATCCCATCATGTGAGTTTACATCAAGATAGGGATGTATATAGTGAGAAATTAGAAAATGTGACAAATAATGAAAATTCATATGAACATGATGCAAATTCATCTGTAAATAAGCAAGTACACGAACCTAGCATTTACGAGGAACTTACGCTTGACCAATTCAGCCCCAACTTCCTTACCAAAGATGCTCGTAAAAAACACCATGTTATCGGACAGCTTTTTAAGACTTACTGGCTGGTGGAATATGAGGACAAGCTGTTCATCATTGACCAGCATGCGGCTCACGAAAAAGTATTGTATGAACGCACCATGGCAACTTTAAAGGAAAAAGAATACACTTCCCAGATTATCAGTCCGCCTATCGTGTTTAGTTTGGATGCAAACGAAATTCTGATGCTTGAAAAATACCGCCCTCAATTAGAAAAAATGGGATATGAAGTCGAGTCATTTGGCGGAAAGGAATATATGATAAGTGCTGTTCCGGCTAATTTATATCATGTGGATATGAAGGATTTATTTATTGAAATGTTGGATGATTTTTCTAATATTTCCGGAAAAGCCACACCGGAATTAATTCTGGAAAAGGTAGCTTCTATGTCCTGTAAAGCTGCCGTAAAAGGAAATCAAACGCTTAACTTTCAAGAATTTGATGCTTTAGCAGAGGAATTACTGTCTTTGGAGAACCCATACAACTGCCCTCATGGAAGACCGACGATTATTTCCATGAGCAAATATGAAATAGAAAAGAAATTTAAGAGGATAGTCTAATGACAAAAAGACCTATTATTATTTTATCCGGTCCTACTGCAGTCGGAAAAACCGCACTTTCCATCGCCCTTGCGAAAATGGTTAATGGTTCGATTATTTCAGCGGATTCCATGCAGGTTTATAAATATATGGATATCGGCTCGGCAAAAATAACAAAAGAAGAAATGGACGGTGTAACGCATTATCTTGTAGATGAGCTTATGCCGGAAGAAGAATTTAACATTGTTCGTTTTCAGCAAATGGCAAAAGAAGCCATGGAAGAAATTTACGCACAGGGAAAAATCCCTGTGATTGTAGGTGGAACAGGCTTTTATATTCAGGCCTTGTTATACGATATCAATTTTGATAACCAAGATTGTGATGAAGCCTATCGCAAAGAGCTTGAAGTCTTTGCAAATGAGCATGGAAACGAGGCTTTGCATGAAAAATTAAAGGAAGTTGACCCGATTTCTGCGGAAATTATCCATGCAAACAATGTGAAACGTGTGATTCGTGCATTGGAATTTTATAAATTGACAGGTAAACCGATTTCCTTGCATAATGAAGAAGAACATAGGAAAGAATCTCCATATAATCATGCCTATTTTGTCCTAACAGATAAACGTGAGCTTTTGTACGAGCGTATTGATAAACGTGTTGACCTTATGGTGCAAAACGGACTTTTGGAGGAAGTAAAGAAATTAAAAGAAATGGGCTATCATCAAGGTATGGTATCGATGCAAGGGCTTGGTTATAAGGAAATTTTAAATTATTTGGATGGCAAATATTCTTTGGAAGAAGCCATTTATATTTTAAAACGAGAAACCAGACACTTTGCCAAACGACAGCTTACTTGGTTTCGAAGAGAACGGGATGTTGTATGGATTGACAAATCGGAATATGACTATGATGATGAAAAAATTCTCTTGGAGATGAAGAAAATATTGAAAGAAAGAGAAATTTATAAATGAGACGATGAATAGTTTCTGTTCTTTTTGAATATTTAAAATCTGTCGGCTTTGAAAAAGTACGACTTGGTTACGAAAGAGAAAATCCACAGTCGAAACATTTTTGGAAAAAAATCAATTTCAAGATGTAACAGAAGTAGCTCAAGATAGTATTATGATTGTGGTAGCAGAAAGACATTTGGAAGTATAAATTTACAAAATAAACAACTTAGAAAGAAGAACCACTATGAATCCATATTTATTACAACAGTATAAAGAGCTTGGACTATGTGATGAAGTTATCGCATTTGGCTCTCAAATAGAAAATGAATTAAAGGAACGTTTTGAAGCAATTGATGCAACAGCAGAAATGAATCAATTAAAGGTACTTCATGCATTACAAAAAAATCGCGTAAGTGCGGAATGTTTTAATCAATCTTCCGGTTACGGATACAATGATTTAGGTCGTGATACTTTGGAACGTGTTTACGCAGATTGTTTTAAGGGAGAAGATGCTTTGGTACGTCCGCAGATTACTTGCGGAACACATGCATTAGCCCTTGCGTTAATGTCGAATTTACGTCCGGGAGATGAATTGTTATCCCCTGTCGGAAAACCATATGACACGTTAGAAGAAGTCATTGGGATTCGACCATCGAAAGGCTCTCTTGACGAGTATGGCATTACCTATGCACAAGTAGACCTTTTGGAAGATGGCGGTTTTGACTGGGAAGGAATTAAAAATGCCATTAATGAACGTACTCGCCTTGTGACCATTCAGCGTTCGAAAGGGTATGCGACAAGACCAACACTTTCCGTAGACCGCATTGGGGAACTTATTTCCTTTATCAAAAACATTAAGCCGGATATTATCTGCATGGTAGATAACTGCTATGGTGAATTTGTAGAAGAAAAAGAACCGTTAGAGGTTGGAGCTGATATGATAGTTGGCTCACTCATTAAAAATCCGGGTGGCGGACTTGCCCCAATCGGCGGTTATATTGCCGGAAAAAAAGAGTGTGTGGAAAATGCCGCATATCGCTTGACATCTCCGGGACTTGGAAAAGAAGTGGGAGCGTCGCTTGGCGTGATTCAGTCCTTTTATCAAGGATTTTTCCTTGCACCAACGGTTACGGCAGGTGCATTAAAGGGAGCTATCTTTGCAGCGAAGATTTATGAAAAGCTTGGTTTTAAAGTTGTGCCAACCGGAAATGAGAGCCGCCACGATATTATTCAGGCTGTCGAATTTGGCAACAAAGAGGCAATGTGTGCATTCTGTGAAGGTATTCAGGCAGCAGCACCGGTAGACAGCTATGTGACACCGGAACCATGGGCAATGCCGGGATATGACAGCGATGTCATTATGGCAGCAGGTGCATTTGTACAGGGTTCTTCTATTGAACTTTCCGCAGACGGACCAATAAAAGAACCATATGCTGTATATTTCCAAGGGGGACTTACTTGGTACCATGCAAAATTTGGAATTTTAATGAGTTTACAAAAACTTTATGAGCGTGAACTTGTTAAGCTTGACTAGATGTGTTATCATTAAATAGTGTCTTGGGAGAGCAGAAAGGACACTATGTCAGAACATACTATTATGAAAAACCTGCCGGAATCCGAACGGCCTTATGAAAAATTTTTAAAATATGGAGAGCAAAGCCTATCCGATGCAGAGCTTTTAGCCATTATTTTAAAATCAGGAACGCAAAAAGAAACGTCGCTGGATATTGCCCGAAAGCTATTGCAAGGGTATCACAATAATCTGCTAAATCTTTATGCATGTTCCTTTCAAGAACTCACAGAGATATCCGGCATTGGCAAAGTAAAGGCGATTCAATTAAAAGCAGTCGCAGAACTGTCAAAACGTATCGCCAAAACCCATAGTGGTTACAGTCTCAATATGAATATGCCGTCCACAATCGCAGAATACTATATGGAACAGATGCGTCATCGCAGCGAAGAAATTTTAGTTTGTGCATTTTTCGATGGAAAATGTAATTTTATCGCTGATGAAATCATATCTATGGGAAGTGTGAATTTCGCTTACGTTTCTCCCAGAGATATTTTCCGAAAAGCATTGATGCATAATGCCGTTTTATTTATTCTGCTGCATAATCATCCAAGCGGCGACCCTACGCCAAGTGAAGATGATTTGCGGATTACAAAGCGGATTGCCTATAATGCAACTATGATGAATATTGAGATGGCAGACCACATCATTATCGGAGATAAGAGATATTACAGTTTCAAAGAACATCATCAATTAGAAACATAAGAAAAGAGGAGAACGGAAATGAACAACAATATCTATGGCGTTGACCTTGGAACAAGCAGTTTTAAGATTTTTTGTAAATCCACAGGTAAAATTTTAAAAGAAAGCAATGCAGTAGCAATCATCAATAAAAATCAGATTTATGCTTATGGTGATGAAGCGTATGCTATGTATGAAAAAGCACCGGAATCGATTCATGTTGTATTCCCGGTAGTAAGTGGTGTGATTGCAGACTATAATTACTTACAGAACATGATTATCACATTTTTAGAAGAAAAAATGAAAACCAAACTTCGTGGGTCTGAATTTGTCGTTGCTGTTCCAACTGACATTACAGATGTAGAAAAACGTGCCTTTTATGAAATTTTTTACAAGAGCAAAGTGCGTCCAAAGAGCATTCTTTTATGTGAAAAACCAATCGCAGATGCCGTAGGGCTTGGTTTAGATGTAAATCAGCCAACAGGTATTATGATTGTCAATATGGGAGCAGATACAACAGAAATTTCTATTTTATCGTTAGGCGGACTTGTTTTAAGTGATTTGTTGCATTTTGGTGGAAACCGATTAGACGAATCTATCATTAGTTTTATTCGTAAAGAATATAATTTGATTATCGGTCAAAAAACAGCAAAAGCATTAAAAGAAACCTTAGGTTCTGGTCTTCCTGGAAGAACTGAAACAATGGTTATCGTAGGAAGAGATGTTGTAAGCGGGCTTCCAATTGAAGTAGAAATTAGTGCAGCGATTATCTATGAAGCTATGAAAAGCAATTTAGAATCTATCTGTACTTCCATTAAAATGATATTAGAAAAAACTCCACCGGAACTTGCAAAAGACATTATCCATTCCGGAATTTATATCACAGGTGGCGGTTCTATGATTCATAATTTAGACCAGTTATTTGAATCTATTACGGGCATTCGGGTAAACACAACAGATGCTCCTGATGAAAGTGCAGTACGTGGTCTGGTTAAGATTGTTTCTGATTCCAAATTTAAAAGATTGCCATTTACTATGAAAAAGTAATGAGGGGTTATGAAAAAGAAATATCGTAATATTAAGAAAAAACAATTACAAACAAAAGTTACTCTGATGATTTTAACAGGAATATGTATTGCAGGCATTCTTCTTGGTCTGATTTTTAATTTAAATGGCGGACCATTAAAAAGCATTGCAGGCTACGTTTTCATCCCAATGCAGGAAGGCATCAATACGACAGGCGAATGGATTTTCGATACGGCAAATGACTTTCGTACACTAAGCGATGTGTTAGCTGAAAATGAAGCATTAAAAAAACAGGTAGCAGACCTTACAAACCTTAATATCACAACAAAATTGGAACAATATGAATTGGAAAATCTGCGTGAATTGTATAATTTAGATGCCAAATATCCTGATTATGAAAAAGTGGCTGCCAGTGTAATTGCAAAGGACAGCGGAAACTGGTTTGATACATTTACGATTAATCGCGGCACAAAACATGGTGTGGAAAAAGGCATGAACGTGATTGCCGGAAGCGGTTTGGTCGGCATTGTCACAGATGCCGGACCAAATTATGCAACGGTACGCAGCATTATCAATGATATGAGTAATGTAAGTGCTACGGTTGCCAATACAGGCGACAATTTTAATGTAAGCGGCAATCTGCAAAGTATGAATACGGATATGACGATTACCTTTTCGGAGCTTCGTGATGAGGATAATCAGGTAAATGTTGGAGATGAAGTAATTACTTCTTATGTATCTGACCAGTATCAGCAGGGAATTTTAATTGGTTATATTTCTACCATAGAAAATAGTTCCAATAATCTGACAAAAAGCGGAACGATTACTCCGGTAGTGGATTTCGCACACTTGGAGGATGTTTTTGTAATTACCCGTATCAAAGAAATGGGTGGTGAAACTACGACTCCGGAAAATGCCGGTACAGAAAACGCAACAACCACAGAAGGCACACAAACAACGCCAAACACGGAAACATCAGGAGATTGACATGCTGAGAAAAATAGTTTTATTTATATTGGTTGCAGTCTGCTTTGTATTGCAAACTACATTTTTCCAATTTGCATCATTTGCAGGGATTGCACCAAACCTCTTAATTGTGATTGTGTCCTCTTTTGGCTTCATGCGAGGAAAAAAAGAGGGGATGTATCTTGGGTTATTTTGCGGTCTTCTTATAGACATATTTTGCGGATTTTATTATGGTGTATATGCTTTAATATATATGTATATCGGATATGTAAACGGTCTGTTCAAAAAACGTTTCTATCCGGAAGATATCAAATTACCAATGCTTTTAATTACGGGAAGTGACCTTGCTTTAAATTTTGTTATCTATATATTTATGTTTCTTACCCGAAGCAGATATCAATTTCTTTATTATTTAAAGGCAGTCATTATTCCTGAATTAGTATACACTATGGTAATTACAATCTTCTTATACTTTATTTTACTAAAAGTAAATCAAAAGTTAGAAGCATATGAGAAAAGGAGTGCGGTAAAATTTGATTTATGATTTAAAAGATTTTCTTTCGCGTTTTTTTAAGTCCCGATTATTTGTACTCTCGACAGTTATGTTGCTTATGTTTGTTACGATACTGTTTCGTGTATTTACGTTACAGGTTGTAAACGGAAAAACATATCAGAATAACTTTGAGATGAAAATCGAAAAGAAGTTGTCTATAAATGCTACAAGAGGCAATATTTATGACTGCAATGGAAAATTGCTCGCTTACAATGAGTTGGCTTATTCCGTAACCATTTCAGACAACGGTACTTATGAAAACGGTGATAGAAACGAGATACTAAATGCACAGTTGGCAGAAATTGTAGAAGTGCTTGCAAAAAATGGCGAAAAATTGTACAACGACTTTAAAATTGACTTAAATGAAGATGGAAGTTACAGCTTCAATGTTACAGGCAGTAAGTTAAAGCGTTTTTTAGCCGATGTTTTTGGAAAATCTTCTTATGACGACTTAGAATACAATAAAGACTTTGGTTTTGATGAAGCAAATGCAACTGCGGAACAGGTAATGCTCTTTCTTGCAAAGGATGAGAATTGTTTTGAGATTGATGATTCTTATTCGAGGGAAACAGCTTATGGCATTACCATTATTCGTTATGCAATGCGTTCCACATATTATTCGAGATACCAGACAACTACGATTGCACAGGATGTGTCGGATAAGACAGTTGCGTACATTAATGAACATTCTGACCGATTAATCGGTATTGAGATTAAGGAAGATACGATTCGAAAATACAATGATAGCGTGTATTTTGCATCTATGATTGGATATACCGGCAAAATTTCGGATTCTGAATATGAAACGTTATTTGCCGAAGATGATTCTTACACGAAAAATGATACGATTGGAAAAGCGGGATTGGAGCAATATTATGAATCGTACTTAAGAGGTCATAATGGCGAGCAGGTTGTTTATATTGATACGTTTGGACGAATCAAAAAGGTTATTAGCAGCAAAGAACAGGAAGCCGGAAATGATTTGTATTTGAGCATTGATGCTGATTTGCAAAAGGCGACCTATCTTTTATTAGAACAAGAGATTGCAGGTGTTGTCTATTCCAACATACGAAATGGCAATATTGGAGTAAATGAAGTATATTTTGCGTTACTTGATAATAATGTCATTGACATCATGCAATTTGATGATGAAGATGCTACAACTACAGAACAGGAAGTATATCAGACATTTTTAACCTGTCAGAGTAATGCGATTGCTTCCGTAAAAAATCAGTTGTATGCGTCAAATCCACTTGTCAATAATGCAATGACAGAAGAAATGTTGGATTACTTTACTTATGTAATTACACTTTTAAAAAATGATAAAGTTCTTCAGTCATCGGAAATTGATTCTTCCGACAGCATTTACAAAAAATGGCGTGATGGTCAAATCAGTCCAAAAGAATATTTGTCCTATTGCATCACAAAACAATGGATTGATATTAGTTTATTAGATGTAAGTGATAAATATGCAGATACTTCTGAAATTTTTGATGCTTTGTGCAGCTATATTGAGACAGAAGCTGCAACTGACAAAGAATTTTCCAAATATGTATACAAATATATGGTAGAGAAGAATCAGATTACTGGAAGACAGCTTTGCTTGCTTTTGTTTGAACAAGGCGTACTGGATTATGATGATGATACGTATAATCGAATTTATAACGGAAACATTCGACCATATAATTTCCTTTTGGAAAAAATTAATCAAATCGAAATTACGCCTGCACAGCTTGCACTTGACCCATGTACAGGTTCTTGTGTGATTACAGATGTGAATACAGGACAAGTGAAAGCTTTGGTAAGTTATCCGGGTTATGATAACAACCGACTTGCAAATGGCGTAGATGCGGAATATTATGCAGGGTTAAATGAAGACAATTCAAATCCGCAATGGAACTATGCTACACAGGAAAAGACAGCTCCGGGTTCTACCTTTAAGTTGCTTACCTCTACAGCAGGACTTGCTGAAAATGTCATTTCAACTTCTACACCGATTTATTGTACCGGTGTTTATACCGAAGTTACAAACCGACCAAAATGTTGGATATATCCGGGTGGAACGCATCAGCAAGAGACTTTGTCGGAAGCTATCAAAGATTCGTGTAATATTTATTTCTATACCGTCGGTCATATGTTAAGTACGAAAAATACTGGTGTCTATAATGATGCAAACGGAATTGAGAACCTTAGAAAATATGGCGAGATTTATGGTTTAAACGAAAAAACGGGGCTTGAAATTGTAGAAGCTACTTCAGAGCTTGCAACAGAATATCCGGTTATGGCTGCGATTGGACAGAGTAATAATAATATTACAACTGCTGCATTATCACGTTATGTAACAGCTGTATCTACCGGAAAATTATACGATTATCAGTTAATGAACAAAATTGTAGACCCGGAAGGCAATGTATTAGAAAGCTATGCTTCCGAATATGAAGATATTTCAGGAACGCTTTCGGGCGATGAATGGTCTGCAATTCGTTATGGGATGCGACTTATGTGTGAATCGAATGGAAGCTTTAAAAACTTCACGATTGCGGTAGCCGGAAAAACGGGTACAGCACAGCAAGTATCTACAAGACCAAACCATGCTTTATTTGTAGGATATGCACCATACGATAATCCACAGATTTCCATTGCAACACGTATTGCATATGGTTATTCTTCTTCCAATGCTGCGGCTGTGTCGAAAAATATTCTGTCGTATTATTTTAAGGTAAATACATTGGAAGATATTCTTGCATTACATGCAGAGGGAGCGAACAGCTCCGCAAATAATAGTGTAACAGACTAACAGGAGGTTTATTTTCATGGGTGAAACGATTGTTTTCACTTCAGGAAAAGGCGGTGTTGGCAAGACAACAACAATTGCTAACATTGGTGCAGGACTTTCACAGTTAGATAAAAAAGTTGTCATGTTGGATACTGACATGGGACTTCGCAATTTAGATGTTGTTATGGGTTTAGAAGACCGTATCAATTACAATCTTTTAGACTTATTGGAAGGTAAGTGCAGATTGAATCAGGCTTTGATTCGGGACAAGCGTTTTCCAAATCTATTCCTGATTCCTGCATCCTTAAAATGCGTTTCCATGGATAAATATGAGCAAGCCTTTAAAAATTTGATGTATCATTTGACAAAGGAATTTGATTATTGTCTGGTCGATTGTCCGGCAGGGATTGAGCAAGGATTTCGCTTTGCTATTTCTGTCGCAGATAGGGCAATTTTACTGACAACGCCTCAAATTTCTGCCGTAAAAGATGCAAGCAGAGTACTTAATATTTTAAAAGGAAGTTCCATTGAAAAAGTTGACCTGATTCTCAATGATTATGATGACAAATTGGCAAGAAAGCATCATATGCTTTCGAAAAAGGACATTGCAGAATTGTTTGACATCCCAATCCTTGGAACAATTTCCCATGACAACAAAATACTAATTAGCCAGAACAAGGGCATTCCGGTGGTGGCTTTACGTTCAAAAGCTGCAAAAACCTATCTTCAACTTGCCAAACAAATGATAAATGAAATCAGTTTGGAAGGAGAGATGGTGTATGATTTTTCGTAAAAACAAAAATCGTTCTTCTTTTATAGCGAAAGAGCGTTTGAAATTAATGATGGAAACAGATAATATTGAACATTCTGCCTGTGATATTTCTCAGTTGAAAAAAGATATCTCAACGCTTATCAGCAGACATTTTGATTTATCACCGGATATGTTTGAAATCAAAGTTACATTAAAACAGGATAAGAAAAGAGTTTAATATGCCAAAACAATACAAACTAAAGAATTATCATTTTCAATTAATTATATATATATGTGCACTAACCGTTATTGGAATTATGATAATTGGAAGTGCAAAAGAATCCGTACAAAGCAAACAGGTAGTTGGTTTTGTACTGGGGCTTATTCTTATGACAATCGTGTCTCTGATTGATTACAACTTTATATTAAAATTCTCATGGATTTATTATTTTGGAATTATTGGTTTGCTTTTGCTGGTAGAATCTCCACTTGGACATTCTGCCGGCGGAGCACAACGCTGGATTAAATTAGGCAGTTTTACATTTCAGCCGTCTGAATTGGCGAAAATTGTAATTGTATTATTTTTTGCAGCATTTTTTGTCAAATACAATGAAAATTTAAATAGTGTAAAAGTGATAGGAGCATCTTTTGCCCTTGTAGTAGTTCCGCTGATTTTAATTCTTACACAGCCGGACCTTTCTACAACGATTGTTTCTTCAATTATTTTCGTTGTACTCTTGTTTATTGCCGGATTAAGTTATAAAATAATAGTAAGCGTACTGGCTATCGTTGTCCCGATTGCGATTGTACTTTTGGTTTATGTTGTGCAATTGGCACAGTCTACAGAAACGGAAGTTCCTTATCAGATTGAGCGTATTTTAGCATGGCTTTATCCGGAAGACGACCGGTTTGCCCATTTGGCATGGCAACAGCAAAATTCTATTATGGCAATCGGTTCCGGTCAGCTATGGGGGAAAGGGCTGAACAATTCCGAAGCCGCTTCTTTGAAAAATACGGGGTATATCATTGAACCACAGACCGACTTTATTTTTGCGGTTATCGGAGAAGAATTAGGATTTGTAGGTACGGCTACTGTTATTGTTTTATTATTTTTAATTGTAATTGAATGTATTTATATTGGAAGCAGAGCAAAAGATTTACAGGGGCGTTTAATCTGCTGCGGAATGGCTGCATTAGTAGGATTTCAGAGTTTTGTTAATATCTGTGTTGCTACCGGCTTATTCCCCAATACAGGGATTCCTTTACCATTTGTCAGCTATGGACTAACATCGATTGTTTCGATATTCTTGGGTATGGGATTTGTACTAAATGTTGGATTACAACCGAAAAAATATTAGGAGGAGGAGAACTAATGAATATAGGACTTGTTGCACATGATGCAAAGAAAAAACTGATGCAAAATTTCTGTATTGCTTACAGAGGAATTTTAGCAAAACATGAACTTTTTGCAACAGGCACAACGGGAAGATTAATTGAAGAAGTGGCGAATTTATCTGTACGCAAATATCTGGCTGGGCATTTAGGGGGCTCTCAGCAATTAGGTGCACAGATTGAGCATAACGATATCGATATGGTCATTTTCTTAAGAGACCCACTAAGACCAAAATCCCACGAACCGGACATCAATATTATTGTACGGTTATGTGACGAACATAATATTCCTTTAGCAACGAATCTTGCTACGGCTGAATTGTTAATTAGAGCATTAGATAGAGGAGATTTAGAGTGGCGTGAAATGTATAAATAGAAAATTCATGCAACTGTTATGCCTACTGTGCATAGCAGTTGTTTTGTTGGGCGGATGTGGGCAGACATCTGTTCCTTATGACAATGCATATGATGTTTATTCGTATGACAATTCTTTGATTCATGTGGAAGACGACATCGATACTAACTATTTTGCAAGTGAGCTTTGTGTCACACAAAATGTAGACTTTGGAACAGACCAAACAGATTCTCAGGTGGCACAAGGGGCAGGTGTATTTAATGTAACCAAAAAAGAAGTGCTTTATAGCCAGAATTTGTTTGGAAAATTATATCCTGCCAGCACAACAAAAGTACTGACTGCTTATATTATTTTAAAATATGCGGATTTAAATAGCGTTGTTACCGTTAGTGAGTCTGCTGCCGACCAAGCAAGCGATTCTTCTGTATGTGGGTTAAAAGCAGGCGATAATATTACGGTACGCGATTTATTATATGGTTTAATGCTTAACAGCGGAAATGATGCTGCAGAAGCATTAGCAGAACATTATTCCGGAAGCGTGGAAGCATTTGCGGAAGTGATGAATCAGGAAGCGTTACACATTGGTGCGACAAATTCCCATTTTATGAATCCAAGCGGTTTGTCACATGACGAACATTATACTACAGTATATGATATGTATCTTATTTTTAATGAGGCATTAAAAATGGAGGAGTTTGTAACTATCATTAATACAGCTTCACATGAATGTGCTTATACGAATATTTCCGGTGAAACAGTTGAAAAAACATTCCATAACAGCAACCGCTACTTAAATAATACCGTAGACACACCGGAAGGTTTTACGGTTATTGGCGGAAAAACAGGAACTACTTATGATGCCGGTTATTGTCTTGTGCTTTATTCCAAAAATCCGGCAGGAGATGATATTATAAGTATCGTATTTAAAGCAGATGGAAGATACAATTTATATTTATTAATGAATCAGATTTTGTCACGATTTGCGAATTAATGATTGTATTTTCTATACAAATGTTCTATAATTAGATTAATTAGTGAATAATTGATTAAATAGTTTCACAATATTTAAATTTTAGGAGGACTTGCCATGATTGAAATTATCTGTGGTGTAAAAGGAAAGGGAAAAACCAAAGAACTTTTAGAAAGGGTAAATGCTTCAGTTCAGACAGCAAGTGGTAATGTTGTATACTTAGATAAGAGCCAGAAACACATGTTTGAATTAAATAATAAGGTTCGTCTTATTAATGTAATGGATTTTCCGGTTACAAATTGTGATGAATTTTTAGGATTTATTAGCGGAATTATTTCACAGGATAATGACCTTGAAGAAATGTATCTTGACAGCTTCCTTACCATAGCATCTTTAGAAACAGAATCTGAAATTACAAAAGCCATTGAAAAACTTGATATTATCAGCGAAAAATATAAAGTTCGCTTTATCTTAAGTGTTTCCAAAGATGAAGATGAATTACCGGCTTGTGCAAAAGCAAAAGTAATTGTTGCTTTATAAAAATCCATGCAATATTACATAGTTAGGTGCTGCAGAAATGCAGCACCTTTTTGTTGTATGCCGAGCATCTATTCCTCAATCATTCCAGAACGAATGCGGCCATAAAATGTTAACATGTAAATTCCGCTTAAACCAACCAAAGCGTAGACGATTCTGGATATCCAAGTCATATCGCCAAAAATAAAGGAAACTAAGTCAAATCGGAAAAAACCGATAAGTCCCCAGTTAATACAACCGATAATTGCCAATGTCAGTAATGTATTATCCAACCACTTCATTTTTTGTATTTCCTCCTAGTTCATTTAATAATCATAATTATTCAGTACTTTCATAATTGCGATGCAAGTTACTGATACTTCTAGTATTTCCTGAAAAACAGAATCTATACATTGCTTGTCTTTACCAATAATTAGTGGTAGAATAGATTATATTGTAAAAAAATTGAGGTGAATTATTTTGGCAGAAAAGCGAAATATCGTTAAATTTAGAAATACAATGAATTTCAATATTGGTTTTGTTGTTTTTTTCATTATTATCATATATGTATTATTTAATGTGTTTACTTATTTTACGAAAATTCCGGTTGCAAAATATAAAGTAACACAAGGCACGATAGCTTCTAATTATACCTTTCAGGGAATTATTTATAGAGATGAAACTGTGGAATATGCAAATCAATCCGGTTATATTAATTATTATGTAAAAAATGCTGCGAAAGTATCCGTACATGATATTGTGTATTCCATTGATACAACAGGAAGTATTTCAAAAGAAATTTCCGGTTCTAATTATTCCGAACAATTACTAAATGCAGAGCTTATAAATGAAGTTTCTACGCATATTGATAGTTTTTTTACTACATACAGTTCCGGTAATTTTTCCGAAAGTTATTCGTTTTACAACAATTTAAATTCTGAAATTTTGCAGACAATTCATACATTTGCTATGTCTGACCTATCAGAAGATATAAAGAATGCGGAAGGAAGCAGCTTTTTTAAGGCAACTTCACCTTCAGATGGCATTATTGTATACCAGATTGATGGATATGAGGGAAAGACTACAGAAAACTTTACCGCAAATGATTTTAATACACAAGAGTATAAGAAGAAAATTCTAACTTCCAATACGAAAGTGTCGGAGGGAGACCCTGTTTATAAACGTGTCAATAGTGAAAAGTGGAATATTTTGCTTCCGATTCCGGAAAGTCTTGCACAGGAATTGGAGAATGGAAGCTATGTAGATATACGGTTTTGTAAAGATGATTATAAGACAAGTGCCGCTTACACTATTTTAAAAGAAAGTGGCAATTATTATTTGAATCTTTCTTTGCAACGTGCTATGATTCGCTATATCAATGACCGTTTTATTGATATTGAGTTGCTTTTAAATGATGATACAGGGCTGAAAATCCCAAAATCTGCTATTACATCAAAGGAATTTTTTACAATACCGAAAGAGTATTTTACGAAAAAAGAAGAATCGGATGCATTAGGATTGCAGTTGACATCAATATCTTCTCAAGAAAGCACAGATTCTCAATTTGTCACACCTACGATATATTATGAATCTGAGACACATTATTATGTAGACAGCGAAAAGGTTAGTGAAGGAGATATTGTCGATATACCGGATTCGACTGATATATATACAATTGGCACCGAAAAAGACTCTTTAGTGGGGGTTTATAATATTAACAAAGGCTACGCCGTATTTAAACAAATTAAAATTATTTATGAAAATGAAGAATATGCTATTATATCAACCAAGACATCGTATGGTGTTGCCTTGTACGACCATATTGCTCTGGATGCAGACAGCATAGAAGAAAATCAATTGACAGTAAAATAGTGAGGTAAGTATGATAAAACAACAACTTTTATCCATAGAACAAAATATACAGAAAGCCTGTAAAAATGCAGGCAGAAATAGAGAGGAAGTAACATTAATAGCAGTCAGCAAAACAAAGCCGTTGGAAATGCTTCAAGAAGCGTATGATGCAGATATCCGACATTTTGGAGAAAATAAAGTGCAGGAAATGTGCGATAAATATGAGCAGCTTCCAAATGATATTTGTTGGCATATGATTGGTCATTTACAAACAAATAAAGTAAAATATCTGATTGGAAAAACAACGTTAATTCATTCTGTAGATAGTTTGAAATTAGCGGCAGAAATCGAAAAACAGGCAGCTAAATCAGACATTATTATGGATGTTTTAATTGAGGTAAATATTGCAAACGAAGAAACAAAATTTGGCATTTCCAAACAGGAAACGCTTGACTTAATCAAAGAAATTTCTAAATTTCCACATGTGCGAATCAAAGGACTTATGACAATTGCCCCATACGTGGAAAATCCGGAAGATAATCGCTGTTTTTTTCGTCAGATTAAGGAATTAGCAGTTGACATCGATAATCAAAACATAGATAATGTTAGTATGAATATCCTATCTATGGGAATGACAGGAGATTATATGGTTGCAATTGAAGAAGGTGCAACCATGGTACGCGTAGGTACGGGGATTTTTGGTGAGCGAATTTATAATTAAGTAATAGGATTTGGAACTTATTAAAATATTTTAAAAATAAGGTGGTAATATATGAGTGTAATAGATAAATTTTTAGATGTAATGCGATTAAATGATGATGATGACTATGAGTTTGACAATGAAGAATATTGGGAAGACGAAGACGAGTATGAAGAAGATGAAAAACCAAAGCGAGCTTCCCGTAGAAAAGAAGTAAAACCGGAAGTAAAGAGAGAGCCAAAAAGAGAACCGAAAGAAATACCAAAAGAAAAACCGGTTTCCAATAATAACTCTAAGATTACTCCGATTAATAAATCACAAAGAAAGCAGGCAACAATGGGAAATATGGAAGTATGTGTATTTAAACCAACAAAAATGGAAGATGAACTTGAAATTACAAATACATTATTAAGTGGAAAAACGGTGCTTATTAATGTGGAAGGATTAAATGTCGAAATTGCACAGCGTATTATTGATTTCACATCCGGTTCTTCTTATGCAATGCAGGGAAATCTTCAGAAAATCTCTAATTATATTTTCCTCGCTACACCAAATGGTGTAGATATTTCAGGCGATATCCATAATATTTTGGATTCTCTCGATTCTGATACGAGTGGATTTAGCTTTTAATGATGAAAGAGCAGGAATTATGTAAAAAACGTCTGATGGATTTATCCAGACAGGCAGATATGAAAGATATTGTTATATTTAGCGATTTTCTTAATCTAAATGAATTAAATCTATATCATACCATCGAAAAAACGCTTTTAACGAAAGCAATTTGCTTTGGTGGTTATTCTAATGCGGAGCGTCAGATGATTGCATTCATTCCTGATGCTCTTTATTATGAATATAAAAGCTATGAAACAGATTTAGAATATCCTATTCGTTGTATTCATATTGTGGCGAAATATCCAAAATATGCAGAAAAACTCACTCATAGAGATATTTTAGGTGCTCTTATGAGTCTTGGAATTGAGAGAAGTAAACTAGGTGATATTTTATGTTTCGAAGATGGGTACTATGTATTTTGCTGTGAAAAAATACTTCCTTTCCTTTTTGAGCAGCTCTCACAAATCCGTCATACTGCGGTAACTTTATCAGAAGAAATGAACTTTAAAGACTTACAGGCACGTATTCAATTTGAGGAATGTTATGATATGATAGCTTCTAACCGAATTGATTGTATTGTGGCAAAAGCATGTCATGTATCCCGCAGCGAGTCGGCAATGCTTTTGGCATCCGAAAAGGTGTTTATTAATGGAAAAACAATTACAAACTGCAATCAAGCATGTCCGGATGGTGGAATTGTTTCTGTAAGGGGAAAGACGCGATTTATATTTGAAAGCTGCAATAGTATAAGCAAAAAAGGAAAGTTGCGTGTAAAATTTTCCTTTTATAAATAATAGTAGGCAGATTTCTTATAACAGCTATAAACAAGGAGAATTGTATTTATGCTTAAAAAAACAAAAAAAAATATGTTTATCAGCACTTTTTTTATTGCTTTTTTGGTGTTGTTTGACCAGATTACGAAATATGCTGCAGCATATTTTTTAAAAAATCAGCCCGCAATTCCTATTATCAAAGATATATTTGAGTTACAATATCTGGAGAATCGAAGTGCAGCATTTGGCATGGACCCGATATCATTGCTTCATAATATATTTTCCATTTCAGCATTTGATAAGAATCCGGATTTGTTTTTGACATTTCGAATGGTTTTTTTGGTTGTTTTTACAGTTGTTATTTTATTGTGTTTGGTTATTTTATATCTTCGAATCCCAGAGAATAGAAGATATAGATATATGAATTGGATTTTATTATTTTTCATTGCAGGTGCAATCGGCAATTTTATTGACAGAATCACACATCAATATGTCATAGATTTCTTTTACTTTAAGTTAATTAATTTCCCTATTTTTAATGTAGCTGATATTTATGTTACTGTATCTGCATTTTTTATGATTGTTTTAGGGCTTTTTTATTATAAAGATGAAGATTTTGAGGTGTTTTTTCCTTCACGTATTTGAGTGAAGCAAGACGGAGATTATTTCAAGTGAATTATAGTGAAAGAAAGTATTTCATTTTGTCAAATATAAAGGCAGTTATTTTGTTATGGACAAGTAGCATGTTAAATTGAGAATATTCGATTAACATAGTTGCTTAATATTTTTGAACAGATAGGATTGTTATCTATGAAAACAGAAATATTTGAAGTATTATTAGAACAGGAAAATGAGCGTCTGGATAAATATGTAAGCCTTATTTATCCAGATTTTTCACGCTCTTTTTTTCAAAAATTAATCAAAGAATCCGCAGTTTTGGTGAATGATAAGCCTGAAAAAGCCAATTACCGGATGAAAGCAGAAGATGTGGTTACGATACATTTTCCGGATGCAACGGAAACAGCTATTGAACCGGAAAATATTCCGCTGGACATTCTTTATGAAGACCAGGATGTTTTGATTGTGAATAAACCAAAGGGGATGGTTGTGCATCCATCAGCCGGCCATTATTCAGGAACATTGGTAAATGGCATCTTATATCACTGTAAAGATAGTTTAAGCGGTATTAACGGAGAAATTCGTCCGGGTATTGTGCATCGGATTGATATGGATACTACAGGTTCTTTGATTGTATGTAAAAATGATATTAGTCATGTGAATATTGCAGAGCAGATTAAAGAACATTCGGTAAATCGTATTTATGAAGGTATTGTTTATGGAAATGTAAAAAATGACGAAGGAACGATTGAAGGTGCAATTGGGAGACATCCGACAGACAGAAAGAAGATGGCTATCAATGAAAAGAATGGAAAGCCGGCCATTACACATTATAAAGTTCTGGAACGTTTTGGAAATTACACGTATATGCAGTTTAAACTGGAAACGGGAAGAACACATCAGATTCGTGTGCATATGTCAAGTATTGGTCATCCATTGTTAGGAGATAACCTATACGCAAGTGGAAAAACAGCATTCAAAAATCTGACAGGACAAACTTTACATGCAAAAACAATTGGATTTGTGCATCCGACCACGCAGAACTATATGGAATTTGAAGCACCATTGCCTGAATATTTTGAAAATTTATTATCAAGGTTGAAAAATTTGCTCTAGTTTAGTATAATATAGTAAAGAATTTTGTATTTTTATACAGTAAGGGGCGTGAATTTTATGGCAACTCAAGTTTATACAATTGGTAGAGAGTTAGGTAGTTTAGGGTTATTAGTAGGTCAAAAGCTCGCAGAACGTTTGGGGGTGAAATGTTATGACAAAGAAATTCTTCAGCAAGCTGCAAAAGAATCCGGTTTTTGTGAAGAAATTTTTGAAACACATGACGAAAGACCTACTAACAGTTTCTTATATTCATTGGTAATGGATACATATTCTGCAAATAATTATGCGGCAGCACCATTTTTAGATATGCCTTTGAACCATAAGGTTTTCTTAGCACAGTTTGATGCAATTAAACATATTGCAGAAAAAGAATCTTGCGTAATTGTTGGACGTTGTGCAGACTATGCATTAGCAAATCATCCGGATTGTATCAATATCTTTATCCATTCTGATTTGGAGGACAGAGTAAAGTTAATCAGCAAACGTATGGATTTAACGGAAAATAAAGCAAAAGACATTATCAACAAAACGGATAAACAGCGTGCAAGCTATTATAATTATTATACATCCAAAAAATGGGGAGATGCTCGTGAGTATGATTTGTGCTTGAATACAAGCAAGCTTACCGTTGACCAATGCGTAGACCTTATTTTAGCATTCCGCAAATGTACGGATGAAAAGAAAGGTAATGTTTTCACAGCAGATGATAAATATTTGGATTCTTTTCAACCATTTGCTTCAAAGAATTCAAAAAAGAAGAAAAAGAAATAGTTATGATACTTAAATAAATAATTTATACCAAATCTTTACATTTTAATTTATACATGTAAAGATTTGGTATTCCTTAATTCAATAGAATGGAATGAATAGTTGTATGAATCGACAGATTAGAAAGGATTAAAAGACGCCCGAATCCTTATTTTTTGTTTGATTTATATAACTATGCGTTAAACTATGGTTTTTGAAATAGTTTATATGCACTATTTTTAAACGATTCAGCTACTGGTTCTACTACAGAACCTATCAGGGATATTTTATATTTCTCTCGAATCTAACACAATCGTAAATGGTCCGTCATTTAATAGTGAAATCTTCATATCTGCTCCGAAACTTCCGGTTTGTACATTTAAAACCTGTTTTCTGCATTTTTCGATAATATATTCATATAATTCATTGGCTAAAACAGGATTTCCGGCATGAATAAAGGATGGTCGATTTCCTTTTTTACAGTCAGCATATAAGGTAAATTGAGAAATTAATAACAATCCACCATTTACATCTGCTAAAGAAAGGTTTGTTTTTCCGTTTTCATCTTCAAAAATCCGCATTCCAATCAGTTTTTTTATCATCTTATCGGCTACTGCTGTGGTATCTTCAGTTGATACACCAATCAATACGCAAAATCCCTTATTTATTTTACCAATAATAGCTCCATCTACCGTGCAGGAGGCTTGTGTTACACGTTGAATTACAAATTTCATTTTTAATATCTCCTCATGCTATTATAAATCTTCATTTTAAATATGTTTCATATACTTTTTGTCAAATTTATATTAATTATTATACTAGTTTTATTATGAAATGAAAACAGGTTTCTATAAGAAAAATAATACAGAAAACTATTCGCAAAACCTAGAATACTTCTTTATTTTTTAGTATAATATCTAATATTCCATGAAGTTTGGAATAAAAATTTATTTGCTTGGTATTGATTGTGAGCAAATAGTGAATAATCAATAGACAAAAGAAAGGAGTATGGCACTTCTCTCCTGCCGTGAGTTTTTGTGCCTATATTATGATGAAAATTCAACAATTATACAGCTTTGTACGCCGTGCAGTCGACGACTATCATATGATAGAAGAAAATGATAAAGTTGCAGTGGGTATTTCGGGTGGGAAAGACTCTCTTACTCTCCTATATGCTCTTGCCGGTTTACGACGTTTTTATCCAAAAAAATTTGAACTTATCGCAGTTTCTGTGGATTTAGGTTTTAAGGGCTTTGATTTATCTCCGATTGTCGAGCTTTGTAAGGAACTGGATGTGGAATACCATATTGTAAAGACGGATATTGGAAAAATTATCTTTGAAGACCGTAAGGAAGCTTCTCCGTGTTCTTTGTGTGCGAAAATGCGTAAAGGTTCATTGAATGATGCAGTAAAGGAATTGGGGTGCAATAAAGTTGCATATGCACATCATATGGATGATATTGTAGAAACAATGATGCTCTCTCTTATTTATGAAGGACGTTTTCATTCCTTCTCTCCTGTTACATATTTAGATAGAATGGATTTGACGGTGATTCGTCCTATGATGTATCTTCTGGAAGTAGATGTCATTGGATTTATGAATAAATATGAAGTCCCAACCGTAAAGAATCCTTGCCCTGTAGATGGACTTACTCGTCGTGAATATGCAAAAGATTTAATTCGACAGATTAATTTGGAAAATCCGGGAGCAAAAAAGCGAATGTTCCATGCAATTACAGAGGGAAATATCAAAGGATGGCCACAGAGAAAAGGATGATATTCGTATGTTAAATGAAAAAGCTTACCATGAAAGTATTAATATCAAAAATGAATTGCATTTAAGAGAGCTTGTTGCTACTCTCCCATCGTTTTGCAAACAGTTTTTTGTGGGAATTGAGCATGGAACATCTTCGAGAACCCGTATTGCCTATGCGTACGATTTGGGGTGTTTTTTTGAATATCTGCATGAAACAAACGCTGTATGTAACAAGATGAATATTACAGAATTTCCAATTAGTTTATTGGATTCGATTACACCGATGGATATTGAAGAATATCTGTATTATTTGAAATATTATGAAAGAGATGGTGTTTCTCATACCAATGATGAGCGTGGAATTAAACGCAAATTAGCGTCATTACGTACGTTTTATAACTACTTTTTTAAAAAGGAATTAATTGATACCAATCCTGCTATTAAAGTAGATATGCCAAAAATCCACGAAAAAACAATTGTACGCTTGGATGTGGATGAAGTGGCACAGCTTTTGGATGAGGTGGAATCAGGCGAAAATTTATCAAATAGGCAACAAATGTACCATAAACGTACAAAAAGGCGTGATTTGGCTATTTTGACGCTTCTATTAGGTACCGGTATTCGTGTATCGGAATGTATAGGACTTGATATAGAAGATATTGATTTAAAAAATAGTGGCATTAAGATACATCGAAAAGGCGGTTCGGAAGTTGTCATATATTTTGGAGAAGAAGTTTTGGAAGCATTACTGGACTATTTAGAAGAACGTAATTTAAAAACTGCTGCCGAAGGACACCAACGAGCCCTCTTTTTATCCATGCAGAACAAACGCATTAGTGTACGTGCTGTTGAAAATTTGGTTCAGAAATACTCCAAACTGGTCACGAATTTAAAAAACATTACACCGCATAAATTGCGAAGTACATATGGTACCAATCTTTATCGGGAAACAGGTGATATTTATCTTGTTGCTGATGTACTTGGTCACAAAGATGTCAATACAACCAGAAAGCACTATGCAGCTATGGATGATGACCGCAGACGTGCAGCAGCAAAATGTGTGAAATTGAGAGAATTATAATTTGATTTTGTTAAAAGTGTTAAGGAGAGTTCTTATGAAAGTTTGGGAAAAATTTGAAATACAATGTACAGAGTATCTTAATGATAGATTTGGTGATTATGCAAAATTTTTTCATCAAGGTAGAGCAGATTCTACTATTCCGGATATTTTGGTAAAAACCAATCGTGGAAATTCCTTTTATATTGAAGCAAAACATTCTCCTGCTCAATGTGGGCAGTTTGTTTTGTTTCCGAATTTAGAAAGTCGTACATTTGAATATAGTAAACAAAATACAACAGAAATCAATAAATATGCCGAACAAATTATAGAGTATATGAATCAGGATTTTAATGGTTTTAAAGAAGTCGGAACAAAAGGGAAAGATATAGAATTCCCAAACTGTTCTACTGTTTTTGCAAATTGGATTATCCAATATTATAGTAATAAAGGCGTTAAGTTTTTTATGACAAATAATAACGTGCTTTTACCGATTGAACAATTTAGTGATTATTTTGAAGTTTCAGCAAAATATAGAATAAAACGTAGTGGTTCAGGAAATGTTGGAAAAAATAAAATCAATTCCGTTATGGATTATATAACTTCACAGGATTATATCATAACAGATTCTCGCATAAAAGGAGATAAATTATTTGTTAGTTCTTCCTGTAATTTACATGATAATAGATTTATTCTAAGAGGAATTGAATATATGTTTTCATTTCGTGGAACTGAGTATGAACTCAGAAAATTGTCTAATACGTACAATACAAACGTAATATTTTCAATAAAACAAAAATTAACTTGTGGAATGAGTGAGGAAGAATTTATTTATTTTTTAAAATAAATTAAGTTCGATAACGAAAGTTTAACCGAATAAAGAAAATCCACCACTTCAAGTGCGTAGAGCACTAAGTGGTGGGTAGGGGGAGTTTGACAGGCATATTACATAATCTTGTGTAAAGTGGAGCTAAAACCGCAAATATGGGTATTTTCAACATAAATTTACGTCATATCGTTTTATCGAACCTATATTAATTAATGAAAGGTAGAACAACCAAGAGGCAGTTGGAAAATAGTCTGCTGTTTCTTGTAAATCTCTTAAATTATTTGCTGTGTTATTCTTATATAGTTTCTTTTAGGCTTTTTCCAATTTGTATTCCAATTAATTGTAAGACATCTATGATAACGGAATTCCCAAATTGCTTATATGCCTGACTTGCATTCCCACATATTTTGTAAGAATCTGGATACCCCATAATTCGTGCACATTCTCTTGGGTGTAATTTTCTTGTTCTGCCATTAATAAGGTAGCCTCCTGTTTTAGCAAATATGCCTCCACCATATGCAGATAAAGTAATGGCAATTCCTTTTGTACTGTAAATGCGTTCACCTTGTCCTCCTTTATTTACAATTCCTAATCGTATAGGTTTACTGCTATATTGCGTATCTTCTACGTCATTAAAAAAAGTATCCTCTCTGTCAACATATAAATTTTTTAACAAATTTTCGTCTTCAAGAAGAAAATCTTCTACATGATGCTTTAGTACAAATGGTTTCGGATATTGGAAAGAGGTAATGTTCAAATCTTTTCTAAAACAAATCATATAAATACGTTCTCTTTTTTGTGGAACACCATAATCTACCGCATTTAATACTTTTTGATAAAAGTGATATCCCAATTCTTCCATAGTTGATTTTACTACTGCAAGAGTTTTCCCATTATCATGTGTTGCGAAATTTTTTACATTCTCCATGAAAACAATTTTTGGTTGTTTTGCTTTTACAATTCTGGCAACATCAAAAAATAAAGTACCTCTACTGTCTTCAAATCCACGTTGTTTTCCACTTATGGAAAACGCTTGACAAGGAAATCCGGCACATAAAATATCATGTTTTGGAATCGTATGTTCATTTACCTGAGTAATATCTCCATCTGGAATATCTCCAAAATTTTCTGCATATACCTTTCGAACGGGTTCATCCCATTCACTTGAATAAACGCAAGTAGCACCTAAAGATTCTAAAGCAATTCGAACCCCCCCAAACCGGCAAATAAATCATTCCTGTTAAAGATTTATCATAAATAGTAATCATAAATAGTGCTCCTTTACCAAATAGAATGATAGTAAGTATAGTAATTATTCTATACAGTTCAAAACACTTGCTGTTTTAAGTGCAAGAATATGATTCAAGTTCGAGCAAAACCATCAATGTAACTGAGAAGATAGTGTTCTTTCTACATTGATGGTTTTAGATAGTGTGTCTATCATTTTACTGTATTTGCAGAATTTTTTCAACAATAGATTGTTCTTCCGCAGTTAATTGGTTGTAAGCAATTCCACCATATTCATAAAACATTCCCGAAATTCCGGTGTATTTTAAATTATCAATTTCCAAGCCTTGAACGATAATAATAGATAAAAATATTACAGATAAACATAAAAAAATAACCTCATAAAATTTCTATGTTTTATGAGGTTATTCTCTTTTTTTGATATACCATCAATGTATTTTTTATAATTTTATATCAAGCGGATTTCGAATATTCGTTTGACTGTCATCAACTTTACATTTGCTATTTGTATTATTTTACTTCTATCTCATCAATATTTTCAATTCGAAGAAGTTTTATAATAGTATTGTTCTTTTTATCTGTAAATCTTATTTTAATCCACTCATCATCCGAATCCATTACAAGACATGATAGTTCTTCCTTGCCAACTAATGCGAATGCTTCATCGGACTTAATTTTACATTCTTTACCTGTTAGTTCATTTATTAATTTTGACATACCATTTTCTCCTTTTTGTTTTTTTTCTAATTTTTTTACCGTTGCTTCAAGATGTTTCAGTTTTTGTGGATAGGAACTGTAGCAAAGAGCAAGAATAAAAGCAAACACTCCAAAGTATTCCATTTTCGTTTTCTCCTGTAAATACAATTTTTCGATATAAATTAATAATATATTTTATAAATTGAAAAGTCAAGATGGGAACTCATTGCTGATAACGTAAAGTTTTTGTTCAAATCAAATAGTAGGACTTTCTCTTTTAAAATTATAGTTTTTAGTTTTCTGGTTTGAGTTGTTTGAAGTTTTCTTGGTAATATAAGTCTTTATATTTATCAAGTTCTTTTCGAAGCTGGTCTACTTCTTTTTTTTGTGTTTCTTTGAGTTCATTTTCATTTTTTTGAATTAGTAACTGATATTCCATCTCCAATTTTGCTGTTTGGTATTCAAATACTTCTTTTTGGCGGAGCAGTTCATCTTCTGTTTTTTGATTTGCCTTTTGAAGTTCTGTTAAAAGTGCTTCTTTTTTATAGGTTAATTCTAAAAGTGTATCTTCTGTTTTGCGTTTTTCTTCTAATAAACATGTATTTTCTGTTTTTAACTTCTCACATTCTTTCATAAAAGAAGACAACATAGATTGCAGGTCTTTGTCAGAATCTTGGAGTTTTTCATATGTATTGTTTAAGGTATCGTATTTATTTTGCAAGGTTTCTAATTGCTCTTTTGCTTCAGAACGTGTCGTTTCTGCATTTTTTTCAAGCGTTTCTACTTCTTTTTTTAATTTTGCAATCGTATCTTGATATTCGTTTTCCTTTCCAATCGCATTTTGAGTAGCAGTTTCTGCTTTTTGTACTCTTTCTTGTAATTCTCCTATGGTGGTGTCTTTGGATTTTAGTAAGGATTCAAATTCGGTACGCACAAGTGCTCGCATATTTTGATTGGCTTCTAAGGATTGCAAATACATATTGGTAGCGGCATGGATATAGCCTTCAAATGTGTTGATATTTTCTCGCATTTCCGGTAGACTTTCTTTTCCTGACTCCATTTCATAAACTTCAATCAGTTTTGCCAATGCCTGTTGTTGGTTTGCTCCTAAACTTTGGGCGATTTCTTTGAATTTTTCTGCTGTTTCTTCCGTAATTCGGAATGCTTTTGGTTGTGTTTTGTTCTTATCTTGCATAGATGTTTTCCTTTATTATATTTAATTATATTTATTACAAATTTGTTACATCAACAATTTGATTATTACGTAAAATCAAACACATGTCAAGAAAAAAACGAATCTATAGGATTGTCCCATCTTCCATTACCAACACTTTTTCACAATAGCTTGCTACTGTATTATCATGTGTGACTAAAATCAAAGTTTTCCCTTTCTTATTTAACTCACATAATATTTCCAGTATTTCTATCGTTGTCTGAGTATCTAATGCTCCGGTTGGTTCATCTGCAAGAATATATTGTGGATTATTTACCAGTGCTCTCGCAATCGCAACTCTTTGCTTCTCTCCACCTGATAAAACAGCTACTTTTCGATTTGCCAGATGCATAATTCCAATTTCCTGAAGTTGATGTAACGCTTTTTTCTCAATTTGTTTCAATGGAAGCTTACCAAACATCATTGGAAGGGACACATTATATAGAACAGATTCTTCTTCTACCAGTCCAAAATCTTGTAGAACAAATCCTATTTTTTCATTTCTCAGAACAGCTATTTGTGTATTATTAAAAGAAGAAATATCCACCCCATCCAGTCCGTAATATCCTTCTGACATTGTATCCACCAAACCAATAATATGTAATAAGGTAGATTTTCCTGCTCCTGACTTTCCTTTCAATGCCACCATTTCACCATCTTCAATTTCCAGCGAGAGTCCGTTCAAAACTCTATTTTCAGCTCCATCTTCCCTATGATATTTCTTTATTACATTCCTTAACACAATTCCCATAACTATTCATTTCCTCTCTTATATAAATCCATAATGTCATTTTTCCCTGCTTTCTTGATAAAAACAACGCTTGTCAAACCATATATTGCTATATAATAAAAAAATAAACTGATAAGAATCCATAGTTTCCATTCACTTGCTTGTAACAATAGATACTTTTTAAAAAACATTTCATATAGTACTAAAAAAACAGAATACGATAATCCAATTACTAAAAAGGTATTTATCGCTTCTAAAATTCTGCACTTTTGATTGCTTAAACCTAACATATAATAGATGGTATAATTTTTTTGATTTTTTATATACCAAATTCCATTTGTGCCAAAAATACCAACAATCGTTAAAAATGAAAAAACAAATAACAAAATCCCATTCACAATAAAATACTCTCTATTATTTTGTTTGAAGTTTTGTTCCATCTCATATATGGACGATATATTTCCATATTTTTTTAATTTATCAATGATTTCTTTCTCCATTGTACTGTCTGCAATTTCAATTACTCTGGAATTATTCAATATTGCATTTTCCTCAAATTGGTCATTATACCCGATAATAAAATCAATATCTGTTGCCTGCGATACAAATGAGTTTAACGATGCCTTTCCACTACTTGCAGAATTCATCATTCGAATCAAGTAGGAATCTTCCCGAATGGTTCCAATCACATAGCCTTGCACTCCATTGCTAAATATAATTTCATCACCTATTTGATAGCGATTTCCAATCGCTACCAGTTGTATTGGAGATACACTGTTATCCTTGGATGTTATCCACGTACCGGATTCCATTTCGATATTTATATTGGACAATATCAGTGGATTGTATGCTAATACAGTAACATATTCTCCCGATTTTAATTTGAGAAATAAATCTCGAACTTCTCCTATTTTTACAGCGTCTTTTTGTGCATTATGCAAACATTCATGCATCTCAAAATCCGGTGAATAATAGGTAAATGGGGTAAAATAATAACTGTTTGTATTTTTAAATGTGTTTGCTATATCAGCACTTTTCCAAAGATACACAAGTTCTCCTAATATTCCAACAAGCAAAAGGGAGGAAATAATAATTTCCCCCATCAATAAAATTAAACTTACTTTACGTTGTTTTGCCATATGATAGGCTACTAAAAATAATTTCATATGTTCTACTCCACTGCAATATATATCACATCTGTTTTTACAACTTTTTTGGCCAATAAATAAGCAAATACCAGTAATGCTAAAAACACGATTGCGGAAACCTCAATATAAACCATATAATTCCCTTGATACACCAAACCATATCCTTTTATCATGCTATTGCAAATGATATATAGCAAATTACCAATAATTACACTTATAAATATAAGCACAATGTTTTGAATAAGTATAATTGTTCGTATATCCTTTTTTGAAGCACCACAAACCGCATAAATTCTATAATTTCTCTTAAAAAGCATAACAGAATAGTAGGTCATGGAAAAGGCATTCATGACTACCACCATAAATATCAGAAGAATTTGGAAAAACACGGACATAAAATCCTCTGACAGAAACGGATTATTATTATTCTCAATGGAATAGTCGGCTACTATATTTGAATTTTCTACTATTTCTTTTATTTTTTCCTTATTCGCATTACTGAGCTGTTCCGAATAGGAATATTGAATTGTTTTTGTATTATATTGAGAGGCAAAATACTTTATAGGAACAAAAAGAGTATCGTATTCTGTAAAGGATACAATTCCCACCACTTTAAAAACATCTCCCTGAAACTCTATATTCTTCCCAATAGGAACTTCTCCATCTTCCATTAAGTCCACCAAATATTCTGCCATAATAACAGAGGGTGTATTTTCACCGTATAAAAAATTTTTTCCGGTTAATAAGAAACTCCCGGTCTCCCAGCTCCTATTATATGCACCAACAAGCTCTGTTTCGTCTTGTTCATTAGGCAGAAGATATATTTTCTCAGTTTCTGTTTCAACATTCCACATTTTTTCTATAAGCTTCCAAATTGCATTCTCCTCTGTTTGGGCTTCCATTTCCATGACAACAATACTTCCATCTACTGTCTCATAATACGAATATAAAAAATATCCCGAATAGAATAAAATACCAAATACAGATGCAGATATACTAATTACTACTACAACAATCAATCGACTCTTATATCGTAACATATTAATTAAGTTTAATACTGCTAAATAAGATATTTTTATCCACTTTCTTATTTTGTCCATTTTGTATCTGTAGTCTTTATCCTTTCATAATTTGTATCAAAACCAATTTATCTTTCCTTATCAAATGGATCTGTGAGTTATCTCATGGTAACGGCAGAGCCATTTTCTAAAATTATATTATAATAAAAGAACATTGTTTGCAATAATTTTAGAGGTTTATATTTAATATGCTACTATTGTAAACGCATCATCACCTATTGTTATTTCTAGTCTGTATTTTTTCAATATAATATATAAAATTAATTTTTTGTATTGTATTACATAACATTGTATTACAATGTTATGTTCGTATAATCATAATTATACGAACTAAAAAATGTTGATTTTTCAGCAGTTTAGGTTTATACTTAAAAAAAGAGAATTAAAACAGATATTGGCAATTTTCTATACTATTTGTTCATAATTGAATGACTAATGTAGGAAATTGAGATTAAACGAATAAAATCGAAAGAATTAGATACTGCAAACTTATAGAAATAAGATAAGAAATATGTATTTGTTTCTGATGGTAAAAATGAAAAAATTAAGAAAGAAAAGGAAATTAACCTATGCCAAATATAACAACCGTAGCATTAACAAAAGAACAATATAAAGAAATCATAGAAACCATGCGAACGGGTGGTGTGGGATTTCGACCAAATGAGAGAATTGCGACTGCTCTAATCTTAGAAGCAAATTTAGGTATTCGAATTAGTGATATTTTAGCCTTGACACCGAAGAATATTATAAAAGATGGAAATCGTTATCGATTGAATATTACGGAAATAAAGACAAAAAAGAAACGTCCTTTTACAGTTCCAAAAGAGATATATGCTTTTATAAAGAAATATTGTGAAACGTATGAAATTCTTCCAACAGAGCGTTTGTTTCCTTATACGGAAAGAAATATACAAAAATATTTAAAAAAAGTGACGGATTATTTGGGATATGAGAATATCGGCACACATTCTTTTCGAAAGTTTTTTGCTACAGATATATGGGAAAAGAATGGCTACAATATTGTCTTGGTTCAGCAATTATTGCAACATTCCTCTCCCACTACGACACAGCGTTATATCGGACTTACTTCCGAACAAATGGAGAATGCTTTGAATGAGCATATTGTATTATTATAGAGAGCTACAGACCATTATATAAAATTTTTCCGAAAATCAAATAATACTTTACAAATCTAAATGCACACAACAATTCGAACCAATGCTAATCCCATAGTTCCTATGATTGTCATTCTCAATCTTTCTTTGAAATGGAAAATCACAACATCTAATATATATAATTTCATGGAACTTATCGAATTATAAATTTATCGACAAACTCAAAATCTCAATAAACTTGTATTGCATGTGCATATGGTTGTGCCATATCGTCCATTTGTTCGATTGTGTCATAAGTGGTATTCGTATAAAGATGTACAATGCCATTATAATTTTCCGAAATTCCCTTACTTTGCCATTCATATCCTTCTGTGCTCGAACCGCCTGCATTTATGCCATATGGAACTGTTTCCGGAAAAACACCGTTGTCATCTTCGGATTTTAATGGTGAAGCTATTATGGTAACACATTGTTTTGGATGGTCTTCAGAAGTTGAATTGACCATATATTCCATTTTTGTTTTTGCTTCTATTTTGGTAAATTTGGCATTTGTTTTTGGTGTTTCGTCAAAGTCCATATTTGTTCCAAAAATATTATTGGTGGCTATCATATTATTTACGGTGGCAATCGTTCTAAGAATTCCTTTTATTTCTCCTGCTTTTTCGCTATATCCATAATGTTTCTGTGATGGAAAATCTGATTCGTAAAATGCATTATAGAAAGCGGTATCATATAAAATACGTGCACCAGTTTCTTTTACAATCCAAGCATCTGCCATATTTAAAAGAATACCCTATCACTTAATGCTTGAGATAATTGAGGTGGAAGACTTTCTTAATTCGGTTAAATATTCCATAAGTACTCTATCATGCTGATATCATTATTTAAGAATGTAAATAAAGAAATGCATAAAATAAATAGTACAGTAAGCACACATTTCTGGATGCGAACTACAGCTCTTCTTTCTCGGATGCATGCATTTGCTCTTGCTGAAATTTTGGAATTATAATATTCTTGATTTATTTTCATGTTTATCCCCCTTTGTTAGAACGTTTGTTTGATGCGATTACTATACCACGCGAACAAATGTTTGTCAAATGCTTTTCGAACAAATTTTCGGAATATATGTTTGCTTTTTGCATAAAAATATGATATTATATACACAATTAAAACTTTTTTAAGAAATTAACCGAATAATTATGAGATTGTTTTGGAGGTGTTGTTATGGCTTATGGAAAAATAACAGATAAGCAAAAAGAAATTTTAGAATATATGAAACAAGAAATTATAAATAAAGGGTATCCGCCTACAGTACGTGATATTTGTAAGGCAGTGCATTTGAAATCAACTTCTTCGGTACATTCCCATTTGGAAACATTAGAGAAAAACGGTTACATAAGACGTGACCCAACCAAACCACGTGCAATTGAAATTATTGATGAGAATTTTAATTTAACACGCCGTGAAATGATAAACGTTCCATTAGTAGGTCGTGTTGCAGCAGGTGAACCAATTTTAGCAGTAGAAAATATAGAATCCTATTTCCCTATCCCATCTGAATATATGTCAAATCGTCAATCTTTTATGTTAAAAGTAAAAGGGGAAAGTATGGTAAATGCTGGTATTTTTGATGGGGATAATATTTTAGTAGAAAAAGATGCAGATATTCAAAATGGTGATATTGTCGTTGCTTTGATAGATGATTCGGCAACCGTAAAGACATTTTATAAAGAAAGTGATTATATCCGTCTTCAGCCGGAAAATGATAAAATGGAACCAATCATTGTACCGGATTGTGAAATTATAGGAAAAGTATTTGGTGTATTTCGTTTCTTCCACTAATCTTGTTATATTGGATAGACCTACTTTTGAAATCTATCCCAACCGTAAGAAGCGTTGGCATTAGTAGCTTGTTGTGATGATGTTTATTATGTTCTAAAAAAAGATTAGTTTAAACGAATCAAGTTAAAATATTGTAAAATGGAAATCCTATAACTATATGACTATATTTCTAAAGGAGAACGTCTATGCCATTATTAAAAATACAAACTTATACAACTGATTATATTTACTCCCTTCCAGAAGGAAAACGTGCCGAGTTGATAGATGGAGTTATTTATGATATGGCACCGCCAAGTTTTCGACATCAATATTTAAATACGAAATTAGCCAGTAAAATCGACCAATATATTGATGAAAAAAAGGGGAATTGTGTGGTAGTTTCTGCCCCATTTGCAGTATTTCTTGATAAAGACGATAAAACTTATGTAGAACCGGATATTTCTATTATTTGTGATATAAATAAATTAAATGAAAAAGGTTGTATTGGTGCACCCGATTGGATTATAGAAATTGTGTCGCCTAGTAGTAAACGTATGGATTATTTCATAAAATTATTTAAATATCGTACTGCAGGTGTACGCGAATATTGGATTGTAGACCCTTTAAAAGAACGAATTATGGTATATAATTTTGAAACAGAAGATACTTTAGAATATACGTTTGCTGATTGTGTAAAAGTTGGAATTTATGACGATTTTGAATTGGATTTTTCAAACTTTTAAAAAAGGGGTATTAGGAAATAAAATAAATATTTTCCGGATACCCCTGTATTTCCTATTCAAATGTAATTACTTTTCCATCTTTCCAAATACGTTCCAAATCATAGAATAATCTGTCTTCTTTTGAGAAAAGATGTACAATAATATCATTATAATCAATCAAAATCCATGTAGAATTGTTATTTCCTTCTACTTGTTTTGCTTGAATACCGGCTTTATACATAGCTTCATCTACGGCATCCTGCATTGCTGCTAATTGATTTGTGTTTGAACCGTTTGCAATAATAAAATAATCTGCAATAGAAGATACCTCTCGAATATCAATCACTTTGATGTCTTCTGCTTTTTTATCTTCCAAAGCCTGTACTGCTCTTTTTACAACTTCTAACATTTCCATTGTTTACTCCTTTCGATATGCCTCATAGAAATGATATGATAATTCTGTTAATGGGTCAATCACCCCATTGTGTTTTTTCAAATACATTAACGTATCATACAAAATTTCTGCCATACACCGATTGATATCACAAAATGCCCATTTGCGGATTTGATCCAAACGAGGTGCTCTATCTCTGCCCGGCTCAATATAATCGGCAATATAAATAATTTTATCTAAAAGGTTCATATCCGGTTCACCCGTAGTATGCACCTGTATTGCGTGTAAAATTTCCAAGTCCTCTATTCCATATAATGTTTTTGCAAGAATTGCTCCTGCTTTTGCATGTAAGAGGCTTAAGTTATCATATTCTGCCTGAGAAATTTCGATATTGTGTTCTTTGCAAAGTCTGATTTTTTCTTCATCTGTAATGCATTTTGCACAATCATGCAGTAAGCCTGCTAACATTGCTTTTTCTATTGGATATCCAAACGCCATTGCCATGCTTCCGGCAGTATACATTACACCTATGGTATGCTGATATCTTGGTTCATCCAATGCCATTTTCAATTTGTTTTGAATTTCGTATATCATAGAATTGCTCCTATTATTATTTTATCGTAATATACCATTATACCTATAAACATAAAGTTTTGCTAAAATTTTGGGTATAAAATCCGGTAATATAACTATTGTTATTTCCTTTTTGCTAACTATATAAGATGCTCAAAGACTTTCCCCATTGATTCACAAATAAAGATATCTCGTTTTTCATTTAACGCTATTTTTAATTTTTCTCGATTAATTACCACCAGATGTTTTCCTTTAAAATGATAAATAAAACTTGCAGCAGGATATACTTGCAAGGATGTTCCTGCCACAATCAGCATATCTGCGTTTCTTATGGCTGATATCGCATTTTCTACCGCATCTTCCGGAAGACTTTCCCCATATAATGTCACATATGGTCTTACGAATCCGCCACATTCACATTTTGGAATCCTATCATGGGAAGTGAAAATATAGTCAGATGGAAGCTTTCTTTTGCATCGTACACAATAATTTTTCTGCGTTGTTCCATGTATTTCATATACATGTTTACTTCCTGCCATTTGATGCAATCCATCAATATTTTGTGTTACAATCGCTTTTAATTTTCCCATTTCTTCCAGTTTTGCAAGAACTTTATGGGTCACATTCGGCAAAATCGTTCTTGTATCCATTTTTTGCCTATAAAATTCATAAAACACTTCCGGATTGTCAAATAAACAATCATGGCTTAATAAATATTCCGGTGAATATCTTTCAAATTGAACGTCATGTTGATTATACAACCCATCTTTACTTCTAAAATCAGGAATACCGCTTTCCGTAGAAACTCCGGCTCCACCAAAAAATACGATATTATTTGATTCTTCAATATATTGTAAAAATCTTATTATTTTTTCTTCCATAATTTTCACCTGACTTGTTCGCCTAAAAATTTCCTAAACTTCCTGTAAATAAAGCGAATATTTGGAATCATCCATCTCTTTCAGTTTTTATTGATATAATCCGTTTTCCAAAATATATTGCTCTACTTTCTGTGGGACATTTCCTGTTTTTTGGTTGTTACGAATTTCTGTAGAAGAAATATCCAACTTTGGACAATGCACAATCTTAATATCTGCTGGAAATTGTGCATTTATTTTTGCGATTTTTTCTTTTAAATCTGATTCCGTAAAATCATCTCGATTTACAACCAGTATTTTACACAACGAACTAATAATCTGTGGGTTTTTCCATTTATCGAAATAATCGAGTGAATCAGCCCCCATAATAAAATAAAATTCATGCTTTGGATAATTTTCAGTTAGTTTTTGGATAGTAACATACGTATAACTAAAATTCGGAGAACATACCTCCATATCGGAAACTTTCATATAAGGATATTCCAAAGCTGCGATTTCGCACATGGCAAGTCGATGCATCGCATCAGTCATTTGATTTTTATCTTTATGAGGAGCATTTCCATTTGGAATCAGCCAGATTTCATCTAATTGATATTGCTCATATGCATTTTCTGCCATATATAAATGTCCATTATGAATCGGGTCAAAAGACCCTCCTAAAATACCTATTTTCATGTTTTCCCACCCTAGTTTGTTTATTTGATGATTATTCAAAAATACAAGAATTATTTTTCGAATTGCTTAATTCCTTAATAGTATTGCCATATTAAACGGATATTTGTAATTTACTTTATTGCTTACGTATAAGTAAAGCGTTCAATATCCAATCGACTATTAATCAGGAAGATTATACTTTGAATTCTTCTTTGCCTGACGGAAGAAAATCATCTTTTTACCAATTACTTTTACGACATGGCTTTTCGTTCTTTCCGCAATCACTTCCGCAATTTCATGTGGGTCATCTGCACAATTTTTCAATACGGAAACTTTAATTAATTCTCTTTTTTCTAAAGCGTCATCTAGTGCACTAATAATTTCAGTAGTCAAAGATGCTTTTCCGATTTGAAAAATCGGATTCATAGTGCTTGCTTTGCTGCCTAAATATGCACGTTGCTTGCTTGTCAAATTCATATTTTTTCTCCTTATTTTATAATAGTCCAAATTATTTTTCATCAATGTTCTATTCTCTTGCACTAATTTGGCACCAATTGCACCAAACATGGTAGAATAAAACAATAAATTAATTATATAGGAAAGCCTTGAAACATCATATAACTTAAGACTTGCCTACACTTTACATAACTAAATTTAATTATTTATAATAATCAAATTCATTTCCGTACATACGCACGGTATCGCCTTCCTGAATACCGGCTTTTTCCAATTCATCCAAAATACCTTGTTCTTTTAAGAAATTCTGGAAGAACATAAAACCTTTTTCGCTGTCCAGATTCGTATAGCCGAGCATCTTGTCAATCTTCGGTCCTTCTACCACATATGCTCCATCTTCTGCAATTTCAATCGTATACGGTTCGTTGATTATCTGTTTTACAGATGGGTCATATTCAGATTCGTATACGGTAACTTCTTTCGGACAGGTTGCTAACAGTTCTTTTACATGATATAAAAGTTCTTTTACACCTTTTCCGCTTACTGCAGAAATTGGGAATACTTTAATGCCCTCTTTTTCTTCAAATTCCTCACGTAACGATGCAATAATTTCATTTTCATCGCCATAAATGACATCTGTTTTATTTGCGGCAATTACCTGTGGTTTTTCCAAAAGTTTTGGATTATATGCTTCTAATTCTTTGTTGATTGCATGGATGTCTGCAATTGGGTCTCTGCCTTCCACACCTGCTGCATCTACGATATGAATCATGACTTTTGTACGTTCAATATGACGAAGAAACTCATGCCCTAATCCAATGCCCTCGGAAGCACCTTCAATTAAACCCGGAATATCTGCGATAACAAAACCAAATCCTTCTTCCATATCCACAACACCTAAATTTGGCTGCAATGTGGTGAAATGATAGTTGGCAATCTTTGGTTTGGCATTGGTAACACGAGATAAAAATGTGGATTTACCAACATTTGGGAAACCTACCAAACCAACATCTGCAATTACCTTTAATTCTAACTGCACTTCAATTTCAATAGCTTCCTGACCAGGTTGTGCGTATTTTGGTGCTTGCATGGTAGCTGTTGCAAAGTTCTGGTTTCCAAGCCCGCCTTTTCCGCCACGAAGCACAACAACTCTTTTATTTTCTCCGGACATATCTGCGATTACTCTGCCGGATTCCGCATCTTTGATAATCGTTCCTTCCGGCACTTTTAAGATAAGGTCCTCTCCATTTTTTCCATGGCAGTTCTTTTTGCCGCCTTCCTGACCAGGTTCTGCTGCAAATTTTCGTTTATGACGATAATCTGTCAAAGTGTTTAAGCCTTCATCCACAACGAAAATAACATCTCCGCCTTTTCCACCATCGCCACCGTCAGGACCGCCATTTGGTACATATTTTTCACGACGGAAAGAAACATGTCCATCTCCGCCCTTTCCTGATTTTATAATAATTTTTGCACGATCTGCAAACATATGATTCTCCTATTTTCATTAAATTTATATAGAAAAGTTTTATACTCCCTTTTTAGAAAAATATTCCCAACTTCCGTAAATTGGAACTTATCAATCTTCCAAAACTTCTCCATGGATACATACTCTGCCTTCATCCGGACATTTTACATCAAACATTTTTGCACGAACATCTCCATAATCAAGTTCTGCTCCATTCTGCAAAGCATAAACAAGTGGATAGATGTTATTCCACAATTCATGACATAAGGGAGGGCATAGTTCTTCAACGAGAAATTCCTGCCCTTCTTTGAAGTATCCACTTCTGCATTTACTGTCAGTAATGGTAAGTTTTACTCTTGACATTTTGCATTATCTCTTTCCTGTGCTTAAATATAATTTATAATTTTTATCAAGTATAAGTTTTTATATTACATAAAACGACATAAAAACCCCGGCTATTTATAGTCGGGGTTTCCTTAGTTGCATCTTATTCGTTAACTACTGGATAAACAGAAGCTTTTTTTCTATCTCTTCCAAGTCTTTCAAATCTTAAAATACCATCTACTTTAGCGAATAAAGTATCATCTCCACCGATACCTACGTTAGTACCCGGATGAATCTTTGTTCCACGCTGTCTGTAAAGGATGTTACCAGCTTTTACGAATTGTCCGTCTGCTCTTTTTGCTCCTAATCTCTTTGATTCGGAATCACGGCCGTTCTTTGTAGAACCAACCCCTTTCTTGTGAGCAAAAAACTGAAGGTTCATATTCAACATGTCTTTACACCTCCTTGAAATTAAGAATGATATATTCATTCCCGTAATTAGTTTGTATTCCTTGTAATCCCAAAATCATAGAATCTACAAGAAGTGCTGCATCTTGGTCGACTGCCTCCGTAAAGCGGAAATCAATCAACCCTGTTTCTTCTTCTACATCTACCGTATAAGGGCAGGATGTAAACGCTTCGATGGAATTGATGGTATTTATAACGAGTGTCGAAACACCTGCACAAACAATATCTTTTCCATGTTCCGCATAACCGGCATGTCCACCACACAAAAATCCTGTAACCTCATGATTTTGGTTCTCATAAATCGTTATTTGAATCATAACAATTCCTTATGCATAATTAAGCATTGATTTTTTCGATTTTAACCTGTGTGAACGCCTGTCTGTGACCGTTCTTTTTGTGGTAACCGGTTTTTCTCTTGTACTTGTATACGATTACTTTCTTACCTCTGCCTTCTTTTACTACAGAAGCTGTAACGCTTGCACCTTCAACTGTTGGATTACCAACTTTAAGTTCATCTCCGGATACTGCTAAAACCTGGTCAAATGTAACTTCCTGACCTGCTTCAACACCAAGCTTTTCAATGGTAATGATATCGCCTTCAGATACTTTGTACTGTTTACCACCTGTTGCTATAATTGCGTACATGGGGCACCTCCTATTTATCATTACTCGCCAGTTTCGGTACTGCAAAAGCAGTTTCAAACCTTACTGTGCGGCATACTCCATGATAATAGCATATGTTTTTGGATTCGTCAATAAAAATGTTACAATTTTGTAATTATTTTTTCAGGTTGAATATTTTCATTAACTGTGTGCCATCTCCGTAATTGCTATTTCATTCGTACTTAATGCTCCACGCATTTGAAGTGGGGGATTGTTTGTTCTGCATTCAAACTGGAAGTTATTTTAATCGAATCAAGAAAATCCCCCACTTGACTCTACTAGTTCTTTCAATGATTTATACATTTTCTTTCTTGTCACTTCCACAAGTCCAAGTTTCGTGACATCAATAAAGTCGGACGGTATCGGGTCATTTTTTAATGCTTCTTTTAAAACGTCCGTTACTTCCTGCATTTGTTTTTTCGATTTCATATTGATAAAGTCAATAATAATCATACCGGAAATATTTCGAAGGCGAAGTTGTCTTGCAATTTCTACGGCTGCTTCCTTGTTGATTGCACAAAGGGCATACTCATTTTTTGAAATATTTTTACCGGAGTTTATATCTATGACCGTCATGGTTTCGAGTTGTTCTATAATGATGTTTGCTCCTGATTTTAACCATACCCTTTTTTTTAGTAGTTCTTCGATAGAACCTGTAATGTTATATAAAGCTTTTAAAGAAACCATCTTATCTTCGTAAAAATGCAAGAAGGTGTTTTCCTTTAAGTAAGGCAATTCTATTTGGATAGTTTCGTATATGGTTCTATCGTCTGTATAAATACCATCTAACGAAGATAAATCCAAGGATTTTAATTTACGAATATAGGCTTCCTTTTCTTTTACTAAAACAGAAAATGCTGATTTGTGTATGCTTTCGGACTTTAGCTTTATAAATTGTTCTATTACCTGTTGTACATCTGCAAAAACAGTTTCTTTTGGAACTTCTGTTGCGTTTGTTCGAATAACGATTCCAAATTGATGCGTTTTGGCCTGTGTTTGTATTTCTTTTAAAATTTCTTGTAAAGAAGCTCTTTTTTCTTCTGCTATCTTTTTGGAAATGGATAGTGTTAAATTATTAGTGGTAAGTACACAATAGGTTCCGGATAATGTGAGTTTTGTGGAAACAACAGGGTCTTTGGTCTTTATACTATCCTTGATTACTTGAACGATAAGTTCATCGCCAATGGAAAGTGAATTTTTTTTTGAAAGACGTTTTGTAAAGATTGGGGATTTTAAGTCTTCTAATGATAAATAACACTTTTTGTGTGGTGAAATCTTTACAAACGCTGCATTAATGTTAGATACAATATTTTCAACTCGTGCTATATAAATATTATTTAATATATCTTTATTTTCAGCATAATCTTCTGTATGAAACGAATGTTTAAAATCAACTGCTAATGTCTTATTATTAACAGGAATTTTTTCCTGTTTTTTTTCAAAACACAAATCCTTAGAATCCGTTACGGGTCTTTCATCCTCGAAAAGCTGAAAATCAACAAATTTCCGTTGTTCATCCAATAACACATATGCAATATAATTTTTATTAGATAAGATAACTTTTGTAAGTGCTAGACGATTCATATTTTTATATACTCCCATTTTATTAACAAATAACACTATCAGAAAACAGTCCTTTATGCCCGCTTTGCATTAATTCAAAACCATTCCCATTTCAAGTAAAGAAATATGCTTCCCGGTTGCTTCATCTGTCGCATACACATCCTTGCGGTGAATTGCAATGGCTGATTCTTCATATGCAAGTCCTAATTTTTCATAAACGGAAGAAAGTAATAATTCCGGTTTGATATTTGTTACACTTCCTGTAGAAATGCAAATATAAAATGCCGGCTGATTATTCTGTTCGATGACATCAAAAGCATATACTAACGGTTTTAAGTCGATTTCCTTTTCGTTCTTTTTTGTCTTCTTTATGATTGTAAACTGCTGTTTATTGTGGAAAATCTCATTTATTTTTTCTTTCCATTCTTCTATAGAATACGGAATTTCATATCCGTCTTTATAGCTTAGTATATAATCGGCAGCAGTTACAATGGACATCGCTGTTTTTGCATTGTCAGGAAGCTGTACATAGCCGATTACTTCTACACCATCCACCATAGTTTCATTTAAGGCTTTTAAACTTTCTTCGGTAGATTTTGTGCTATTTACTTCGATATCAAAATATTCTCCGTCACTTGTAATACCTACGCCTAACGGTGCGGCAAATGACATAATCTGATGCGGAGAAAAGCCACTTGAATAACAAATATCAATATCAGCTCTGCGAACAGCTTTTTGGAAATAGCGAAGCATATCCAAGTGACCAACAAACTTCATATGTCCCCATTTTTTAAATTTCACTCTAATTTTCATATTATTTCAGGCTACCAAAACGGATTGTCTTTTATGCAATCGTAGAAGCAGTCGTTCTCCTTTCCGAAATATTAATGTTAGGTTCATAACATACACCTCCTCCAAATTGACGAGCTCCACAGCCGGAACAGTTCATTCTGCAATTTGGTGTTACTGCTTCTTTTAATGCTGTTTTCCATTCACGAAGCATAAATTCTTTTGTTACACCTACATCAATAAAATCCCATGGGAAGATTTCATCTTCCTCTCGTTCTCTTTTATTGTAGAAATCGATATCAATGTCACATGCTGCAAAAGCATTCAGCCAACGGTCAAAATCAAAGAATTCACTCCATGAATCGAAATAAGCACTATTTTCATATGCATATAAGATAGCAGGTGCAAGTCTTCGGTCACCGCGTGCAAATACGCCTTCTAATACTGTCACATCAGCTTCATGCCAATTGTAACGCAGACTCTTATGGTTAAGCTGTGCCTTCATATGTTCATTTACAATACGTGCTCTGCGTAAATATTCGTTTTTATCTTCCATTTTTGCCCATTGGAATGGCGTAAATGGTTTTGGGATAAAGAAAGAGGTACTCATTGTAATCTGACATTTTCCGGTTCGCTGTTCCTTTGGAATTGTTTCGTAATATAATTTTGCGATTTCATTAGCAAGTTCCGGAATGGCACGCATGTCTTCTTCTGTTTCTGTTGGAAGTCCTAGCATAAAGTATAATTTTACTTTATTCCAACCACCTAAAAATGCTTCTTTGGAACCACTTAAAATATCTTCTACCGTTAATCCTTTATTAATGACATTTCTCATACGCTGTGAACCTGCTTCCGGTGCGAATGTCAAACTGCTTTTTTTGACATCCTGCACTTTGCTCATAACGTCTAAAGAAAATGCATCAATACGGAGGGATGGAAGCGAAATATTTACGTGCTGTTTTTTACATTCTTCAATTAAGAATGTTACTAATTCTTCCAGTTGCGAATAATCGGAAGAACTTAACGAACTTAAGGATATTTCTTCATGCCCTGTAGATTTTAGCATTTTATGAGCATATTCTTTTAATATTTCTACATCTTTTTCACGGTTTGGACGGTAAATCATACCAGCCTGACAAAAACGACATCCGCGGATACATCCACGCTGAATTTCAAGTACAACACGGTCTTGTGTTGCCTTAATAAATGGCACAACTGGTTTTTCCGGATAAACAGCTTCGGTTAATGCAGAAACAACCTGTTTTTTGATTGTTTTTGGAACATCTTCGAATATCGGATTCATTTCTTGAATAGTTCCATCTTCTTTATAGGTTACTTCATATAAAGATGGCACGTAAATACCCGGAATTTTAGAGGCTTCTCTTAAAAATTCTGCTCTTTTTGCACCGTTTTGCTTCATTTCTTTGTATAAATCCAATAAAGCGGCATAGGAAATTTCGCCTTCTCCGATATAGAACATATCAAAGAAGTCGGCAATTGGTTCCGGATTGTAACTGCAAGGACCGCCACCAATGACGATTGGGTGTTCTTCGGTACGTTCTGTTGCCATAAATGGAATTTGTGCCAAATCAAGTATTTGCAAGATATTGGTATAGCACATTTCATATTGGAGCGTGATTCCTAAAAAGTCGAAATCCTTTATAGAATCTTGTGATTCTAATGCAAATAGGGGGATGGATTGTTCTTTCATAATTTTGTGCAAATCCGGCCATGGGGAATAGACACGCTCGCACCATGTATCTTCTCTTTTGTTAAACATATCGTATAGAATCTGGATGCCTAAGTGAGACATTCCGATTTCATACACGTCCGGGAAGCACATGGCAAAGCGTATCTTGCCGGTTTTGTCTTTTTGAATGGAGTTGACTTCCCCACCGATATAACGGGCTGGTTTGTCTACTTTTAACAAAATTTCATCGTTTAATGCTAGTTTTCGCATAATTACCTCTCTGTTTTTTTGTTATTTTGTACAAATTTTTAAGTTCTTTGTATTGTATCAAAAAGTGTCTTTTTTCTCAACAATTTTCCATTTCATAACTTCCACATATTCAAACATCGAAAATCTTACAACATTTTTTCTTTTTAGAAAAAATTTGTGTTAAGAAAATGGTTGTATCGTTGAGAAATTGCAGCATAATGAAAACGCTTTTATTATACTGAATTTAAGGTAAGATTTCCAGTAAATAATCATCGGAAAACAAACAATAAAACTTTTCCCATAAAGAAAAGACCCAAATTTCAATTACTGAAAATCAGAGTCTTATCCCCCATTTAAGTTTGAATTACATATTATTGATATACAGAAAAATCTACGACTGCATCAAATTCTTTTTCAACGGAATAATTTTTGATAATCTCAAAACCGGAAAACCAATCATTCACTTTGGAAAGCACTTCTTCTACGGATGGAAGCGACTGTGTTTGTGCTTCCTGTAATTGTTTTTCAATCAATTTTGGAAGATAAAGCGATGTAGTTAGCAGAAATAACGTAAGGATTGCAAGACGTGGGTCAAGTAAAAATAAAGCAATACTTACTACTATAATTTTAAATAAAATTTCCACAAAAATGGGAAGTATACCAAAGCGACGTTCTTTTATGGTATCTGCCTCATTCGTATATTTCGCTATGTATTCGCCTTGTGAATATTCCTTATAGGAAACAAAACTGAGAGAAAAGATATGTTCCAAAATATCCTGTTTCAAACAACGTGTAGATGCCACCACAAATCGTATACTAAATCTCATATATACAAAATAGAAACCTATTTCACAAAAGATAGATAGTAACAATAAAACACCCGAATGGAGTGTCCCAGATGCATCCCCGATAACCGCATAATCTAATACATTGCCTTTGAAAAACTTCAAACATACTGCAAATATCGTACTAATCAGTATACTACCTAATGCTCCTATAAAATAGAGACTGTTTTTTAATTCATATTTTTTCATTTTATCCTCCTATTTTTACAAACTTAACAAACAATAGAAGGATTTCCAATTTTCCTTCTATTATTTTAGAAGGAAGAACGACGTTTTACCATATGTAATACCTCCATTTTTTCTATTAAATAATTATTCGCAATTTACATGTGTTCATAAACACGAACTACTTCGCAACCTATACTATATACAATTTATTACTTACAATTAGTTCATTCATGTATAAAAAATGTCCAATATTAATTTATATACGTTTCTGTTCTCTTTTTTCCACCCGTTACCAAATCATAACTTTCTGCTATCATTCGCATAATCTCTTTTTTCGGAACTGTTCCATCTAAAATCACCGTATTCCAATGTTCCTTATTCTGATGATAACCGGGAAGAACTGCATCATATGCACTTCTCCAAAAATCTCTCCATTCCGGGTCAACTTTAATATTGATACATAACTGACCATCTTTCTCATACGTCCAAAGAAATGCCTTCTTACTCTTTCGAAGTCTTACTAATTGCCAATTATCATCATGAAATGGTGCATCCTGATAGGTATTCGGGAAAGATAAACCATACTGTAATACTTCTTCTCTCGTTTTCATTTTTATCTACTTGTTATCCTATTACTATCTTTTTTCCTTCAAATGCAAATCCATATTTATGAATCTTATCCTTACAGATTCCTTTTACAATTAAAACGGTCTCATATTGTTTTTCTTCTATCTGTTTTAGTGCTGCCTGTACCGTTTCTTTTAAATCTTTCTCATCTTCCGGGTCATGGACTTTAAATTCCAATATAAATGCATCGTTTTCCTTATTCTTTGGTTCTATCATAACATCATATCTTCCAAATCCACTTTCTCGATTGGATGTTACTACATACTCATTTGATAAATCTACAATCAAACCAAGTACAAATCCATGATAAAAACGCTCTGGTGCTTCATCCGATGGCTTTCTTCCAGAATCAAAATAACTGAATATTTCTTTTGCAACACGATTGATATATGCATTCATTTCTTTTACATTTCCAAGAAGCAAGGCTTTTACGAAATCATTATAGTTACTTTTCGAACGACCAAACCATCCGCGTACCATTCCATAAAACATACGTAATACTTCTTGGTTTGTAATCGTTAATTCATACAAAGCATCTTCTCCATATTCCAGTAATTCTTCTTTTTCATATCCTAATACTTTTAAATAACCGCTTGCAACTAAAAGACTCCATATTGCACTCTCATTATCATCTAACTGACTATATACAATCTGCTCATCAATCGGACAATAAATACGTTCTCCTTTTAATAGTCTTTCAAATGTTATCTTAATATCTCTGTTTCCCTCACGAATTAATTTCCCAACAAGACGGTTACTACTGGTATTTGCCCAATAAGAAGCATATTTTCCCTTATCTAAAAAGTTTAAAACAGACCATGGATTATAAATATCCGTATGATTTCCAAATATAAAACCATCATACCATTGCTTTACCCCTGCTTTTTCTTCACTTAATCCACATTCATCTAAAGCACAAAAAACTTCTTCTTCTGTAAAACCAAATGCGGTTTCATATTTACCGGCTGTCGTTGTAACAACTTCTAAATTATTTAAATCGGAAAAAATAGATTCCTTACTTACTCTCGTAATCCCAGTCATAATTCCTTTTTCTAAGTAAGGATTTGTCTTAAAAGTGGAATTAAATAAATTTCGAATAAAATATACAATTTCTTCCCAAAATCCATGCACATACGCTTCCTGCATTGGTGTATCATACTCATCTAATAAAATAATTACTCTTTTACCATAATACTGATACAACCATTTTGAAAGATAATGTACCGCCATAACGGCTTCTGTATCATTCATTTCCTCTTTTAATGTTTGAAATATCCGTTTTTCCGTTTCGGATATCTTATCACTTTCCAACAAAAACTCATAATTCATATATAGCATCTTTAATAACTGGCAAACTCGAAACTTCATCTGTTCAAATGTCGTTTCTTTTATATTTGCAAATGACAAACTAATAACCGGATATGTTCCCTGTAAAAGCCTGTATTTTTCTTCTTTCCAAATAGAAAGGTTTTCAAACAAGTCACTTCTCCCTTTATGCTTACTAGAAAAAAAATACTCCAACATATTTAAATTTAATGTTTTTCCAAAACGACGTGGACGGGAAATTAAGGTTACCTCATCACCTCTCTCCCACCATTCTTTTATAAAATTTGTTTTATCAATGTAAAAATAGTTGTTTGTGATAATCTTATCAAAATCTTGTATTCCGATTCCAACTGTTCGTGCCATATACTCCTCCCAAACTATGTTGTTCAATTTATTATCTAGTATAACCCACTTCTTCTTTCTTTGCAAAAATTATATTTATCATGTATGGCTTGTCTCAGCCTGAATCCATATCATTACCTCTTTACTGATTTCACAGACTTTTTCCGTAAATACGAATGAAGATGTTCCCGTCTTTTCTATAATACTATCCTTTAGCAGATAATCCATGGAACAATGAAATACTTTCCCTAGCTCAATAAGTTTCTCTGTTTCAGGATAGGTAACATCGGATTCCCATTTACTAATGGACTGACGAGATACACCACAAATATCTGCAAGTTGTTCCTGTGTGTAATTATATTCTTTTCTTAATTTTGATATTTTTTCACCAAGTGTCATGATTACTCTCCTTTAGCCTTTATTATGTTATATTCATTGTTACACACTTAACAAAACGATACCATTCCTTTTGCATTGCAAAATGTAAACTTTCAGTTGCATTTTTATAATTATTCATTTCATTATCAAACTCACGTAAACAAAAAAAGAAAGGTAACCATCGCTGTTAGATTGCAACGGTTGTCTTTCTTTTTATAATGTATATTTATTTTTCTTATGATTTTACTCTTATCCAATCAATACATTTTTTCCTTCAAATGCAAAACCATATTTATGAATACATTCCTTTTCGATTCCTTTTGCAAGTAAAGTTGCTTCGTATTGTTTTTCTTCTATTTGCATAAGAGCTGACTGTACAGTATCTTCTAATGATGCTTCCTTTTTCGGATTATATACCTTAAATTCCAAAATAAACGCAGGCTTTTTACTTCCAATGTCCAATGGTTCTATCATAACATCATATCTTCCAAAACCACTTTCCCTATTTGATGTCACTACATATTCTTTATGCAAATCTACCAATAAGCCAAGTACAAGTCCGTGATAAAAACGCTCCGGTTCGCTATCCGATGGTGTATTTCCTGTATCAAAGTAGCTAAATGTTCGCATTGCCACACGATTGATGTATGCATTCATTTCTTCCAACTCTCCACGAAGCATCGCTTTTACAAAATCATTGTAAGACGATTTTGCTATGCTAAACCAACTACGAACCATGTTATAAAACATGATTTTTACTTCTCCATTGGTCAACTGTAATTCATATGTTTCGTGAAACTCAAATTCTTCGTCTATATATTGCTCATACTTTGCAACTTTCAAATATCCACTCGCAAGCAATAAACTCCATATTGCATCTTCATCTTCATCTAATTGATTATATACAATCTGTTCGTCTATCACACAACAAATCGTTTGTCCTTTTAGCAACTGTTCAAATGTATGTTTTATATTTTTATTGCTTTCTCGAATTAATTTTCCGACTAAACTATTCGAACTTGTATTTGCCCAATATGTTCCATATTTTTTCGTGTCTAAAAAATTAATCAATGACCATGGATTATAAATGTCCTTATACTTTCCAAATGTAAAACCATCATACCAATGTTTTACATCTTCTTTTTCTTGCTCTAAACCAAATTCTTCTAATGCATCAAAAACTTCTACTTCTGTAAATCCAAAAGAAGTGGCATATTCATCAGATGTTGTTGTAACTACTTTTAAATTATTTAAGTCCGAGAAAATGGACTCCTTACTTACTCTCGTAATACCGGTCATGATTGCTCGTTCTAAATACGGATTCGTTTTAAAAGTAGAGTTAAACAAACTTCTTGTAAATGATACCAACTTATCCCAAAAGTCATGTACATAGGATTCTTGCATTGGTGTATCGTATTCATCTAATAGAATAATGACCTTTTTTCCATAATAACGATATAAATAATTTGACAACTGATGTAATGCTGATGTAATATCACTGTCATCTACGTTTATATCCAATACACGTTCAAAATATTTTTTATCAGTATCCGTAAGTACATCACTCTCTTTTAAAAAATGATACTTTATATAAACATTTCTTATAATTTCACATATTTTTTTTCTTGTCGTTTCGTAATTATCTTCTTTTACTCTTGCAAATGATAAACTAATGACAGGATATGTGCCTTGTAACTGTCTGTATTTTTTCTCTTTCCAAATAGAAAGGTTTTCAAATAAATCACTTCTGTTAGCATGATTTAAGGAAAAGAAATATTCCAGCATATTTAGGTTCAATGTTTTTCCAAAGCGACGAGGACGTGTAATGAGCGTTACACTATCCCTACTCTCCCACCATTCCTTAATAAAATACGTTTTATCTATATAAAACGTATCATTAATAATAATATCTTCAAAATTCTGTATTCCTATTCCAACTGTTCTTGCCATAACTTCGTTTCACCTGCTTTCACATTTTACTTCTTATTCCATTATAACTTATGCTATGTTATTTTGCAAAATCTCTTTTGTTATCATTGCTACGAAAATAAAAGTTTGTAGCAGTATTTCGTACATTGACAACAAATATTTTCAACAATTATGAAAGCATAGTTATAAAGCAGTCATAAAACTGGATGCCAATCATGAAATATGGATATTATATAGAACTAGGCTTCCTGTGTTTTTATGAGATACCCGTGTCTTTCTAATTCTCGGATATAGTGGGAAAGTTTCTTTTGTTTGATACGCCAATACCATGCAGAAAGATAGGTTTTTCTTTTACTAGCAGATTCCCCTTTGTGATGGAAGTACTTTTCCGTTTGCCTGTACTTTCATTGTTTCCTGAGAAAAGTCCTGCCAAAGAGCAGATATGTTTTGCAGTTTTAAAATGGGTCATGTCGATTGCGATTTCTGCAATGATTGCACAAGATGCAGTATTGCCGATACCATAAATACTGTTCAGTTGTTCTACTTGTAAGGCGAATGGACGCATATCTTCTTTTAAGGCAGTTTCCACCTCCATAAGATGCTCATTTAGAGAATCTAAATGGCTCGTAAGAATCTTGAGGAAAGATTTTCAGTTTGTGTGTATACCGCTTAAACCTTTCTGCATTTTATGTAGAAGTTCAAACCATTCATTCTGTTCGCCGTAAAGCTGTCCGATTACGCCTTCGCCACCGCCACCAATATCAAGTATCGTTCCTTTCAATTCCTTGTATAGCTCAATCATTTATTTTCCTCCGTTGACTCTTTTACTTTGGAAAGAAGATGATCATTTTGAATCCCTTTCCCCACTGGGAAGTTGCTTCCAGACGAAGGTTTAGATCATCAGCCATCTTCTTAGTCAGGTAAAGCCCTATGCCGGTAGCTTTCTTTCTGCTGTCAGTAGAATCCCCAGTAAAGCCCTTTTGAAAAATATACGGCAGATCATATTTTTTTACACCGATACCGTTATCTTCAACAGAAAGGACATCTGTGGTGTCCAAATGTATCATAGAGATCATGAGTATGGGGCTATCGCTGCTGTATTTGATAGCATTGCTTACGATTTGTCCCAACATAAACTGAAGCCCTCTACGGTCTGTATAGACTGTTTCAGATTGCA